>NZ_CVTN01000084.1:90267-146044 GCF_900004915.1 Pseudomonas sp. 31 R 17
GGCTCGGCGGGACGCATACCCAGCTGTGCCTGTGGCGTGGCGAACAGGCCTTCACCCACGAAATGATGAGCGAGGGCACCCACGATCAGAATATCCGACGCCTGTGCTTGCAGTTGGTCAACCCTGACGATCAAGCCGCCGTCGCCAGCATTGAGGCCATTGTGCGCGAACGCCTGAAAGAAATCGGCAAGGAGGGTGAGTTTTATCCGGCTGAGGAAGCGGACACTCATCAATAAGAAAAGGTGCGCGACCATTCATGGCGCGCGCACCGCCTTCGCCGGATACGGGCGGCAAGAACGATCAAGGTTTATTCCTGGAACGAAACGCCGCCACCTTCATCCGGTTGCCGCAGGTCGCCATGCTGCACCAGCGGCGGCGGTGTGATTTGCTCAGGTCATGGAACAGCAGCACGCAGTCGTGGGCCTCGCACTGCCGCACGTATTCAAACTTATCGTGAGTGACCAAGGCCACCAGCGCCTCGGCCACCGGCCCAAGCAGGCTGGCCGGACTGTTGTCCCTAGGATAAGTGGCCGCTCGAAATGCCTTCTTCTCCTGTTCCCATTCCAGCCGGCTCACCGGCTGCCCCGCTTCAAGCACCTGGTTGATCAGCGCAGGATCGACGGGAACGCCTGTCATTGCGGCATTCACCACCGCCCTTGAACTCGCGCGAAGCGTGCGCGCGAGCGCCAGCAGCCCACTCGGAGCCTGCCGCTCAACGTGCTCGGACAACAGCCCCGCTTGCGTCAGCCAACTCATGACGCTGTGATCATCGACGAAGCAGTCATGGCGCTGATCACCCACCCCGTACTCGGAGTTAATGAAATCGAGGGCAAGGTTGTCAGCCAGAAAAAGTGCGCCTGAGGCAGTGCTGTTTGGATTCATGGGGCAGCCTGTAACCAATAAATTATGTTTGACAGGTTACCAAATCCGGGGATAACCTTCAAATACCAACTTTAACGGTTACACAGGAAGCCACATCATGACTCCATCCAACGCCTCCCTGGCCGCTGCCGGGCTCGCTGCCTCCTTGCTGATGAGCAGCGCTGTCCATGCCGACAACACAGTGCATTACCGCTATGAGCAGGTCGGTGACGTCAAAGTGTTCTACCGCGAGGCCGGCGACCCCAGCGCGCCGACCGTGTTGCTGCTGCATGGCTTCGCCGGTTCATCCTTCATGTTCCGCGAACTCATGCCCGAGCTTGCCGACCGCTATCACGTCATCGCGCCAGACCTGCCGGCCTTCGGCTTCACCCAAGCCCCCGCGCGCGGCGAATACGCCTACACCTTCAGCCAACTGGCCAAGACCATCGGCCAGTTCACCGAACAGCTCAAACTCGATAAATACGCGCTGATGGTCCACGACTACGGCGCGCCCGTGGGCTGGCGCATGGCCAGCGCCCATCCGGAGCGGGTGACCGCGATCATCTCCCAAAATGGCAACGCGTACGAAGAAGGCCTGGGCAAAGGATGGGCTCCTATCCAACGCTACTGGCAGGCTCCGACCCAACAAAACCGTGAGGCGCTGAGCGACTTCCCAACCCCCGCCTCGATCAAGTGGCAGTATCTGGAAGGCGTGGCCGACCAAAGCGCGGTTTCACCCGATGGCTACACGCTGGAAGGGCTGCAAGTATCCCGGCCGGGCAATGCCGACATCCAGCTCGACCTGTTGCTGGACTACGCCTCGAACGTAGCGATGTACCCGGCCTTCCAGGCGTACTTCCGCCAGTACCAGCCACCGCTGCTCGCGGTCTGGGGAAAGAACGACCCATTTTTCGTGCCGGCCGGTGCCGAGGCGTGGAAGCGCGATATGCCCAAGGCGGATATTCGTTTTTATGACACCGGGCACTTTGCGCTGGAAACCCATGCCAAGGAGATCATTCCAGTGATACGGGCGTTCCTGGACAAGAACCTGCGGTGACCAACGCAACCCCTTTGTAGGCGCGAACTGGCTCGCGAAGAACGTCAACGATAACGCCGCGGCGCAGTCTCACGCGGCGCTCCGAGACTCTTCGCGGGCCAGCTCGCGCTTACGGGTGGAGGAGGGGACCGATGAATTGCCTGGTTCACCTTCAAGTCATCAGTTTTGTTGAGCGCCAGTGGCTGCTCTGGAACGTCGTAAATACTTGTAGACGGTAGCCCGGGATAGCGTTAACAGTTCGCAGATGTAATGGGTTGCATTGCGCAGCGCGAAGACGCCGCCTTTATCCATTTCACCAATCAGCGCCACCATTTCTTCTGACGTCAGCGACGCCAGCGTCACCCTACGGGCCCTCAAAAACTCATCCATAATAGAGTGCGCCAACTCTTGAAAATCTGTGGCGAACAATGCCGCAGGCTTCTCGACTGTATTTTCAAGACCCAAAAATGATGCGGCGATTTCTGCCATCCCGCTCATGACAGTGATGTCGAAATTCACGCACAAGAGCCCGATCTGGATGCCGTCAGGATCTCGGAGCACCGCTGTAACCGACTTTAGCTGCCGGCGATCAAAATTCACCTTTCTATAAGGGCCCGAAACATCGTCATCGAATGATGCCCCATCGTTGATATCCGTCAGTGAACTGTCGCCGACCCGCCGCTGAGAGAACGCATTGAAGATATGTGCAATCTTTCCTGAAGCCAGGTCATGAATAATGACCTCGGCGTGCGGGTCCAGGAGCTTGGCAATCGCCTGGGCGATGCTGATGTAATTATCCAGACGTTTATTCACGGTAAAGTTTTGCCTCGAAAAATACAAAATGTATGCGGAATACTAAATGTATTTTTATGCTAGGGTTAAGCCCGCGTTCACTCAAATGCCTGATTGTAGCGTCATATCCCCGCTGACGGCGGCGAGTCGCCGCTGACCAGCCGGTTAAGTGCAACGCCCGTCTTTAATAGCGATGGAGCAATCGATGCATATCTATACCCAAGCGCAAATCATGAGCGCCTTGCACCCCAGAGACGCTGCTGCGCTGATAGCAGAGGGGTTCATTGCCCATGCGAACGGGCTTGTGCAGCAACCTGCGGTTCAGAGCTTTCAGTTCCCGGCCAGCAACGGTGACTGCTGCGTGAAGTCGGCCTGGGTGTCAGGAGACGAGGTGTTTTCAGTCAGGGTCTCGGCAGGTTTCTACGACAATCCCGCCAAGGGTTTTTCCAGTAATGATGGATTGACGCTGGTTTTCTCGGCCTTGACGGGGCAACCCATCGCGTTGCTTCGCGATGGCGGCTGGCTGACCTCGATGCGTACGGCGCTGGCGGGGCAGATCGTGGCAAGGGCTATGGCGCCTTCCGATGTGAGAGGCATTGGCGTGGTCGGTACTGGCGAGCAGGCACGCATGCAACTGGAACACCTGATGCCCGTCACTGCATGTCGACGCTTGACGGTTTACGGTCGTAACCGGCAAGGCCTGGAACACTACCGGGAATTTGCCGAGGCGCTGGGTTTTGATGTTACTGCCACCCAGGATGCAAAGGACGTTGCGACCAACTCCAATCTAATCATCACGGCAACACCTTCTCGCGAAACAATCATAGCGAATGAATGGGTCAACCCTGGAACACACATCACCGCTATTGGCGCAGACAGCCTTGGCAAGCAGGAGCTGGATGTGCGCCTGGTTGCACGTGCAGATGTCATTGTCGTGGACTCAATAGAGCAATGCTGCCAATTCGGTGAAATTTCAGCGGCCCTCAAATCCGGCCTGATCGACAAGGGCAGGCTTGTAGCACTCGGCAGCGTATTGAGCGGTCACGCCATCGGACGGCAGGACGACAGGCAGATTACCGTTGCAGACCTCACAGGCTTAGGCGTGCAGGATGCTCAGATTGCGAAGTGCGCCATGGCATCATTGGCGCACGAGTGGACAGCGAACCGATTGGACGGGGTTTAAATGATGAAGCTTGACCCATCAGGAGTCAGTAAGGCCCCGGCGATTCAATGGGAGGCCCATGCGTGCCTGCCATTGATTCCCGGACAGGATATGTCGCGCCTGAACAGGTACCGAGAAGCCGGCTTTCATCATGTCTCGATCAACGTGGGCATGGACATGACCCCGTTTGAAACCGTGATGCGAACGCTTGCGGGTTTCAGGAGCTGGCTCGCTCAACACCCTGAAGACTTTGTCCTGGTCGCCAGCGTTGACGATATCTACCATGCGCACACGTCTCGAAAGCTCGCGGTCTCCTTTGACCTCGAAGGTTCCAATATGCTGCGGCAGGACCCTGCGATGGTGGCACTGTTCGCAAGCCTCGGGGTTCGCCAAATGTTGCTTGCCTACAACCGCGACAACAGTTGTGCTGGCGGCTGCCATGGCGCAGGTAGCGGATTGACCACCCTGGGACGCAAGGTCGTTCAGGGTATTAATACAGCGGGAATTGTTATTGACTGTTCGCACGCCAGCAAACGCTCAAGTCTTGAGATTATGGAAATGTCACAGCGCCCCGCGATTTTCTCCCACACCAACGTTAAAGCGGTTTTTGATCACCCGCGAACAATCGATGACGAACAAATATTCGCGTGTGCGGCTCAAGGTGGCGTCATCGGACTTACAGGCCTGGGCATATTCCTGGGCGACCCATCGGCCTCCGTAGACGCTTACGTTCGACAAATCGACTATCTGGCAGAGCGCATCGGGACAAGCCATATCGGCATAGGTTTGGATACCGAGTTGTACCCCGAGCACAAAGATTTGCCGGAAGGTGAAGACGAGAACGACTGGTGGCCGATTGAGCACTATGGCCAGATGAACGGACATGTTCAGTTGCAGCCCGAGACCCTGGGTGAGGTCGCACAGAAATTGGCGCGCTTGGGTTATTCAGATGCGGATATCCAAGCGATCTACGGCAATAATTTCATGCGTATTGCAGAGGCAACCTGGCCAAATTCTGTGCTCGAAAAAACGTCTACACGCTGACCAAGGCCTCAGCCCCTACCTTGCAGTCTTCCAGACGCTTGTAACGTCACAACACCTGTGCTCCACTTACTTTACAGATGGTAGGTTGTAGGTATGCAAGTGAAAAACACAAAAATCGTCGCCGACAAGAGGATCTCAGGTCGTCTGCCGAAGCCCGAGCGGCGTCAGCAACTGCTTGAGACGGCGCGTGTGATCGTTCGGGAGGAAGGTGCGGATCGCCTCACGCTAGGCCACCTGGCAGTGCGCGCGGGCGTTTCAAAACCGGTGACCTACGAGCATTTCGAGACCAGAACCGGTCTTTTGATTGACCTCTATCGTTGGATAGATACCGAACGCATTACCGCGTTTCGCACGCTTATGGCTCAGGAAAATCGACCGGCGAAAGACACCGTATTGGCTTTGGCTAAAGCCTATCTGGCCTGCGGAACCGATCAGGGTGACGAATTTCATGCTGTCGGCGCGGCGCTTGCAGGAAGCGGTGAGAAAGCTGGCGTGTACCAAGAGTTGGTTGACGCGGTGATCGAGATGTTCGTGGAAGTCCTACGGCCTCATTCAAGCGTTCGCCTGGAATCGCTGGCATTGGCCTGCGCGGCATTGGTTGCGGCGGGAGACGCGCTGACATGCGCCGTTACACGTGGACATTGCTCCGTTGCCGAGGCAGAAGAGATGTTTTCGACTCTCATTGGAGCTGTAGCCCAGGGCAAAAGGTAAGAAGAGGTGCAGCTATGGAAATGTCAAACGTCAGGCTTGCCCAGGTAACGCGCAAAGATAGGGACGAGCTTCTCCACGCGAATCGGGAAAGCCTTGAATATCATGGCCGCTGGGTACAGCCGTTCACGACCGCTTCGGGGTTCGAGGAGTGGTATTCGGCACACATCACGGGCGCAAGCGTTGGGCTGGTGGCCCGCGATAGAGAATCCGGGCACATTGTGGGAGTCACCCATCTAAGCCAGATCTTCTATAAAGGATTTCAAAACGCCTATCTCAGTTACTGGGGCATGGCTTCGTTTGCCGGGACTGGAAGAATGTCCCAGGCGGTGGAGTTGACAACGCTGTATGCCTTTGGGGAGTTAGGGCTTCACCGTATCGAAGCCAATATTCAACCTGAAAATGTACGATCAATAGCGCTGGTCAAACGTCTCGGGTTTACGAAAGAGGGGTTTTCTGCGAAATACCTCCAGATCGGCGGAGTCTGGTGCGATCACGAACGCTGGGCACTTCTGGCCGATTGATGCCTGCCGTGAGAGGCATCAATCGGCCTGGCGTCTCAGGAACGGCCTAGGGTATCAAGCGTGTCTCGCGTAGTTTGTCGAACACGTCGAAAAATGCCTGATCGCTCGCCTGATAGGCGGTGAAGCCCATGGCACGGCTTTTCGACATGTCCGTGACCACTTCGATGGGCCGCCCCAGGTCCGCATCGGTATGCCATGGGGATATCAGTCGACCGATATCGGATTCCTTCAGCCCGAATTGCGCGACCATTTGCGTCCATACGGCTTGGTCGTCAGCCATCTGCGTGGCAAGGGGGGAGGGTGAAGCGGGATAATCGGCGGCAGGCACGTCGAAGTATTCGGCAATTCGGCTCCACATCCATTTCCAACGAAATACATCGCCATTTGTGACGTTGAATGCCTGATTGGCCGCAGCCGGCGTAGTGGCCGCCCACAATTGTTGTTTGGCCAACTGCCGTGCATCCGTCATGTCGGTGAGGCTGTCCCACTGCACTGTTGATCCGGGAAATACAAAAGGGCGATGGGTCTGTTTGCAGATCGAGGCATAGACAGCGAGGGTGGTTGCCATGTTCATCGCGTTGCCTACGGCAACCCCGGTGACCGTATGCGGGCGATGAACACTCCAGGTAAAACCGTCCTTTTCAGCTGCGGCGAAGAGTTCGTCTTCCTGGGCGTAGTAGAAATTTTCGATGTCCAGACGACCCTGATCCTCGCGGAACGGCGTTTGCGGAAGGCTGCCGTTACCATAGGCTTCGAATGGGCCGAGGTAGTGTTTCAGCCCCGTGACCAGCGCTACGTGTTCAACGCTCCTGGCTGGGCGAATAGCGGCCAGCACGTTGCGAACCATGGCCGCATTGACACGAATGTTCTCGGCTTCCGTGGCTTGCCGTGACCATGTCGTAATGAACACATGCGTGGGCTTCAAACCCGCGAGCGCCTGTTCCAGCGAAGCGGAATCCTGAAGGTCTGCCGCTACGGGGATCACGCCTGGCGCTTGCGATGGGTGCCTGGACAACGCGGCGACCTGCCAGTTGTTGTCGATTAATAACTGAGTGATGGCGCTGCCGACGATGCCGCTGGCGCCGACGACCAAAGCTGTTTGGCTCATATGTTTCTCCTGGATTCAGGTTTGGGAGTCCGCCTGAGTGACAGAGGTTCAACCTGATCTGATCCGCAGGGGCATCAAAATCGCGGCTCCGAGCGGCTACTGCCTACCGGTCTTGATGTTGACAACATTCTTTCTGGGCGGCTCGCCAAACAGCCGTTTATATTCTCGACCAAATTGATTGGCACTTTCATAGCCGACCATCAAGGCCGCTTCTGTAACATCGCAATCTTCAACCAGCATCAGGCGTTGCGCCTCATCCAAACGCAGACGCTTCTGATATTGCAAAGGGCTGAGTGTCGTTATTTTTTTAAAATATTTATATAAAGTGGAAGGCGCCATATTCAATGTCCCGGCCAATTTATCTACCTGCAACGTTTCCCGGTAATTATCCCGCAGCCACATGATCGCCTGATCAATTTTATTGTTTTGAGAACCGACTGTATTCAAAAGTCGAAGTTGATGTCCAAAGGGTGTCGTGAGCAGTCGGTAGTGAATTTCTTGCGATATTAGCGCTCCTAATGCCTTGGCGTGCTCTGGCTTATCGAGTAATTCAAGCATTCTTAAAAAAGCATCAAGCAATTCCGGGCTGAGTTCTTGTACCGCTGCGCCAATTGCAATGTCGTGATTATATTCAGTCGGCGGTGGAATTTTAGCAGCTAATGCAGCTATCAAAGGCCTGTCCAGATCCAGGGAAACTGACAGGTAGGGCATCTCGGAAGTCGCTTCCAGGAGACAACTGGAGACGGGCATGTTCACGCCGGCGATAAAACATGTGTACTCCCCGAATGAAATATCATTGATACCCATGCGGACCCACTTCCTCCCCTGTACTGCGACAATAAGTATCGGCTTGTAGAAGTGGGGTTTTGCCGTGTCTGAATGGTCATAGCGGTGCAGCGTAAAACCCTCGATAGGGGTTGGGAAGCGGCCCTCCTCAGGGAGAAGCCCACGAATCATCTCCCTGAGCGCCACTCGGCCATCTTCAGCTGCAAAACGATAGTTCTCCGCCAATTAGGGCCTCCTTTGCAGGCACAGTGGGGTAAGACCCATATTTACACATTGTCATACGAAATTATGACACATGCAGAAAGCGCAACGTGTTGGAAAATTCCACGCGTAGAGGATCAGGCAGTAATCGTGCAGAAACGTGACTATTGTCTTTTGCCGGACTTTGAGAACATGGCCAACTTGAAAATCACCTGACCACGTACTTTAATTCATAAACTCACAATCACCCATGCACTAAAATTCGGACTCACTCATATGCCAAGCGCTAATATCGAACGTAAAAATTACCCGGCACTTCCTCCCGCAGTGGGGCCCTATTCGCATTCAGTGAAAAATGGCCACACGCTCTATCTGTCAGGCTTTACTGCATTCGGCACTGATGCTCAAGGGCAAAGTCTTGAAAAACAGGCCAATGCTATTTTGCAGCAGATTAAAACGGTTGCAGTCGAGGAGGGCACCGATATGTCTGCACTCTTGAAAGTGACTATCTTCATCACCGACTTCAGCCAGGCCGGCGAACTGCGCAAGGTGCTGGCGCAGCACTATGATGGGCATCTCCCTGCCAGCTCCCTGGTCGAGGTTTCCAAATTGTTTTCCCCGGAACTGAATATCGAAATTGAAGCTATTTTCGCGATATAACAGGCGGTAGAGGCGGCGTTGCATGTTGGAGCAGTGTGCAACCCGCCTCAAACTGGCCATGGAAATGTGTGATACGTGGGGGTCAAGTCCACCCTGGCGGATGGACCTGAATGCACGCGCTTTTCGACGCCTTAGCCGGCGTTTTCCGTACTTTGCTGCGGATAAAGCGCTCGCCAATGTGAAATTTGCTGTTGGATGTTCCAATAAATGATGTGCTCGTAGAGTTTTTCCACAAAATCCACATCGAATCCAGTGTCGACCGCCCACTCCCGGCGGTCCTGCAGCATCGCCGCCACCCGTTCCGGCGCGGGGATCGCTTGTTCGTTGGCCTTGAAGCGCACGGCGGCCTTCACGTAACCCAAGCGTTGTTGCAGTGACTCCAGGATCTGACGATCGAAAAAGTCGATGCCCGCGCGGATGTCGGTGAGGCTTTCGCACGCCTCGGGTGTTTTCAGTGACGACATAGTGTTTGTCTCTAATAAAGGGTTCGGTTTCAGATGACGTCGAAGCGTGGGCACGCCAGCCGGGCAGAGGCGGGGGGCTGTTCATGGGCGCCTTGACGCGCACGGGCGGCGCCAGTGCCCCAGGCATCGGTGTCACGCTCGGCGATGACCTCATCAATCAAGGCATCGATCATGCAGTTGTCGTGATGATGGGGCGTGGTGATCAAGTGCGCAGTGCCACCGGAGATGGCCAGGCAATACTTTTTCGCGATGCTTTCCGACGGGCAGGGAAACACCACGGTGATGGAGTTCTCGTTGCGCCATGCATCGATGCCGGCTGCCTGGAAGCGATCCACGGCATATTGCGCCTGGTCCAGGCAGTGGCGGACACGCTGGCGCCAGTCGGCGAACGAGTGGCTGCGCAGTGCCGCCCACATCATCAGCGGCGTATGGCCATTGCGTGAGCCGCTGATGGTTTTGTCATGGGCCAGGATGTAGTCGACTTCCACGCAGATGCGCGCCACGTTCTTGCGCTTGGCGACCACGATGCCGCACGGGATCGGCGAACCAATCATCTTGTGCCCGGACACGCAGATCGAATCGATGCCGTCGGCAAACGTGAAGGGTTGCGGGTGGTCAACGAAGGGCAGGATCATCCCGCTCAGCGCCGCGTCGGCATGCAGGTAGTAGTCACGCCGGGCAATGCCCGCCAGTTGCAGCCGTTGCTGGATGATCGCGATGTTGTCCACCGCGCCACGCATCGTCGTGCCGATATTGGCGAAGATGATCGGGTGACGCTCCTGGTCGGCGGCGATCTTGAGCATCAGGTCGTCGTAGTCGATCTCGCCGTTGGGCAGGGATTCGACGGCGCGGCATTTGATGCGCAGCAGCTTGACGATCTTGGCCACCGAGTAGTGGGTGTCCCTGGAGTAATACAGGGTGCCGTCAGGGAACAGTTCGCGGGCCAGGTAGCAGCCGAACATATTGCCTTCGGTGCCGCCATTGGTGACGTAGCCCCAGCTGTCTTCGAGCGCAATGTCGAACAGCTCGGAGAAGTACGTCATCACGTCCTTTTCAAAGTCGAACGAGTTCAGTACATAGTTGCTGTACTCGTTCCAGTCCCCGCAATTGTTGATCGAAAACTGCAGGAAACGGTGCAACTGGGAGTAATCGAAATCGGCGGATTCGGGGTAGCCGATGTTGAAGTACTGGTGGGTCACGCAGTGCTGCCAGAAGTGCTCAAGCCTGCTTTGGTCGGCCGTGGATAAAGTCATCTCTAACTCCTTTTAAATCGACTGGGCGAAGCGGCCCGTTCAGGCCGCTTTTTGCCGCGTGTCCACCAGCGACCACCAACTGGCGAGCGTGGGCGAGTCGGCCAGCTCTTCAAAGGTGACGGCGATTCCACGCGCCTTGAGTTCGGCGGCGAGTTTCATCACTTGCAGGGAGTCGAGGCCGTAGAAAATCAGGTTTTCCTCGGGGTCCAGTGCTTCGCCGTCTTCGATCAATTGCAATACGCGGGTTTTCAGCCAGGCGCGGGTGGTTTCCGCCGTCAGCAGTTGGCGCAGCTGCTTCTTGTCGATCTTGCCCACGGCGGTGAGCGGCATGGTATCGATCAGCCGGATGCGGTCGGGCAGTTTGTACTCGGCGATGCCCAGTTCCATCAGGTGGCGACGCAGGGCGGGCGGCTTGAGGTTGGGATTGCACGAGACGACGAAGGCGCAGCTCTTTTCCCCCAGTGCGGCGTCGGGCATGGCGACCAGACCGGCGTGGGTGACGTCGGGGTGCAACACGATGAGGTTTTCGATCTCTTCGGAAGCGACTTTTTCGCCACCCCGGTTGATCTGGTCCTTGACCCGGCCGACGACGCGCAGGTCACCGCCGGGTGTCATTTGCACCAGGTCACCGGAGTAGTAGTAACCCTCGTTATCGAAGGCCTGGGCGTTCTGTTCGGGGCTCTTGTAGTAGCCGCAGAAGGTGTAGGGGCCGCGGGTGGCCAACAGGCCGGGCTCGCCGGGCGCTACGGGCACACCCTGTTCATCGACGATTTTGATTTCGTCCCCCGGGCTGATCGGGCGGCCTTGGGTGGTAAAGATTTGCTCGTCGGTGTCATCCAGGCGGGTGTAGTTGATCAGGCCCTCGGCCATGCCAAACACCTGCTGCAGTTTGCAGCCGAGCACCCCGGGCACCTGGCGGGCCAGCGAGTCGGCGAACACGGCGCCGCCGACCTGCAGGAATTCAAGCGATTGCAGTTGTTCGGTGTGCTGCGGCGCGGCCTGCAACCACAACGCGACGGCACTGGGCACCAGGGCGACGGTGTTGACTGCGTGGCGCTGGATCATTGCGAAGCAGGTCTGCGGTTCCGGGCTTGGCGCCATGATGAGGGTACCGCCTGCGTACAGCACGCCCAGGGCGCCCGGCGAACTGAGCAGGAAGTTATGCGCTGCCGGCAGGGCGCACAGGAAGCGTGTTTGTGCGGTCAGGCCGCACACCTCGGCACTGGTACGGGCGTTGTAGTGGTAGTCATTGTGGGTGCGTGGGATGAGCTTGGGTGTACCGGTGCTGCCGCCGGACAATTGGAAGAGGGCCACTTCATCCGGTGCGCTGGGGGAGAAATCCACGGGGCTGTCACTCGGGCTTTCGATCCAGGCAGCCAGGTTGTTGGGGGCGTGCTGCTCGCCGAGGAACAGCGTGACCTCAGGGCTTGCGCCGACTTCGTTGAGGTCGGCGAGGTAGCCGTCATCACGAAACACTTCATGCTCACGGGAGGCGATCAACAGCTTCGGCGTGATTTGCCTGGCGTAGCTTTTAAGCTCCAGTTTGCGATGGCTATAGAGCGCGTTGAGCGGCACGATGCCGGCCTTGAGCAGCGCGAACAGCACGATGTAGAACTCGGCGATGTTGGGCAGTTGCACCAGCGCGGTGTCGCCGTGGCCAAGCCCGCTGGCGGCCAGGCGCGAGGCGAGGTTGGAGGACAGTTGATCCAGCTCGCCATAACTGAAGCGACGCTCGCCGCAAATGATCGCGCAAGCCTGGGGCTGTGCCTGGCTGCTTGCCTGGAGCAGGTGGGTGAGGGGTTGATCGATCCAGTAGCCGTTTTCCCGATAGCGTTGTGCTCTTTCGAGGGGCCAGTGCGTGAATTCTAGGGTCATGAGGGTCACTGCTGAAAATGGGGAAATTAGTGGGCCAGGCCGCATGCGCGCAGCATGGTGCCGAGCTTGGTCTGGACTTCTGTCCATTCGGAGTCGGGGCTTGAGGCTTCGACGATGCCGGCGCCGGCGAACAGGCGGACCTTGTTGCGCTTGATGGTGCCGCAGCGGATGGTCACGACCCATTCGCCGTTACCCTGGGCGTCGCACCAGCCGACCATGCCGGTGAACAGGCCTCGCTCGACGTGCTCGACGAAGCGGATCAGGTGCCGGGCGCGCTCGGTAGGGAAGCCACACACCGCAGGGGTTGGGTGCAGGCGGCACGCCAACTGCAAAGCCGAAATGCCGGGGTCGGCCAGGGCGCCTTCGATACGGGTGGAGAGGTGCCAAAGCGCAGGCGTGCTGATCAGGCTAGGGCGCTGTGGCACGTCCAGCCGTGTGCACAATGGGCCGAGCCGGGAGGCGATGTCTTCGGTCACCAGGCGGTGTTCGTAATGGTCTTTTTCCGAGGCGGCCAGCCAGTCGGCGTTGCGCCGGTCGGCTTCGGGGTCAGCCATACGCTTGGCCGAGCCGGCGAGGGGATTGGAGACGAAATCCAGACCGTCCTTGTACACCAGCAATTCGGGGCTGACGCCGATCAGTGTGGCGCCGTCCGGCATGGGCACGCGGAAGTGGTAACCGCTGGGGTTCTGGGCACGCAGATTGTTCTGCATGGCGCTCACGTCCACATCCTGGGCAAACAGCAATTCACGCTGCACCGAGAGCACGGCCTTGCGCACGTCGCTGTGGCGGAAGTTGACGATGGCGTGTTCGACCGTGCGCTTGAAGCCTTGCTCGTCCGGTATGTTTTTTTGTTCAAGCAGTTCCGGCATCGAGGCCGCACCGGTGTGCACGGCACCGCTGCGGGCGCGCCACTCGGCGTGTTCGGGGATGTAGAGGCAGGACGCTTCAGCGGGATCGAAGGGGATGGCGCCGACGATCATCGGGTTCGCCTGGCCCGCCTTACGCGCTTGTTCAAAGGCGTGCGAGACGGTTTTTTGAAACAGGCTGCTGGCGTTTTCGCCGGCGATGGCCGGCGTTTCGATACGTTGCAACATGCCGCTGACCGCTAGCTCACGATCGCCGGAGGTGAATGAAAAACTCCGCGTTTCGTCAAGCTGTTGCACCTCATCCATGTCGCTCGTCCTAAGGGTGCCCGTTCTCATGTGCAGAAAGCCTCCGTGGCTTGTGGTCAAAAAATTACACCTTGAAATATAATCATTATCGTTTCTAATAGGTGACGCTAATCATTTAGATTTGTCAATCACATGAGTGGACCATGAGAGAGTTAACTTCGATGCAGGCCGCCTGTTGGATCGGGCGTACTGCTCATGCCTTTTTAGGGAGAGTTTCGGCTCATCTTTACGCCGAGTTCGATGGCCAGTGCATTGAACTGGACCGGTTACGCCAAGCGCTAGAGCGGGCCAGCCTGCTGCATCCGATGCTGCGAATGCGCGTGGATACGCAAGGGCTGCAATCCATCGCATCCATGGACCAATCGCCGCGGTTGGAAGTCGAAGACCTGCGTGCCATGACCGAACTGCAGGCCACCCGCCACCTGCTGGCCAAACGGGAGACGTGGACACATCAGCAACTGGACCTGCGCCATGAGCCGGGCGCCCGGTTTGCAGTGAGCCTGATGGCCGACGATAGGTTTCGCCTGCATGTCGATACCGACATGATCGCCATCGATCCCTCCAGTTTCCGCACGCTGATGGAAGACCTGGCCTCGCTTTACGAGCAGCCCGATGACACGCTGGCGAACACGCCATCCTTCTTCGACTGGTACGACAAGGTGCGTGTCGACCCGGCGCTCAAGGCCGCCCGGGATCGCGACCGTGCCTGGTGGCGTGAACGCCTGGCGCACGTTGCCCCGGCCCCCACCTTGCCATTGCTTGAACACCCGCCGGAGCACGCGCAAAGCCACCGACTCCATACCTGGCTGGGCCCTGTCGAGCGTCAGGCCTTGGAACACGTGGCACGGGAACGCAGGATCACCCTGTCGACCTTGATGATGGGGCTGTTTGCGGCGGTGCTCGGGGAGCAGACCGGCGACCGTAGCTTTCGGCTCAATGTACCGACGTTCTGGCGCCAACCGCTGGTGGATCATGTCGAGCGCGTGGTGGGGGACTTTGCCAATGTGTTGATTCTGGATGTGGACCTCGAGTCCGCCGCCACGCCGGCTGCGCTGTGTGCGCAACTGGCGAAAAAAATGGTCGGCCTGCTTGAGCATTGCGCCTATCCGGGGGTGAATGTGATGCGCGACCTGTCCCGCCATCACGGCTCGCCACAGCTGGCGCCGGTGGTCTTTACTGCCGCGCTGGACATGCCCGGTGGGGACTTGCTTTCGCCGCGCGTGCAGCGTGTATTGGGCCCGATGAATTGGGTCATCTCCCAAGGGCCTCAAGTGGCGCTTGATGCACAGATCGCCTGCGCCGATGGCGGCATCCTGATCAACTGGGATATCCGTCTTGATGCGTTGCCATTGCCGTGGGTAACGACGTTCTTTGAGCGCTTTGTGGCGATCACGCAGGAAGTGGCGGCCGATTCGCGCGCGTTGGATCAAGCGCTCAATGTCGGTGTTTCGCGCACACTCGAAAAACCACTGTCAGCCCTGCAGCAGGCGTACCTATTGGGGCGTGGCACCCAGGTGCCTCTTGGCGGCGTGGCCATGCAGGAGTTTCGTGAATACCACGGGGCCATGGACCCGACGCTGCTGCGCAGTCGCCTGGCAGCGATGGTGCAGCGCCATGACAGCCTGCGCACACGGGTGGATGCGCTCAAGTTGGTCAGTTACGTCAGCGATGAAGCCCGCATCAATCTAGACGAAGTCAACCTTACATCGATGTCGGCGCAAGCCGCGTCGGCGTACATCGATGAACGCCGCGAGGCCTACGCCCACGCCATCTTCGAGCTGGACCGTGCGCCGTGGAATGTCACGCTCTTCCACCTGCCCGACGACCAGTTGACCGTGTTCGTGCGCCTGGATGCGTTGATCCTCGACGGCCGCTCCATTGCGGCGTTGTTGGTCGAGCTGTTCGACGGACTGACCGGCGATGAGCCCGCTGCCGAGGCTGCGCCTGCCCCGGTGGATCAGGCCAATCAACGCAAGGCCGACGCGGTTTACTGGAAGACCAAGCTCGCCGACGTGACGGGCGCACCACGCCTGCCATGGCGCGTGCCGCTCGATCAAGTGCGGGCCTCGCGCTACGCGCGCCAAAGCCGACAAGTGCCCAAGGCGGTATTCAACGGTTTCTGCAAATTGGGCGCCCGGCAGCGGCTATTCAAGAACTCCGCCCTGATGGCGCTGGTGATGGAGGTGCTGTCCCACTGGCTCGATGAAGGCGGCTTGTGTGTGGCGGTTCCCGTTGCGCCGCAAACGGGCGGTGCATTTGCCAACCGTTCCAGCTTTATCGCGATCAACCGAAACGAGGCGCCCGGCACCTTTACGGAGCGTGCGGCGAAGCTGCAAGTGGACGTGCTGGAAGGGCTGCAACACTTGGCCTATTCGGGCGTGGACCTTGCCCGGTTGCTGTTCGAATCCCACGGCCCAGGCCCTGTGCTGCCGGTGGTGATTACCAATGGTTTTTCCTGGCCGGTGTCGGCGGCGGACAGTCCCATGCAGTTGCAAGGCGGCCTGACCCAGACGCCTCAGGTGGCCATGGATATTCGTTTCTGGGCTAACGCCGAGGGCGCGCTGGTGCTGGATATCGACTATGCGCGGGAAGTCCTCGACCCAGCGCTGGTCCACGACATCCTGGATGCGCTGGAAAAGGCCATCAGCCAGATCAGCGCCAGCGGTGAGTTTGCCGTGGACGCCGGCGCGATCATCGACACGTCTCACTATTGCCTTAATAGCGCGACCACCGAGGCCCGTGCCGAAGGGTTCCTGGCGCAAATCGCCAGACACCTGTTCGACCCCGCCAACCAGCGGATCGCCCTGATCAGCGGCGAGCGGCAGATCAGCTACGCCGAACTGGGTGCGGATGTGTCGCGTGTCATTGCGGCGTTCAAGGCCCGTGGCATCGGCCCCGGCCAAGTGGTCGCCATTTGCCTGCCACGCAGCCCGGAGCACACCACGCTGACCTTGGCCTGTGCACTGACGGGCGTGATCTGGGTGCCTATCGACGCTGCGGCGCCGGACGAGCGCCGGCAGTATCTGTTGGAAAACTGCCGCCCCGATCTGGTGATCATCAGCTCGGGCGAGACGGTCGAGCAGGCCCACGCCACGCCGAACGAGTTGCTGACCGGGCCACAAGCCAGTGCGCCAATACTGGATGATCGCTCGATGAGCGAAGCGCCGGCGTACTACCTCTACACCTCGGGCACCACCGGCAAACCCAAGTGCGTGGTGCTGTGCAACCGCGCCACGGCCAATGTCATCGGCAGCACCTTGTCACACTGGCGCGTGAGCGAGAGCGACGTGTTCATGTCGGTAACCCCGCTGCACCACGACATGTCGGTATTCGATGTGCTCGGCTGCCTGACGGCCGGCGCCACGCTGGTACTGCCTGGCGTCGGCGAGGAAAAGGATGCGCTGCGCTGGAATCAGTTGATCGCCAGGCATGGTGTGACGCTGTGGTGTTCCGTGCCGGCCATCCTCGAAATGCTGCTGGCGTGCCGTGGTGACCATGACTTGGCCAGCCTGCGCCTGATCGCCCAGGGCGGCGACTACATCAAGCCGGGCGTGATCGCCGAGTTGCGCGGGCTGCTGCCATCGGCGCGCCTGATTTCCCTGGGGGGGCCGACAGAAACCACGATCTGGAGCATCTGGCACGACATCACTGCCGATGATCAGCTGCAAATTCCCTACGGGCGCCCGTTGCCGGGCAACCGCTATCTGGTGCTCGACGCCCAGGGAGCGCATTGCCCGGCAGGCGTTGTCGGCCGCATTCATACGGCAGGCGTCAACCTGGCCCTGGGCTACCTGGAAGACGGCGCGCTGGCACACACCGAATTCATCAGCGTGACCGATGAGCACGGCCAGGCCGTACGTGCATTTCGTAGCGGTGACTGCGGGCGCTATCGCCGTGACGGCACGTTGATGTTCGACAGCCGCGTGAATGGCTACGTAAAGGTGCGCGGCGTGCGCGTGTCGCTGCCCGACATCGAGAACGAGCTGATCAAGCATCCTGCGGTCAGGCACGTGCTGGTGGTGGACTACGGCGAACAGCGCCAGGGCGAGGTCAACATCGGTGCGCTGTACGTGAGTGTCGAAGACGCCGCCCCCTTGACCGCCGCCGCGTTGCGCCAGTTCGCCCGCGAGCACTTGCCGCAATCCCACGTGCCCACGCGATTGCTGGCGGTGGAGGCGCTGCCGTTGTCGCAAAACGGCAAGCCTGATCGCCCGCGCGCGTGCAGTTTGTTGCTGGAGCCAGCCGAAGAGGTCGTTGAAACCCCGTGCAGCAAGGTCTTGGCGATCTACCTGAGTGTGTTGGGCAGGCCCCCGCAGGACGGCGCCAATGCCTCGGTCGACTTCATCAGTCTGGGCCTGCGGCCCCAGCATTTGAAAGCCATCGCTGCGCGGTTCCAGGAGGAACTGGCGGTGACGCTTTCCCCCGGACAATTACTGCGTTGCCGTAACGCACACGATGTCGAGCGATTGCTCGCCTGCGCATAACCACACAGCACTACCCAGGGAGACAGATTGGATGACGGATTTACCCACTGTAGATATCGCCGGTGTTGGCATCGGGCCCTTTAACCTCGGGTTGGCCGCTTTATTGTCCAAACATTGCGACGTGACCAGTCTTTTCCTGGATCGCAAAGCCGAATTTCGCTGGCATGAAGGGTTGCTCTTACCGGGCACCACGTTGCAGGTGCCGTTTCTGGCGGACCTGGTGACGATGGCCGACCCGACCCACGAGCTGAGCTACCTGAATTACCTGCACCAGCACGATCGCCTGTACCAGTTCTATTACTACGATAACTTCCAGGTGCCGCGCCGCGAGTACGACCACTATTGCCGTTGGGCTTCGCAGCAGTTGCCGACGTGCCACTTCGGCGAGGATATCTGTGATGTGACTTACGACGCGGGAGCCGGCAAGTTCCTGATTGAAAGCCAGTCCGTGTCAGGCTTCAAACGCTGCTATTCCAGTCGAAACCTGGCGGTAGGCATCGGCACTACGCCGATAGTGCCGCAGTGGGCTCAGGTGAAAAGTACGGCACCGATCCTGCATTCGGCGGAGTTTGGCAAGCGCCAGGCGCAGTTGTCGCAATGTCGGCGTGTCACCGTGATTGGCTCCGGCCAGAGCGCCGCCGAGTGTGTGCTCGCGTTGTTCAACGAGCTGACCCCCGAGCGGATCGCCGCAGGCGCTTCGATCCGCTGGATCACCCGTTCAGCCGGTTTCCACCCCATGGAATACTCCAAGCTGGGGCAGGAATGCTTTACGCCGTCCTACATGGAGTACTTCCACAGCCTTCCGCGTGAACGCCGTCGCGAGGTCGTGGCCAAGCAGGGCCTGTTGTACAAGGGCATCAGTTTTTCCACGATCGCCGCTATCTACGACTTGATCTATGAACGCTCCATCGGCGGCAGTGACCCTGGCCTGACGTTGCTGTCGAACTGTGAAGTCGAGACGGTCGAGGACGTCGCCGGTACGCTGCGTATTGCCTATCGGCACCGTGAGCTGGATCAGGCCGGCAGCCTGGAGGCCGACGCGATTGTGGCCGCGACGGGCTACGGGCATGCCTGGCCGCAGTGGTTCGAGCGGCTCAAGGGGACGGTGCTGGAGACCGATGAGCACGGTGACTGCCTTGTGGAGGATGACTTCACTGCGCGTCGCTGTGATGACGGGGCAGGGCGTATCTTTGTGCAGAACGCCGAGATCTTCCAGCATGGCGTGGGCTCGCCGGACCTGGGCGTTGCCGCGATTCGTAACGCGAGCATTGCCAATCAACTGCTCGGCCGCCCGCACTACCGCCTGCCCAAACGCTCGTCGTTCCAGCGTTATGGCATGCATGAGGTGTAGTGCGTGAAAGACAGGGCCCTGGTGTTACCAAGGCCCTGTTGAAGGTCAGACGCGGATGTGGTCCAGGGTGAGGCTGTCGGCACCAGGTGTCGCAAACAGCGCGAACATCTGCTCAATCGTGGCGCTCATGCGAGCCATCTGTTGTGCACTGTAACGGTCCGAACGGTAGGTCACCACCAGGCGCAATACGCGCTTGCCGTCCAGCGTGTTTTCCATGATCTCGAACTGAATACCGAACATCGACTGGTTCTTGTCCGGGTCGATCTGGCGGTAGCGGATCGCGCCGTTATCCGGTGTGCGCAGGGCGCCGTTCAAGGCGTTGTTGGCGTGAATCTGGATGTACACGTCGAACAGCAGTCCATCCGCCGGGGTCATGCCCAGGGCCTGCTGAATCTGCTCCATCGGCACATCGGCGTAGGCCATCGAGTCGTTGATCAAGCGACTGACGTTTTCAATCAGGGCGCCGACGGCTTGCCGGCCGTCGAATTGCACGCGGTGCGCGACCATGGTGGTGAAGTAGCCGACCGTGTCGTAATACGCAGGATCCGTGCGACCGGAAGCCGACGTGCCCACGACCAGGTCTTTCAAATCGCCGAGCTTGTGCAGGGAGAGCACGATTGCCGAATAGACCACGCCGAACAGTGAAGCGTTGTTCTGCCGGGCGAAGGCGTACAGGTGGTCGGTCGTGCCTTGGGTGGGCTTGATCTCGAACCACTGGGCCTTGGTCGATACCTCTGCCGGCGCTGCCTCGGAGGAGGGCAGCGTCAGGCCACGGGTGGCATCGCGCAGCATGCCGGTCCAGTAGTCGAGGTGCTTCTGGTTGATCCCGGCGGCTTGCTGGCGCACGGCGAATTCATGGAAAGACGGTGCCGGGCTTTTCCAGACGGGCGCTTTGTCGGCGGCCCGGGCCAGGTAGGCCTGGGCCAGTTCTTCCATCATCACGTTGAGCGACCATTCA
This sequence comes from Pseudomonas sp. 31 R 17, assembly GCF_900004915.1. Lineage (NCBI taxonomy): Bacteria > Pseudomonadati > Pseudomonadota > Gammaproteobacteria > Pseudomonadales > Pseudomonadaceae > Pseudomonas > Pseudomonas sp. 31 R 17. The sequence goes on from NZ_CVTN01000084.1 coordinate 110,707, forward strand.
TCAATGGCCATGTGATGGACGAGCAGCGACAAGGTTTGCCGTTGATGCTGCGTGTCCTGAATGAAGCGCACCCGCAGGGGCAGCTCGCGGGTCAGATCGAACTGATAGGTGGCTTCGCTTTGCAGGGTGGCACCCTGGCTTTCGCGGCTGGGCCAGAACCACTTGAACTGTGCTAGCTGCGAGGTCGGCACGATTTGCTGGTATGCCTCGCCACGCTCGAAGTGGAAGGTGCTGCGCAGGCTTGCATGGCGCTCAAGCAGGTCATGGAATGCCTGCTCGAACAGCGCTTCGTCCACCGGGTCGAGAAACTCCATGGCAAACGGCAGGTTGAAGATCGTGCCGAATTCGAAGGCGGCGTAAGCGCGTCCCAGGGACGCCTGGGCCAGTGCAAACGGCGCTTTTTGTACATCTTGCGACGAGCCGATGGCGGTCGTTGGTGCAGCGTTTTTCGCGATGACCCGGGCGCGTGCCGCCAAGGCGGTTGCCGAGGGTGCGCTGAAGAAATCGTTGAACTGGACTTCGATGCCGTGGCTGCTCGACAGCTTGCCGATGATGCGGGTGGCCAGCAGTGAGTGGCCGCCAAAGTCGAAGAAGTCATCCGTCGCCAGCATGCCCGGTTCCGCCAGGGCTTCGCGGAACTCGGCGAGGATAACGGCCGCGACTTCAGGTGTTTCGGTTTGGGCGGCGTTCTCGCCGATGTCCGCCTGGCGGTGCAGCCACGGCAGTGGCGTATCAGCGGTGTGCATGATCTTGCGGTACAGGTCGTTCGCCTGGCAGGTCTGGTCAAGAATCGGGTGAAGGACCAGCGCCAGGATGGGCGCATCCGGCGTTTGCATAATCAGCGCCTTGAATGGCGGCTGGTGTTCGGCGTCCCACGGCGCGGCTTGTTCGGAGAGCAGGTAGTGGCCGGCGTCACCGGTCACCTGAATGCGCTCGATGCACGCTTGCCAGTCGCGCGCCTGGACCTTGTCGACTTCGCCGTCATCGTTGAACTGATAGCGGGCATTGAGCTCGGGGATTGATTCGATCACCGCCTGGAGTGCCGACTCCAGCCGTGCAGGGTCGACAGTCGCGTCGAGTTTCCAGGCACTCAGGTGCTTTGAAATGCGTTCGGGATATTGCTGCTGCAAGAGCCAGAGATGCGCTTCGTAATCGGTGGCAGATCGTTTTGAAAACGTATCTGGAGTGAGTTCCATCATGGAAGTTTCCCGCCTTATCAAACTGAACAGTCAGAAGTAGAGATGGCACCAAGTGCCGACAGACCCATCCTCGGTCTGGTGTAACGCCTGGGAACCCGGGCGTCAGAGGACGTGCAATCCGGTTGCGTTGCAGGGGCTTTATGAACACCGTATGATCGCAAATAATAATCATACATATTCGCATTAGTCAAAATCTGATCGCGGGTGGATTCGTCTCAGGAGAGGTGTTGTGAACAACGGAGCGTTTGCGTCCAAACGGCAATTCGAAAAGCTGTACATCGACCATCACCGCTGGTTGTGCAGCCTGCTGCGGCGCAAGCTGGGCAACTCGTTGGATGCTGCGGATCTGGCCCACGATATCTATCTCAACCTCATCAAGAAGGGCCGCGTGCCTTCGATCGAAGACTCGCGCTGCCACTTGACCCAGATCGCCAAAGGCATGGTGATTGACCTCTATCGTCGCCGTCACCGCGAAGCCCGCCACCTGGAATCCCTGATGCAGCAGGCCGAACCGCTGGTGCCGTCCGAAGAGGAGCGGGCGCTGGCCGCCGAGGCGCTGGTGCAAATCGATGACGCGCTGCAGGCCAAACCGCCCAAGGCCCGCGAAGCACTGTTGCTGTGCAAGCTGCATGGCATGGGCCATCGGGACATCGCTGCCGAATTGAACGTGTCGGTGTCCTCTGTCGAAAAATACATCGCGGCGGGCCTGCGGGCCTGCCATCCCTTCGCATCGACGGCCGGGCTGTGAACAATTAAATCCGCAGCGCCATTGAGGGTTTCGTCGCATCGTTCGAAATACACGGTATGCACTGTGCAAAACGCTCGAACGCAAAAGGACGCCAGGTACGCCACACGGTGGCCGGCAGTGGTTATTCAGGAGAGCTCATGAGCGTTAAAGACACACCCATCGGTTCGGTATCCCAGGTATTACGCCCCATTCGCGGGCGGCTGATACTTGCTGCAGTACTGGCCGCCCTTGGGACCATGCTGACCCTGGTGCCCCTGGCCGGCATCGCCCACATTGCGCGACTGGCCATGGGCGACGCAGCCAGTTGGGTCCAGCTGCAAGGCCCGGTCTGGCAAGTGGTCGGCGTCAGCCTGGCCTGCCTGTTCCTGGGCATGATCTTGATTTCGCTGGGGGAGATGGTCGCGCACCTGGCCGACAACCACATCACCGGCCACCTGCGCCAGGCCATCACCCGTCGGTTGGCCAGGGTGCCGCTGGGCTGGTTCACCCGTCGTGCTTCGGGTGAGGTCAAGCAGGCGATGCAGGATGACATCGGCACCTTGCACAGCTTGACGGCGCATTTTTTCACCACCCTCGGCCGCACGCTTGGGGCGGTGATCATCGCCATCCTCTACCTGTTTGCCATGGACTGGCGCATGGCGATTGTCTCGCTGCTGCCGTTCCCGCTGTTTTTCCTGTTTTTCACCCGCGCCACCAAGGCCAGTGGCGCGAACATGCAAGCGTTCGGCGCCGGCATGATGCGCATCAACAATGCCGTAATCGAGTTCGTCAACGGCATTCCCGTGGTCAAGGCATTTGGCGCCGAGGGCAAGGCCCATGGCAGTTACCGGAGTGCGGTGGATGCCTTTGCCGCTGCGTTTACCGACTTCACCCGGCCACTGGTCAGTGCGATGGCCAACGCCCACGCCATGATCACACCCGTGGCGGTACTCGGTGTGGTGCTGGCGTCCGGTACGTTGGGGGTGAGCCAGGGCTGGCTGGCTCCGGTGGACATCCTGCCGTTTGCCCTGGTCGCTCCGGGCATCTGCGCGCCGCTGTTGCTGCTGAGCTATATCACCCACGACCTGAACAACGCGACCGCCGCCGCCCAGCGCGTGCAAAGCCTGCTGCAAACCCCTGTGCTCGAAACCCTGCCAGGCACGTCAGCACCATTGCCGGAAAACGCTGAAATTCGCGTCGAACACCTGAGCTACCACTATAACGACGACGCCCCGGTGCTCCAGGACCTGAACTTCACCCTCAAGCCGGGCACCGTGACCGCCATCGTCGGCGCATCCGGTTCCGGCAAGTCGACCCTGGCGCGCCTGCTGCTGCGTTTTTTCGACCCTACCGAAGGGCGTATCACCCTGGGAGGGGTCGACCTGCGCCACATCGAGAGCACTCAGTTGTACCGGCGCATCGGTTTCGTCTTGCAGGAAGTACGCCTGATTCACGCCAGCCTGCGCGACAACATCGCCCTGGGCCGTCCCTCGGCCAGCCAGCAGGAAATCGAGGCCGCCGCGCGTATTGCGAACATCCACGAACGCATCCTGGACCTGCCACGGGGCTATGACTCGGTGATCGGTGAAGATGCACAGCTTTCCGGCGGTGAGTTGCAGCGCGTCAGCATCGCCCGCGCCGTGTTGCTCGACCCACCCGTGCTGGTACTGGATGAAGCCACGGCGGCAGCCGATGCCGAGAATGAGGTCAAGCTGCAACAAGCCCTGTCGCGATTCGCCCAGGGGCGCACGCTCATGGTGATCGCTCACCGGCTCGACACGGTGATGCACGCCGACCAGATCATCCTGATCGACAACGGCACCCTCTGCGAGCAAGGCACCCACGCCGAGTTGCTCGCGCGCAAAGGTCGCTACGCCAGGCTGTGGGCGTTGGGCGGTTATGAACAAGCCAGGGAACAGGCGGTGTCGTCATGCTGAAAACCTTTATTCAACTGCTCGGCGAAGACGCTTCGGTGCTGCGCCGCTACCTGGCGATGGCGCTGGTCTATGGCCTGCTCTGCGGGGTGACGATTGTCATGCTGGTGCCGATCCTCACCCACTTGTTGGCGGGGGATACCCACATCGCCGCGCAATGGCTGATCGCGCTGGTCGTCGGTGTGGTGGTGTGCTGGGCGCTGCGACGCAGCGTGGAAAAAGCCGGCATCCGCGTCGGCATCGCCGTGCTCCAGCGCGGGCGCCACCGCCTTGGCGACCATGTGGCGCAGTTGCCCGTCGGCTGGTTCAGTGCGCACAACACGGCGCGGCTCAGCCATCTGGCGACCTCGGGCATGATGGAAATGGCGCAGTTGCCCGCACACGTGTTCACGCCACTGTTGACCGGTGTGGTCACGCCGGTGGTGATTCTCATCGCGCTGTTCACCCTGCACTGGCCAATGGGCCTGGTTGCCCTGGCGACCCTGCCGGTGCTGCAGGGCGTGTTCGTGTTGACGGCACGGTTGGGGCAGCGAGCCGACCACGACTTCCAGCACAACGCCGCCCTGACCAGTCAGCGCATGGTCGAGTTCGCCCAGGCGCAGTCGGTACTGCGTGCCTTCAATGGCGAGGACGGCGGTACCCGGTTTCTCGAACAGGCCATCGGTCGCCAGCAGCAGGCTGCCAGGCATCTGATCCACGTATCGGCGATGTCGGTGGTGTTCAATGCGTGGGCGGTGCAGGCCGGTTTTGCTGCGCTGCTGGTGGCTGCTACCCTGTGGCTGGGCGACCTGCTGGGCGCCGGCCTGGAGGCAGGCTCGGTCATCGCCGTGATGATTACGCTATTGCTGGTCAGCCGCTTTATCGACCCGCTGCTGGAAGTGGCCGGCTACAGCGAAGTGCTGCGCGGTGCCCGTGGCCAGTTGGGCGCGGTGCGCGAGATTTTTGCAGTCAAGCCGCTGCCGCAACCACAGGCCCCCGAGGCGCCTGTCGATAGCAGTGTCGAACTGTGCAACGTCAGCTTCGCCTATGCCGAGGGCCAGCCCGACGTGCTGCGCGAGGTCAGCCTGCGCATCGAACCGGGCAGCATGACCGCACTGGTGGGTGCGTCCGGCTCGGGCAAGACCACATTGGTGCGCTTGATCGCACGCTTCTTCGATGTGACCCAGGGCCACGTGAGCGTCGGCGGCGTGGATGTGCGCCAGATGTCCGGTGAGCAACTGGCCGGCCAGATCAGCCAGATCTTCCAGGATGCCTACCTGTTCCAGGGCAGCATTGCCGACAACATCCGTATCGGCAAACCCGCGGCCGGCGATGCCGAAGTAATGGAAGCGGCGCGACAAGCCGGCGTACTGGAAATCATCGAGCGACTGCCCCAGGGCCTGGACACACCGGTGGGCGAGGGCGGGGCACGCTTGTCCGGTGGCGAACGCCAACGGATCTCCATCGCCCGTGCGCTGATCAAGGATGCGCCGATCCTGCTGGTCGACGAAGCCACCGCAGCCCTGGATGCCGAAAACCAGGCCGCCATCGCCGAAGCGCTGGCGCGGCTGCGCGGCAAACGCACGCTGATCGTTATCGCCCACCAGCTGTCGACCGTGGTCATGGCCGACCAGATCCTGGTGCTCGATCAAGGCCGGCTCAGCGAACAGGGTTCCCATGCCCAATTGAGCGCCCAACCCGGGCTGTATGCCCACTTTCTTGCCCAGCGCAGGGCGGCAAAAGGCTGGCGGATCGCGGGTGAGGACGCTTCTTGAGTCGTACAGCATTAGTCGTCCTGTTTGTCGTGCTGTGCGTCCTGTCGCTGATGGTGGGGGTCAAGCAGGTGTCGTGGGTCGAGCTGCTGAGCTTTTCCGACGACGCCTGGCTGACCCTCACCGCCAGCCGGCTGCCACGCCTGGCCGCGCTGATCCTCACCGGGGTCGGGTTGGCCGTGTGCGGGGTGATCCTGCAGCAGATCGTGCGTAACCGTTTCGTCGAGCCCGGTACCAGCGGTGGGTTGGATGCCGCCAAGCTGGGCATTCTGATTTCTCTGACGGTCGCGCCGGGCGCCGGGGCCGCCGGCAGAATGCTGTTCGCCCTGGCCTTTTGCTTTGCGGCCAGCCTGATCTATGTCGCGATCATCCGGCGCATACAGTTCAAGAACACCGTAATGGTGCCGGTGATCGGCCTGATGTACGGCAGCGTGCTGAGCGCTGTCGCCGAGTTCTACGCCTACCGCCACAACATCCTGCAGAGCATGCAGGGTTGGATGCTCGGCGATTTTTCGAAGATCGTGCAGGGCAATTACGAGATCATCTACCTGATCCTGCCCATTGTCGTGCTGACCTACCTGTATGCCCATCGCTTCACCGTACTGGGCATGGGCGAGGGCATGGCCAGCAGCCTGGGCCTGAACTACGCCGCCAACGCGGCGCTGGGCTTGATGCTGGTGGCCGTCACCGTCTCTGCCACGGTGATTACCGTGGGCGCGATTCCCTTCGTCGGGCTGGTGATTCCCAACCTGGTGGCCCTGCACTACGGTGAAAACCTGGAGCGCACGCTGCCCATCGTCGCCCTGTGCGGTGCCTCGTTGCTGTTGATTTGCGACATCCTCGGCCGCCTGCTGATCTACCCCTTCGAAGTGCCGATCGGCCTGACTGCCGGCTGCATTGGCGGTGTGGTGTTCCTGGTGCTGCTGATCCGGAAGTACACATGAGACACATGGCTACCCGTTATGGCCTTTGGTTGCTGGTCTTGTTGCTGGCCCTTGGGTTCCTGTTGCTGGGCTCGGGCCTGGATTTCGATTACGTCATTCCCAAGCGGCTTACCCGCCTGGCCGCAATCGGCATTGCCGGCGTGTGCATTGCGTATTCGTCGGTGATATTCCAGACCATCGCCGGCAACCGCATCCTCACGCCGGCGATCATGGGCTACGAGGCGATCTACCTGTTGTTCCAGGCGTTGCTGATTCTGCTGCTGGGCACCCAGAGCCTGCTGCTTGGGCGTGACGGCAACGTGCTGTTATCGGTGCTGTTGATGCTCGGCTATTCGTGGCTCCTCCACCGTTGGCTGTTGCGCAACGGCAGTCACGACGTGTACCTGCTGTTGCTGCTGGGGTTGGTGTTGAGCATGGTGATGGGCACCTTCACCCAATTCATCCAGTTGAAGATCAGCCCCGGGGAGTTCTCGATTTTCCAGGGATTCAACTATGCCTCGTTCAACAAGGCGCAACCGGGGCAGGTGATCTATTCGGGCGTGTTGGTGGCGGCCGTGTGCTTCATCGCCCAGCGCACGTTGCCGGTGCTCGATGTCCTGGCCCTGGGACGTGACCAGGCGATTTCCCTGGGGGTCGACTACCCACGCAGCGTGCGCCTGCAACTGGCGCTGATCGCCATTCTGGTGGCGGTGTCCACCAGCCTGGTGGGGCCGACCGCGTTCATGGGCGTGTTCGTCGCCAACATCGCCTACGCCCTGGCCGGCACCACGCGGCACCGGGTCACCTTGCCCCTGGGCTGTGCGATTGGCATTGGCATTTTCATCATCGCTCAGTACCTGGTGGAGCAATGGTTCAACTACAACACCTCCGTGAGCATTCTCATCAACCTGCTGTGCGGTGTGTATCTGCTCGCGCTGATGATCCGAAACCGAGGCACCGCATGATCTCTCTCCAACACGTCTACAAAGCCTATGGCGCCAAGCATGTGCTGAGTGACGTCAGCGTGCAGTTCCCACCGGGGCAAGTGACCTCATTGATCGGCCCCAACGGGGCGGGCAAATCCACCTTGTTGATGTTGATTGCCCGTCTGTTGACGCCTACCCGTGGCGATGTACTGATGGACGGGCGCAGCATCGCCGACGTGCCGGTACGCGACTATGCCAGGCGCGTCGCCACCTTGCGTCAGTCGCCGGATTTCAACCTGCGCCTGACCGTCGAAGAACTGGTGGCTTTCGGGCGTTTCCCCTACAGCCGAGGCGCACTCACCGCCCAGGACCGGGTGGTGATCGACGAAGCCATCGAGTTCCTTTCACTGCAACCGCTGCGCCTTTGCTACATCGACGAGCTCAGCGGCGGGCAGCGGCAGATGGCGTTCCTGGCAATGACCATCGCCCAGCAGACCGATTACCTGCTGCTGGATGAACCGCTCAATAACCTCGACATGAAGCACGCTGTTCACATCATGCGCGCCTTGCGCCGCTTGTGTGATGAGCAAGGCCGCACGGTGATCCTGGTGGTGCATGACATCAACTTCGCGGCCAATTATTCCGACCATATCGTGGCGATGAAGGGCGGCGCCATCCACCGTCACGGGCCGGTCGACCTGGTAGTGACCGAGGCCAACCTGCGCGAGCTGTTCGACCTGGATTTCGAGATTCTGCACAGCCAACAAGGCTTCGTTTGCAACTACTTCAACCCATCACCTTCAAGGGAACTGACATGAGCACTGATCACACGAACAGAATGCGCGCGCTGCTGCTGACGATGGCCGTGGCGACCGGGCTGCAGGGGTGTGACAAACCGGCGCCGGAGGCCAAGGCCCCGGTCGCGGCGCAGGCGGCCTACGCGCCGATCACCATCGAGCATCCGCTGGGCACCACCGTGGTCACTCAGTTGCCGCAGCGGGTAGTGGCCTTCGACATGAGCGAACTCGACACCCTGGATCAACTCGGGGCCCCGGTGGTCGGCATCGCCAAGGACTACGTCGCCAGCTTCCTCACTCGCTACCGTGACGACACGAATGTCGCGGATGTGGGCACGACCATCCAGCCCAACCTGGAGCGCCTGCATGCGCTCAAGCCCGACCTGATCCTGATCTCTCCACTGCAGGCCCAGAGCTATAAGGAACTCAGCCAGATCGCGCCAACCGTTTACGACGACGTGGACCTGACCAACAAAAAAGGCAATTTCATCGAGACCGCCAAGGCCCATTTGACCCTGATGGGGCGCATTCTCGACAAGCCGGAACTGGCCCGCCAGAAAGTGGCGGAGATGGATGCCAAGGTCGAACAGACCCGCCAAGTCACTGCCGGTCGCCCCGAGAAGGCCTTGATCGTGCTGCATAACAACGGTGCCTTTACCTCCTACGGCGTGAAATCACGCTACGGTTTTGTGTTCGACACCCTGGGCGTCAAACCGGCCAGCCCCGACATCGAGGCCGGGCTGCATGGCCAGCCGATTTCCAATGAGTTCATTCAGCAGGCCGACCCGGACATTCTGTACGTCATCGACCGCACGGCAGTGATGGAGCACCGCCCGGCCCTCGACCTCAAGAGCCTGGACAACCCCCTGTTGCGCAAGACCAAGGCATGGAACAACGGCCGCGTGATCTTTGTCGACGCCCAGACCTGGTACCTGTGCACGGCCAGTGTGACCTGCCTTAACCGCATGGCGGACGAGGTGGTGCAAGGCTACAAAGGCTGATCCAGACACGCGTTCGTGTACCCAAAGCCGCTGCCATTCAGGCCGCGGTTTTTTTCTTGCGAATATTTATCATTTAGATTGAGGGTTTGGGGTTCTGGTACGGAATCCTAGTGAATGCACTTCAATACTTCGCATCGAAAGGAATCCAGCATGTCGGAACACGGCCGCCCAACTCGCGCCCACCCTGATTTATCCCAGGCCACACCGCGTACTTTCCCGTTTACCTTGAACCGCACGTTCTCAGCCGTGCAGATGGCCTTGCTGCTCGGTTTGAGCGGCGGCTCGCTGGCCGTGTCGGCGGCGCCTGAACCGGAGGCGGCCACCGAGGTTCGGCCCGAAGCGGAAAAGAACCGCCTGGTGCTGTCGGAAACCACCATCGTGGGCGAGCGGCTCGCCGCCGACGACCTGCCACCTGCGTACGCGGGTGGGCAGGTCGCCACGGGCGGGCGTATCGGGCTGCTGGGCAACAAGGACTTCATGGAAACACCGTTCAACGCCATCAGCTACACCGATGAATTCGTACGCAACCACCAGGCCAAGGACATCGGCTCGGTGATTGGTGCCACTGACCCGTCGGTCAACGTGCCGTCCAAGCGGTCCATCCTCGAAACCTTCTTCATCCGCGGTTTCAACACCAGCGCCAACGACGTCACCTTCAACGGCCTGGCCGGCATGGCGCCGAACCTGCGCGGCTCGACCGAACTGGCCGAGCGCATCGAAGTGCTCAAGGGCCCGTCTGCACTGCTCAACGGCATGCCGCCCGATGGCAGCGTCGCCGGCAGCATCAACATGGTGCCCAAGCGCGCCGCCGACGAGCCGCTGACGCGGATCACCACCAGTTACGAATCCAGGGGGCTGTACGGCGCCCACGCTGACGTGGGTCGACGTTTTGGCGAGCAGAACCAGTTCGGTATCCGCTACAACGGCGTGTACCGCGATGGCGACACCAGCGTGGACGACCAGCAGCAAAAAATGCAACTCAACGCCCTGGGCCTGGACTGGCGTACTGAGCGCGTACGCCTGTCCCTGGACGCTTACAAGCAGCGTGAGCGCCTGGATGGCGCCACCTATTTCGGCATCGGCATCTCGCCGGCGGTCAATAAAGTGCCCAGCCCGAGGAAGGGCAACCACTCCCTGGCACCGGACTGGGCCTACACCATCAACGACACCGAAACCGTGCTGGTCCGTGGCGAGGTCGACGTGAACGACTCGCTCACCGCCTTTGCCGCCTATGGCCAGCGCGACGGTGGCCGCAATGCCCTGATGACCCGTGACACGCTGATCAACAACACCGGGGACATCAACGTGCTGGCTTATCGCTCGGACGGGCAGGGCACGCAGAAGTCCGGTGAAGCCGGCCTCAAGGGCACGTTCGACACCGGCCCGGTTGGCCACGCCTGGTCTGTGGCCGCCACCCAGTACAAAACGGAGATGAGCTACAAGGACTTGATGATCCCCAACTATGTGGTCACCAACTACGACAACCTCGACTTCGGCCCGACACCGCCTCTGGGCAAATACGGCGCCGTCACCTCCCGCAGCGAAGCCAAGCTGAGAAGCTTTGCGTTCCTCGACACCCTGTCGTTCCTCGATGGCCGCGTGCAATGGACCGTAGGCTGGCGCAACCAGACCGTGGAAAGCGCCGGCCTGACGCCGGCCCGGGTCAAGACGTCCCGCTACAGCGACAGCAAGGTGTCGCCGGCGACGGCGTTGCTGGTCAAGGTCACCGACGACGTTTCGCTCTATGCCAACTACATCGAAGGGTTGTCCCAAGGAGGCACGGCACCCACCAGCGCCGCCAACTCGGGTGAAATCCTCAGCCCTTACCAGACCAAGCAGTATGAGGCCGGCGCCAAGTTCGACCTGGGCACCTTCGCCACCACTCTGGCTGTGTTTCAGATTGAAAAACCCAGCGCCTACACCGACCCTGTCACCAATATCTACGCCACCAATGGCGAGCAGCGTAACCGTGGCGTGGAATGGAGTTTCTTCGGTGAAGTACAACCCGGCCTGCGCCTGATGGGCGGCGCATCCTATACCCAGGCGGAGCTGACCAAGGCGTTGGTCAAGTCCAACGAAGGCAACCAGGTGACCGGCGTACCGAAGATCATCGCCAAACTGGGCGCCGAATACGACCTGGAAACGGTGCCGGGCCTGACCCTGACCGCCAACACCAACTACGTGGGCCGCCGCTACGTCACCGACGACCATCGTATGGAACTGCCGTCCTACACCGTGTTTGACGTGGGCGGCCGCTACACCACCAAGGTCATGTCCAAGCCCGTGACCTTGCGCGCCAATGTCGAAAACGTGGCCAACCGCGCCTACTGGATCGGTTCGTACAGCGGCGGCGACGGCAGCGGATTGTCCGGTGGCCTGGGTACGCCGCGTACGCTGCAGCTGTCGGCGTCGGTGGATTTCTAACCTTTAACCCGAGCGTGGGGGCGTCCGAGGATGCCGCCATGCCGGGTTGGCAAAGCGTTACGAACTCTCTGACGCATCGTGGGAATTAATCAAGGATCTGGTTTCTCCAGAGCGGAGAATGGGTCGCCCACTGCCTCTGTCCGTCAGGCAGATAAGGCCGCGCGCCGCAGCAAGGGGCTTGCTCGGCGCGCGGAGCGGCGGGTCACCAGTTGAAGTTCACCGAGGTCAGCAGGGTGCGCTCGTCACCGTAGAGACAGGTGGAGAAACTGCACTGCGCGTAGCGCTTGTCGGTCAGGTTGTTGGCGTTGACGGTCACGTCCCAGTGTTCGTCGATCCGGTAGCGCGCCATGGCGTCGAACAGGGTATAGGCTGGCATGGCCGAATCCATACCCGAGGCCTGTGTTGTGCCCATGTAGCGAGCGCCGGCGCCCACGGTCAGTTTCGGAATGCCCCAGTTGACGAAGTCGTAGCGGGTCCACAGGGCTGCCTGGTGGTAGGGCGTTTCGTCGGTACGTTGACCCACTTCGGCGGCGATCGCGCTCTTGGTGGTGCGTGCATCGGTATAGGCGTAGGTGGCGATCACGCTGAGTGCCGAGGTGATATCCGCCTTGGCTTCCAGCTCCAGACCGCGGGAGCGTTCCTCGCCGGTTTGGCGGAACTCGTCGGTCGCTGGATCCTGCTTGAGCACGTTGGTCTGGGTCAGCTCGTAGACGGCTGCGCTGAGCAGCATATTGCTGTCCTTGGGCTGATAGCGCACACCCACTTCGTACTGTTTGCCTTCGGTGGGGGTGAAGGTCTGGCCGGTGACTTGCGCAACGGAAACCGGGAAGAACGACTCGCTATAGCTGATGTAGGGCGCCAGGCCGTTGTCCGCCAGGTAGACCAGGCCAGCGCGCCAGGTGGTGGCTTCGTCGCTTTGGCTGGCCTTGGCGCCATTGCGATGCGCTGTCTGCTGCTGGTCGGCCCAGTCATGGCGGCCACCCACCTGCAGGACCCACTTGTCGCCGAACTTGATCTGATCCTGGAAATAGGCACCTTTTTGCAGCATGTCGAGCTGCGAACCACGGTCTAAGGAGCGGTTTTTGTTGACCACTACGGGCTGACCATAGTTGTAGCGACTCAGGTCCAGGCTGGGGGCTGCGCCTCGGAAGTTATGGGAGTCGTAGGAAGTGTCATAGCCGTCGAAACCGACCAGAACGGTGTGCTCGACGCTGCCGAGCTGCCATTTCGATTCGATATTGGTGTCGCTGCCCAGGGTTCGAGCACGCTCACGGCGATCACTGTATTGCCGTGCAAGGATGCCGGTGTTGGCGGCATTGCGGATCGCCGCTGCGGACGTCTGAGCTTGCAGGTAGTTCCACTTCACATCGGACTCGGAGTAACGCAGCTTGTGATTAAGCGTGAAGTGTTCGTTGAAGTGGTGGGTGAATTCGTACCCCAGGGCCGACATCTCGCCATTCATGTCGTCGTAGCCCGGCTCGCCGATAAAGTCGTGGCGGCCGATCTTGAAGGCGCCGTCACCCGCACCTTTGACCAACTGATAGGGCAGGGGCGCAGGGAAACGCGTATCGGTCTTCTGGTAGAAGGACAGCAGGGTCAGCGATGTGTCTTCGTCAGGGCGCCAGGTCAGCGCCGGGGCGATGTAGATCTTGTCGTCGTTGAGATGATCCTGCTGGGTGTCGCTGTTGCGGCTGAGCAGGGTCAGGCGATAGCTCAGGGTGTCGCTACCGGGCAGTGCGCCGCTGAAATCGGCGGCGAGCTGCTTGCGGTCATTGGAGCCTGTCTGCAGTTGCAGCTCATGAAGCGGCGTTTCGGTTGGGCGCTTGCTGACGCCATTTACCATGCCGCCGGGCGAGAGCTGGCCGTAGAGCACCGAGGCAGCGCCGCGGATGACCTCGACGCGCTCCAGGCCATAGGGTTCCTGAATGCCGTCGTAGGAGTTGTTCTGCAGGCGCAGGCCGTCGCGCAGCGAGCCGCCGGTGGCGGATTCGACGGAGAAGCCGCGCATGCGGAAACGGTCCGCAGTGCGGTTGAACGAGGTCGCGCTGGCGGTGAACCCTGGCGTGTAGCTCAGCGCCTGGGCCAACGTTTCCGCCTGGCGGTCGCGGATCTCGTCGCTCGTCACCACCGACAGCGACTGCGGCGTCTCGGTGATCGGCGTGTCGGTCTTGGTAGCGCTCATGTTGCGTTTGGCTACATAGCCGACCACATGCTCGGTGGGCTGTTCAACGCTTTGCCCGGTAACGTTGATGGCATCAATCTCCAACGGCGCAGCCGTGGCTGCCGGGTTGGTCTCAGCGGCATGCAGGCTGCCCGAGCCCAGGCTGGCCATGGCCAGTGCTAGCGCGGTAATGCTGAAGGCTGGGCGTCGGGCGAAACGTTCGGGGCTTAGGTGCGTAACCTGGCGCATGGCGAAGGTACATCCTCTGGTCTTCTGTTATGTGTGCGCAATGCGGAGGACTTTCTGTGATCCTTCACGCCAGTGCGCCGTGGCAGTCAGCAATAGCGCGCGAACTCTACATCTAAATGAGAAATATTTGTACTAGCTCACGCGTTATTGTCATCACCAAGATATTACTGCAAGCTAATGCGCATAAATGTTCAAGGCCTGGACGCTGCCCGAAAGGCAATGTCCGCCCTGAGCTGGACGAGATTCGCGGTGAACCCGCATGCCCGGCAATCTGCGCTGGCTCTGAGCCAAGAGGGCGCTGGCGCGGTGGTTCGAATTCGAGTGTGTATGCATGTTGAAAGCGATGGGGCTTCATCTCCAATTCGACGAATTGAAGGTGCTCGATGACATCAGTCTGACCATTCACGAAGGCTGCTTTACCGCATTGATCGGGGCCAATGGTTGTGGCAAGACCACGTTGCTGAACGTGCTGGCGCGCATGCTACGCCCGGCCAGCGGCGACGTCCTGCTGCAGGGTAAGCCCCACGTTCAGCTCTCGCGACGTGATCTGGCGAGGCAAATAGCGCTGTTGCCGCAACGCACCGCTTCGCCTGCCGGCATAACCGTGCGCGAGCTGGTCATGCAGGGGCGCTACCCCTGGCAAAGCTGGTGGCAGCAGTGGAGTGACGCCGATCAGCAGGCGATCGACCGCGCCGTGGCACTGGCCGACGTCGGCATGCTGCTGGACCGCACCCTGACCAGCCTGTCCGGAGGGCAGTTACAGCGCTGCTGGATTGCCATGACTCTGGCGCAGGAGACCCCGGTCATCCTGCTCGACGAGCCCACCACCTTTCTCGACATCGCTCATCAGATCGCCTTGCTCGAATTGCTCGCCGATCTGCGTGACCAGGGACGCACTGTCGTCGCGGTTCTGCATGACCTCAACCAGGCCGCGCGCTACGCCGATCAACTGGTGATGTTGCGCCAGGGCAAGGTGCACGCCCAGGGCACGCCTGCCGAGGTCTTCACTGCGGCCAACCTCAAGGCGGTGTTCGATCTGGATGCGCATATTCTCATCGATCCACATTCCGGTGATCCTCTGTGCGTGCCGGCTTCGCCTGCGCGCATTCGCGCACTCCACAGCCAGGTAGCCCGATGACGGGTGGGTGGCGCTGGTCGATCTGGTTATCGATCTTGATCGGCATCGGCCTGGCGTCGACGCTGCACCTGGCCGTGGGGGCCAAGTCGATCCCCTGGAGCGATGTCTGGCAGGCGCTGTTGGCGTATGACCCGAGTAATTCTGATCACAGTGTCATCCGCGGTTCGCGCCTGCCGCGCCTGTGGGTGGCGATGGTTGTGGGCGCCTGCCTGGGGCTGGCCGGCACGGTGATGCAGGCGGTGGGCGACAATCCGTTGGCCGACCCGGGCATCCTCGGCATCAACAGTGGTGCGGCCTTGTTCGTGGTGATTGGCTTGCTGGTGCTACCCGGCAATGACATGACCATGATTCCCCTGTTTGCCTTCAGCGGCGCTCTGGTGGCCGCCATCGGCGTCATGCTGCTGGCCGGGCGCACGCCCAATCCGGTGCGCCTGACGCTTTCGGGAGCGATGATGGCCGCGCTGTTCGGCGCCATCACCGCGATTCTGCTGCTGCTCGATCAGCAGGGGCTGGACAGCCTGCGTCGCTGGCTGACCGGCTCGCTGGGTATCAGTGGGGCAAACCTGCCGAGCTGGCTCTGGCCCTACCTGATCACCGGCATGTTGCTTTGCCTGCTCAATGTGCGGGCGTTGAATGCCTATCGGCTGGGCGCGCAGGTGGCCTCCAGCATGGGCGTCAACCTGTTGCGGATGCGGCTGTTGAGTTTGGCGGCCGTGGTGCTGCTGTCCGGTTGCGCGGTGGCGTTGGCTGGCCCCATCGGTTTTGTCGGGCTGGTAGTACCCCATGCGGCGCGGCTGCTGGTTGGCCACGACCTGCGGCAGCTAATGCTGGCCGCGCCGCTGCTGGGCGGCTTGCTGCTGGTGCTGGCCGATATAGTGGCGCGCACCCTCGTGAGCCCGTACGAACTCAACACCGGCATCGTCACCGCGCTGATTGGCGGCCCGGTATTCGTCGCGCTGGTACTGAGGAAGCTCAAGTGAGTCGCTGGCTGACTACGCCAAGGCGATGCCCCGGCTTGCCCTGGGTCGGCCGACCCATCGATGTGCTGGCGGCGTTGGTGCTGCTCTTGTTGCTGATGGGCTTGACGCTGTACGCGGCGAGCGTAGGCAGCTACACGACGGGCGTGGCTCAGCTCTGGCAGAGCCTGTTCGCCGATGATGAGACGGCGCTGGCGGCCAGCGTGCTGTGGGAGTTGCGTCTGCCGCGCATCCTGCTGGCGATACTCGGGGGCGCGGCGATGGCTCTGGCTGGCGTGTTGATGCAGTCACTGACGCGTAACCCACTGGCTGCGCCGGGATTGGTCGGGGTGGAGGCGGGCGCCAGCGTCACCATGTTGCTGATCCTGGTGCTGTGGCCGCAGGCTTTGCCGCTGTCGCTCTATCCTCTGGCAGCGTTGCTTGGCGGTCTGGCGGTGGCGCTGTTTATCGTCGCGCTATCCTGGCGCGGTGGCATTGCCCCGCTGCGCCTGATTCTGGTTGGTGTGGGGCTGACCGCCATGCTCGGTGCCGTCGCCGATCTGCTGATCACCTACGGCAATATTGATCGCGTCGAATCGGCGCTGATGTGGCTTGGCGGCAGCCTGCATCGCAGTGGCTGGCCGCAGGTGCAGAGCCTGCTGATCTGGCTGCTGGTGGCGGGCCTGCCCCTGTTGTTCTGTCATCGCCAGCTCAATCTCCTGCAGCTGGGAGAGAGCGTGGCGCTCAGTCGCGGCCTGAATGCACCGGTGATAATGCTCTTGCTGTTGCTGTGCAGCGTCACGTTGACGGCGGCAACGGTGGCCAATATCGGCGTGATGACCTTCGTTGGTCTGGTCGCGCCGCACCTGGCGCGGCAGTTGTGCGGTGACCGGCATGGCGCATTGTTGCCGCTGTCGGCCCTGTTCGGGGCCGTACTGGTTCTGCTGGGTGACACTTTGGGGCGCGGCTTGCTGCCGCCGTTGCAACTGCCGGCCGGTCTGGTGGTGGCGATTATCGGTGCGCCTTATCTGTTGGTTTTGCTGGCGCGGCAACGCAACCGTTGACGCGTGGTCACTTAAGGATATGACGAAGATGTTGGTGAAGTTCAAAGCCCTTTCCCTGATAGCCTGTGTACTGTTGGGCCTGAGTTCGATGCGCGCTGTCGCCGCCGAAACCCGTGTCTTCGAGAACCGTTTCGGCCGTGTCGAAGTGCCCGTCGCACCGCGTTGCGTGGTCTCCCTGCATGACCTGAGCCTGACCACCCAACTGCTCGAACTGGGCATAACCCCGTGCGGGTCCACGGGGCGCAAGAAGATGTTCTCGGACGCGTTGTTCCGTGGCGCTCAGCAGCGCTTCGATGTCTCCGGTATTCGCTATGTGGGTTCGCACCAGTCGCCCGATCTCGAGGCCATCGCGGCGCTCAAGCCTGACCTGATCATCGGACTGTCCTATCACCAGGACCTGAAAGAGCGCCTCAGCCGCATTGCCCCGGTGGTGCTGTTGCCAGCGCGCGAGACCGACATCAAGACTTACGCCAAGGAGCTGGCCGAACTGGTAGGCAAGCAGCAGCGCTACCAGAAGCTGCTGAACGAATACGAATGGATCGTCGGCGAATTCGCCAAGCGGGTGAAGGAACCGGGGCGTATCACGGTAACCACCCTGGAGGTGTATCCGGACGGTTTCCAGCTGATCGGCCGTTCCGGCATGGATGACGTAATCGCCGACTTCGGCCTGGGGCGCGTGTCGGCCTTCAAGGAGGCGCGTCAGAACGTGCCTTACAGCCTGGAGCGCATTGGCGACTTCGACAGTGATTTCATCATCGATACCTATGAGGAAATGCTCGGTTCGCAGGCAAGCACCGAGGCCTTCCGCCGTTCGCCGCAGTGGCAGAACCTGTTCGCGGTGAAGAACCATCAGTTCCTGTATTTCAACCGCAGTCGTTTTGCCGACACCATGCAGGGCATGATCGGCTCGGCCTACCTGCTGCTGTCGCATATTGGCGAGCGCGATTACAACCTGCAGGAAAAGTGATCCATCCAGCCTGGGTAAGCGGCTGCGGCCGCGCGGGTGATGGTTAAATAGTGCCCAGGACCTTAGGTTTAAATAATATTAGTTCGTGTTTGATAATGAGTCGGTTTTGCGATAATTTTGTGCCCCTCGTCAGTAGCACAAAGGAACGCAGATGCTTACCGATTTGCTCAACCGCGCAAACCATTCACTCGATGAGGTTCAGGCGGGTGTCGAGGTACCGCTGCCCTTTGTGTTGCGTGCCCCTGTGCCAGGCGACTCCTGGCGTGATCACGCAGAGCTGATCCGGCGTGCCGCCGACAGCAACCTGCAGACCACCGGTGGCATCCTCTTTCGCGATTTCGCCTTCCGCGACGCTAACGACTTCGAGGATTTCGCCCGCTGTTTCGGTCACGAACTGCTGACCTACGACTACGCCTCCACGCCACGCACCAAGCTCAACAGCCGCGTGTATACGTCGACCGAATACCCCGCTCACCAGGTCATTCCGCTGCACAACGAGCAGTCCTACTCGTTGAACTGGCCGATGAAAATCTGGTTTCACTGCATCCAGACCGCGCCGGTCGGCGGTGAGACGCCCATCGCCGACAGTCGCCTGGTCTATCAGCGCATCGATCCCGCCATCCGCCAGCGTTTCGCCGACAAGCGCCTGATGTACGTGCGCAACTATGGCAATGGTCTGGATCTCCCCTGGCAGCAGGCGTTCAGCACCGAGGATCGCAGCGAGGTCGAGCGCTTCTGTCGGCTCAACCACATCGACTTCGAGTGGAAGGACGACGGCGAGCTGCGTACGCGCCAGGTCTGCCAGGCCATCGCGCAGCACCCGGTCACCGGGGAGTGGGTCTGGTTCAACCAGGCGCATCTGTTCCACATCTCCAACCTCCCCGAAGCGCTGCGCGAAACGCTGGTGTCGATCGTCGGCGAGGAGGGCGTGCCGCGTAACGTCTTCTACGGTGATGGCTCGCCCATCGAGCTGGAGGCGCTGGAGCATGTGCGCGATGTCCTGCAGCGCACCCAGATCAGCTTCCCCTGGCAGGCGGGCGATGTGCTGATGCTCGACAACATGCTGGTCGCCCATGGCCGCTCCACCTTTCAGGGGGCACGCAAGGTGGTGGTGGCCATGGCTGAGCCCGCTTCGGCCGTCTGACGCTGAATAATCCTCGAAGCCACTGCCAGGGTGGCTGACCTCGAATCCGCACGATGAAGGACGACACATGCTCGATCGCTTGATGCATGACTGCTGGCTGCGCGGTATCCGCCTGTCCGCGAGCGAAGGCCGCCTGATGATTTTCACGGGCTTGCCTGAGGCTCTGAGTACCGAGTTGGAGCGTGAGCTGCACGTGCGCAGTGCGGAAATTCTGCCCTGGTTGGCGCGTCACCCTGACTACTTCCAGGCGCGCCCGCTCAACGATAACGAGCGGGCCCTGTGGTTCCTGCAGCGTATGGAACCCGGCAGTTGCGCCTACAACATCGCCCTGGCCGGGCGTATCAGGCCGCAGTACCTCTGGGCAGATCTGCCCCATCGTCTGGAGCGGGCCTGGCAGACGGTGCAGCAGCGTTATCCGCACCTGTGCAGTGCCTATGTCGAACGTGATGACGAGTTGCTGCAGTGGGACAGCCGCCCGCAGCCCACCTCATTGCAATGCGAAATCCGGCAGGACGCGGATGCCGCCAGTGTGCAGCGACGTGTCATTGAGCTGGCCGACAAACCCTTCGATCTGGCTGCCGGTGAGGTCAGCCGGCTGGTGCTGTTGAGCAACCAGTCGGGCGACCGTGTCGAGCATACGCTGCTGCTGGGCATCCACCATATCGCTTCCGACCTGACCACGTTCGACGTGCTGTTCGGTGAGCTGTTCGCCCTGGTCGACGGCGACGTGCTTGCTGATGTCGACCCCGAGGCCTATCGCAACTGGGGCAGCGCGTTGTACCTGCGCAGCGAGGCGATCGAGGCCGAGGAACTGACCTGGTGGCAGGCGCAACTGGCCGAAGCGCCGGCGCTGGACCTGCCCATCGACTTCGCCCGTGGCAGCACCCAGGGCTTCGAGGGCGCAGAGCTGTCGTTCCATTTTGGCGCGGACAACAGCGAGCGGCTGCGTGCGGTCGCCAAAGGCCTGGGCGTGACGCCCTACGTCTATTGGTTCTCACTGTTCCAGCAATTTCTCGGGGTGCTGTCCGGGCAGGATGATTTCGTTCTCGGTACGCCCAGTGGCTGGCGCCTGAAGCGCGAGCAGGCTGAACTGCCGGGCTATCTGGTCAACCCGTTGCCGGTGCGCTGCCGTTTGCGTCGTGACCTGTCCAGCGCTGAGTGGGCCAAGCAGGTGGCGGGCACTG
Organism: Pseudomonas sp. 31 R 17; assembly: GCF_900004915.1. NCBI lineage: Bacteria > Pseudomonadati > Pseudomonadota > Gammaproteobacteria > Pseudomonadales > Pseudomonadaceae > Pseudomonas > Pseudomonas sp. 31 R 17. Next base: position 131,252 of record NZ_CVTN01000084.1, read on the forward strand.
TCCGGCAGACCTTGCACCATCGTCACTATCCCTTCGCGCGCCTGGCCAAGCACCTGGATCTGCCGCGGCAGATGGGCCGGGCACCGGTGTTCCAGCACATGTTCACGCTGAACAAGGAGCGTGACGTGCCGTTCGAGCGCTACATCGAGCGCATGATTGGCGAGCAGCGTGGTGCGGCCCACGAATTGAACCTGGTGATCATCGATGACCTGCCCGAGTTCGTCGGGCGCTGGCGTTACAGCAAGGCGCTGTATCGGCGCGAGAGCGTCGAGCGTTTTCAGGCGCAGTTCATTGCCCTGGTCATGGCGGCCCTGGAGCAGCCGGACGTGCCGTTTGCCGAATTGGACTGGCTGCCTCTCGAGCAGCGTTCGCAATTGTCCGGCGAATGCCTGCCGGTAGCGGAAGAGAGCGCCTGGAACGCTTTTGCCAAACACTGCATTGAGAAACCCCAGGCCATCGCCCTGGAGGATCAACAGGGGCAACTGAGCTATGCCGAACTGGCCAGCGCCGTGGTCGCCCGTGGCGAGCGCCTGCACGGTTCGTTGAGTGCGAGCGGTGATCGGGTTGCCCTTTGCCTGCCGCGCAGCCGCGAACTGGTGATGCACATGCTCGCCGCCTGGCAGTGCGGCGCGACCTATCTGGCCCTCGACCCGCAGTGGCCCGCGTCGCGTCTGCAGGATATTTGCCTGGATGCAACGCCCACTGTCTACGTGGGTGAGGGCGAACGGCCAAACTGGTTACCGACGCAGGTGCAGTGGCTGGCCGTGCCGGTCGAGGCGCTGTTCAGCGATGCGCCGCTGCGCACCCGCGTGCCGGCGGACGTGCCGGCCTACGTGGTCTACACCTCCGGCTCCAGCGGGCGGCCCAAGGGCGTGGAGGTGACCCAGGGCAACCTTGTGCACTATGTCAGCGCCTGCCTGGCGCGGCTGCGCTTGAGTGCCGACGCCAGCCTGACGAGCCTGGCCAGTTGCGCCACGGACCTGGGCCACACCGCCTTGTTCGGCGCGCTGCTCAGCGGCCGGCGCTTGCGCCTGCTGGACGAAGCGCTGGCCTTCGATGCCGAGGAGCTGGCGGCGCTGCTCGGGCAGCAGCCGGTGGACATGCTGAAGATCGTGCCCTCGCACCTCAACGCCCTGCTGGTGGCCAGCGAGCCGCAGCGCCTGTTGCCGCGCCAGTGCCTGGTACTCGGTGGCGAAGCCCTCGGCGCCGATCTGCTGGCGCGGGTGCGCGCCCTAAGCCCGCAGCTGCGCATCGTCAACCACTACGGGCCCAGCGAAACCACGGTGGGCGTGCTGACGCACGACGTCGAAGGTGAGGGTGACGCACCGCTCGGACGCCCCCTGGGCAACGTGCAAGTCAGCGTGCGCGGGCCGGATGGCGCAGTGCTGCCGGCTGGCGTCAGCGGCGAGTTGTATATCGAGGGCGCGACCGTGGCGCGTGGCTACCTGAGTGCCGGCGAGGCCGATCGGGCGCGCTTCGGTGCATGGGGTTACCGCACGGGTGACCGGGCACGCCTCGATCATCTGGGGCGGGTGCTGTTCCTCGGGCGCCTGGACGAGCAGGTGAAGATTCGCGGCTACCGCGTCGAGCCTTCGGAAGTGGCGGCGCAATTGCGTGCGCTGCCACAGGTCGATGACGTGCGCGTGCTCAACGCACCGACGCCCTTGACCGGCAACCGCCTGGTGGCCTTCCTGGTCGCCGGGCCGAGCGCACTGGCGGACATTCAGGCCGCGTTGCAGGCACGCCTGCCGGACTACATGCAACCGGCGCAGTGGCATTGCCTGGGGGCGCTGCCACTGCTGGCCAATGGCAAGGTCGATCGTCAGGCGTTGTTGAACCTGGCCGAGCAAGCACCGCGCAATCTCGAGGGGCGTACCGAACAGCCGTTGAGTGCACTGGAAAGCGCCTTGCTGGCGATCTGGCGTGAACTGCTGGGTCACCCGAACATCGGCCCGGACGACAACTTCTTCGCCCATGGCGGCGATTCGATTCTCGGCCTGCAGATCATTGCCCGTGCACGCCAGCAACAGATCACCCTCACCCCCAAGCAACTGTTCGCCGAGCCCAGCGTGCGGGCGCTGGCGCGGGTGGCGCAGACGCCACAGCGCGCCAGGGTCGAGCGGCTGCTGGTGATTGCCCGGGAGATTCTCGAAAAGCCCGATCTGCAAGCCGACGACAACTTCTTCGCGGTCGGTGGCGATTCGATCCTCAGCCTGCAGATCATCGCCCGTGCCAAGCAGCAGGGCCTGCAGCTCAAGCCCAAGCAGATCTTCGAGTTCCCTTCGGTCAGCGGCTGGGCCGAGCAGGCCGTGGACCTCGCCAGTGTGGTCGAGCAAGCCAAGGTCGATAGCGCCGAGCCAAGCGCCGCTTTTGCCCTGACGCCGATCCAGGCCTGGTTCTTCGACCAGCAGCAGGCCACGCCACAGTACTGGAACCAGTCCCTGTTGCTGGCCGTTCACCAGCCGCTGGAACCGGCGCGCCTGGCCCCGGCGCTGGCGAGCTTGTTGCGGCGTCACAGCAGCCTGCGGCTGACCTTCGAGCAGAGCGGGCAGGGCTGGCAGCAACGCTATCAGCCGCTGTCGGCGGCGATGGCCGACACGCTGCTGCAGGTGGTCGAACAGCCGCTGGACGACGCGCTGCTGCAGCAGTGGCAGCAGGGTTGGCAACTGGATCGAGCCCCGTTGATCCGCTGGGTGTATTTCATCGGCAGCGGGCACCTGCTGTGTACGGCGCATCACCTGCTGGTCGATGCGGTGTCCTGGCAGGTGCTGCTCGACGAGCTGGAAAGCCTGTACCACGACCCGCAGGCTTCGTTGCCGGCGGTTTCCACCCGCTTCGATCGCTGGAGCGAGGCCTTGCAGCGTCATCGCCAGGCCCCCGAGGTGCTGGCCCAGCGTGGCTACTGGCAAGCGCAGTTGGCCGAGGAGGGCGACGTCGCCCGTGATGTCAGCGTGTATGGCGAAAGCCGCACGCTGGAAACGAAACTGTCCCTGGAGAAAACCGAATGGTTGCTGGGCGACTGCCATGGGGCCTACAGCACCCAGGTGCAGGATCTGCTGGTCGCGGCACTGGCTGGCGTGATCGGCCAATGGCAGGGGCGTGAGCAGGTCACCCTGGAGATGGAAAGCCACGGTCGCAGTGGCTGGGAGCAGGGCCCGGATCTGTCGCGCTCGGTGGGTTGGCACACCAGCCGTTACCCATTGGCCGTGCGTGCCGCCGAACAGCCGGAGGAGGCGATCATCGCCGCCAAGGAGGCATTGCGCCGCGTACCGGAGCAGGGCATCGGCTACGGCCTGCTGCGCCTCGACCCACAGCACGGGCTGGGTGCCGCTTCGCTGCTTACCTTCAACTACCTGGGACGGGTCGACCAGTGGCTGGGGGGTTCGCGCCTGTGGCGCCTGGCGCAGCCGCTGTGCCCGGCCATGCGCGCCCCCGACACCCGCCGTACCCATCTGCTCGACGTGACCGCCCTGGTCGACCAGGGCCAGTTGCACATCGAATGGCGCTACGCCCCGCACGTGCATGACGAAGCCCTGATCGGCGCACTGGCGCAGCAGTTCCAGCAGGGTATCGAAGCCCTGCTCGAACATTGCCTGGCCCCCGAGGTTGGTCGCGCCACCGCTGCCGACTTCGCCGACTCGGGGCTTTCCGACGACGAATTCCTCGGCCTGCTCGAGCAACTGCAATGAGCACCCCCGGCGCCCCCACATCCCCAGCCCATGGCAAGGAGACCCTCGACATGAACGACAAGGTCAAAGCACTTTCCCGCAATATCGAGGCCATCTATCCCCTGGCGCCCATGCAGCAGGGGTTGCTGTTTCACAGCCTGATGCATCCGGGCAAGGGCATGTACCTGCTGCAGTACCGCCATGTGATGGTGCTGCCGCAACTCGATCTGCAGGCGTTCCGCCAGGCCTGGGCACAGGTGGTGGAGCGCCACGAGCTGCTGCGCACCTCCTTCGTCTGGAAACAGCAGAAGCGGCCGATGCAGGTGGTGCACAAGCAGGTCGAACTGCCGATCAGCTATGAGGACTGGTCGGCTATCGACGAAGCCGAGCAGCAGGCGCGTCTGGAACATCTGCTGGCCGAGGAGCGTCGCGAGGGGCTGGATTTCACCCAGGCACCGCTGATGCGCGTGCGCCTGTTCAAGCTGGCCCCGGACACCTACCAGTTCGTGCGCAGCTATCACCACATCCTCATGGATGCCTGGTGCTTCTCCATCATCATGATGGACTTTCTCGACGGTTACCGCGCCGCGCGTGAGGGGCGGCGTCTGGAGCTGCCCAAGCCACGCCCTTACCGCGACTTCATCCGCTGGCTGGAGCAGCACAAGCCCGAGGATCATCAGTCATTCTGGCAGCAGCGCCTGGCCGGCTTCGACACCCCCACCTCGTTCGGTTTCGGCCACCCTGGCCGCGTGATCGATGCACCGGAGCCGGTGGAGGATTGCGTCGAGCACCTCAGCGTCGAGCAGACCCAGGGCCTGCAGCAGGCCGCCAGCGGTCTGGGCATCACCCTCAACACCCTGGTGCAGGGTGCCTGGGCCTTGGTACTGGCGCGCTACAGCGGCAATCGTGACCTGCTGTTCGGCGTCACCGTGGCCGGGCGCCCGGTGCACATGCAGGGCATGGAGAGCATCGTAGGGCTGTTCATCAACAGCCTGCCGCTGCGCTGGAGCTGGCAACCGCAGCAGCCCCTCGGTGCCTGGCTCAAGGCCTTGCAGGCCGAGAACCTGAGCCTGCGCGAACATGAAAACGTGTCACTGGCGCAGATCCAGAGCTGGAGCGAGGTACAGCGCCAGGATCTGTTCCAGAGCCTGTTCGTGTTCGAGAACGCGCCGATCTCCGCCAGCCTGCGCCAGGGCCAGTTGGACTACCTGATAAGCGACATGGCCAACCGCACCCACACCAACTATCCGGTGACCGTGGTGATCGTGCCCGGCGAGCGCCTGCACCTGCAGTTGACCTACCAGACCGACTGGTTCCTGCGCGAGGAAGTCGAGCAGATGCTGCGCCATTTCCGCACGCTGCTGCTGAACATGGGCGACAGCCTGGCCAGCGAGGCGGATATCCCGCTGCAACGCATCGCCATGCTCGATGCGGCGGAGATCGCCCAACAGCGCGCCTGGGCCAGCGGTGACCTGGCGGCGGACGCGGCGCAACTGCAGCCGTTGTACGTCGAGCGCCTGCAACAGCAAGTGCGTCGCACCCCCGAGCGAATCGCCGTGGTGCATGGCGAGCGCAGCCTGAGCTTCGATCAGTTGAACCGGGCGGCCAACCGACTGGCCCGTCATCTGCGCGCCAATGGCGTGCAGGACGGTGACCTGCTGGCGTTGCTCGATGAGCGTGGCCTCGACCTGGTGGTGATGATCCTCGCCACACTCAAGGCTGGCGCCGGCTGGCTGCCCCTGGACCCGCGCAATCCGCCGCAACGCCTGGCCCAAGTGCTTACCCAGAGCCGTTCGCCGCTGCTGTTGCATGGCGCGGAGCAGGGTGAGCTGGCACAGCAGGCGCTGCAGCCGATGGCGCAGCCGCCGGCGGCGATCCGCTACGAGCCAGCGGCGCTGGGCGGCTACAGCGATGCCGACCTGGACATCCCCGTGCATGGCCTGTCGCTGGCCTACTGCATCTTTACCTCGGGCTCCACCGGCACGCCCAAGGGGGCGATGGTGGCCCACGCAGGCATGCTCAACAACATGCTCGGCAAGGTGCCCGGCCTGGGCCTGAATGAAGATGACGTGATCGCCCAGAGCGCGCCGCAGTGCTTCGACATCTCCGTCTGGCAGACCCTCGCCGGCCTGGTGCTGGGGGCGCGCACGGTGATTCTCGGCGACTGCGTGATGCAGAACCCCGAGGCCCTGGCCGAGGCCATCGCTCGCCATGGCGTGAGCATTCTCGAAGCGGTGCCGTCGCTGATGCAGAGCCTGCTCGAGGCGGGCCTGGAGCGCACGGCACTGCGCTGGGTATTGGCCACTGGCGAGGCGCTGCCACCGGCGCTGGCACGGCGCTGGTTCGAGCGCTACCCCGGCATCCCGCTGATGAACGCCTACGGGCCGGCCGAATGCTCCGACGACGTGGCCTTCCATCCGCTCACCGAGCGCCTGGCCCAGGCGCGCAGCAGTGTGCCGATTGGTCGCGCCACCCTGAACAACCGTCTGTACCTGCTCGATACCGAATTGCAACCGGTGCCGCGCGGTGCGGTGGGTGAAATCTTCGTCGCCGGCGTGGGGGTTGGCCGTGGCTATATGGCCGACCCCGCACGCACGGCGGCGGTGTTTTTGCCCGATCCCATCGCCAACGACGGCAGCCGTCTGTATCGCACCGGCGATCTGGCGCGTTTCCTGGCCAATGGCGAGCTGGAGTACGTCGGTCGTACCGACCACCAGGTGAAGATTCGCGGCCACCGTATCGAGCTGGACGAGATCGAAGCCTGCCTGACCCGTTACCCCGGCGTGCGTGAAGCGGTGCTGCTGGCCCGTGACGACCAGCAGCGCGCCAAGGTGCTGGTCGCCTACCTGGTGGCCGAGCCGCAGCCCTCCATCGAGGCGCTGCGTGAGTTCGTTGCCGCCAACCTGCCGCCCTACATGCTGCCCAGCGCTTTCATGCTGCTCGAGCGCATGCCGCTCAACGCCAACGGCAAGATCGACCGCAAGGCCCTGCCGGCGCCCGACTTCGCCGCGCAGAGCGAGGCGCGCTACGTGGCGCCACGCAGTGAGCTGCACGCGCAGTTGGCCGAAGCCTGGCAGGGCGTGCTGGGGCTCGCGCGGGTCGGCATTGAGGATCATTTCTTCGAGCTGGGCGGGCATTCGCTGCTGGCCACGCAACTGATCGGCCAGATCGGCAAGCTCAGCGGCAAGGACCTGCCCCTGCGTGTGGTCTTTGAGCGCCCGACCATCGCCGCCATGGCCGAGTGGCTGGAACAACAGCAGGCCGGCGAGAAAACCACGCCGATGCGCCTGCCGCGTCCGCAGACCCTACCGTTGTCGTTCGCCCAGCAGCGCTTGTGGTTCCTCCAGCAACTGCAGCCGCAAAGCCCGGCCTACAACCTGGCCGGTGCGGTGCGCCTGAGCGGCGACCTGCATGTCGCTGACCTGCAGGCAGCTTTGCAGGCCCTGGTCGATCAGCACGAAGTCCTGCGTACCCGTTTCGTCAGCGACGGCGGTGAACCGTCGCAGGTCATACTCGCCAAGGCCGAGCTGGCCTTGCCGCTGATCGAGGTGGCCAGCGAGGCGCAGTTGCACGACCTGCTGCGCCAGGACGCGATGACTCCGTTTGCCCTGGACAGCGCGCCGCTGCTGCGTGCCTGCCTGTATCGCCTCGGGCCGCAGGCGCACGTGCTGGCGCTCAATTGCCACCATATCGCCGCCGATGGCTGGTCGCTGCAACTGATCATCGACGGGCTTTGCAGCCATTACCGCGAGCTGCGCCAGGGGCGTAAACCGGCGTTGGCCGAGGCGCCGATGCAGTACGCCGACTACGCCCTGTGGCAACGCCAGTGGATGGACAGCGCCGCCTGCCAGGACGAGCTGGCCTACTGGCGCGAGCAGTTGTCCGGCGAATTGCCGGTGCTCGAGCTGGCCGCCGACTTCCCCCGGCCGGCCCATGCCAGCCAGGCCGGCGGGCGCGTCGAGCAACGCCTGCCGGATGCGCTGGCGGCGCGCCTGCGGGCATTCAGCGCGAGCCACGGCTGGAGCAACTTCATCCCCATGCTCTGCGCCTTCCAGCTGCTGCTGCGCAGCCGCAGCGGCGAGCACGACATCCTCGTCGGGGTGCCGGCCGCCAACCGCCATCACGCGGCGTTGCAGCCGTTGGTGGGCTGCTTCGTCAATACCCTGGTCTATCGCCAGAAGCTCTCCGGCACGGCCAGCCTGCTGCAACTGATGCGCGAATTGCAGGCGTTGTCCGTGGCGGCGCAGTCACATCAGGACCTGCCCTTCGATTACCTGATCGAACAGCTCGGCGTGGCCCGCCAGGTCAGCTACAACCCGTTGTTCCAGGCCATGTTCAACTACTTCCCGGGCCATGCCCTGGAGCGTTTCGAGCTGACCGAGCTGATCGCCGAGCCGCTCGACAATCGCCCGGACAGCGCCCTGTGCGACCTGCATCTGGACGTGCGCGACAGCGAACACGGCATCGCCCTGAGCCTGCAGTACAGCAGCGAGCTGTTCGGCGAGCAGACCGCGCAGGCGATGCTCGAGCAGTATCTGGCGCTGCTCGATGCCGTGCTCGAACAACCGCAGCAGGTACTGGGCGAACTCGCCTGGCAGCCCGAGCAGCGCGCGCTGGCGCGCTTGCACGGTGAGGCCGTGGAGGGTCGGGAAGACATCCTGCAGGCCTTTGCACGGCAGGTCGCCGGGCAGCCCGAAGCCATCGCCGTGCAGGCCGGCGAACAGCGCCTGAGCTATGCCGACCTGAACCATGCGGCCGAACGCCTGGCCGCTGCCTTGCAGGCCCGTGGCGTCGGCGCCGAGGATCGTGTGGCCCTGCGCCTGCCGCGCGATGCGCGGCTGCCCATGGCCATGCTGGCCATTCTCAAGGCTGGCGCCGCCTACGTGCCGCTGGCCGAGGACACCCCGGCCGAGCGTGGCCGTTACATCCTTGCCCATGCGCAGCCGCGGTTGTGCCTGACCAATGCCGAGGCCCTGGCGGAGCTGGCAGAGTGGGGCAGTGCCGTCGAACTGCTGGATATCGATGCGCTGACCACCCCCGAGCCCTACCGCTCGCCGAGCGTGCATCCTGCCCAACTCGCCTACGTGCTCTATACCTCCGGTTCCACCGGCCAGCCCAAGGGCGTGGCCATCGCCCGTGGCAACGTGATGAACCTCATGCTCGGCGTGCAGCAGGTGCTGCCATTGACGGCGCAGGACAGGGTGCTGGCGCTGACCACAGCGACCTTCGATATCGCCATCGTCGAGCTGCTGCTGCCGCTGAGTCGCGGGGCCAGCATCCTGCTCGCCGACCGTGAGCAGGCACGCGACCCGCACGTCCTCGACCGCCTGATCGAGGCCGGCCAGCCGACGGTAATGCAGGCCACCCCCGCCACCTGGCGCATGTTGGTGGCGCACACCGGGCGCAGTTGGCAGGGCGTGCGCGCCATTTCCGGTGGCGAGGCCCTGCCGTGCGCGCTGGCCGAGGCCATGGAGCAGCGTGGTGCCCAGGTGATCAACGGTTATGGGCCGACCGAGGCCACCGTCTACAGCACCTTCGAGCCGCGTCAGGGCGAGAGCGGCGGGGCGGAGGTGCCGATCGGCCGGCCGCTGGTCAATACCGCCGCCTATGTGCTGGACGCCGACTTGCAACCCGTGGCGCCGGGCGTTTCCGGCGAGCTGTTCCTGGCGGGTGCCAACCTGGGGCGTGGCTATTTTGCCGCGCCTGCCCTGAGCGCGGCGAGCTTCCTGCCCGATCCTTTCGTGCCGGGGGCACGCATGTACCGCACCGGCGACCGTGTGCGACGCAACGCCAAAGGCAGCCTGGACTACCAGGGGCGCCTGGATTTCCAGGTCAAGCTGCGTGGCTTCCGTATCGAGCTGGGCGAGATCGAGGCCTTGCTGGCGCGGCTCACCGGGGTGCGGGAAGCGGCCGTGGTGCTGCTCGGCAGCGGCGACAGCGCGCGCCTGGTGGCTTACTACTCGGTCACGCAGGCGGCGGATGCTGACTTGGGCGACGCCGCGCTACGCGTGCAACTGGCGCAGCACCTGCCGGATTACATGCTTCCGAGCCAGTTCGTGCGCCTGGACAGCTTGCCGTTGAGCCCCAGTGGCAAGGTCGAGCGCAAGGCGCTGCCGGCGCCAACCCAACATGAAGGTCAGCGCGACGGCGAGCTGAGCAAACCCTGGGAGGCGCCACTGGCCGAACTGTGGTGCGAGCTGCTCGGTTGCAACGCGGTTGGCGCCGGCGACAATTTCTTCGCCCTCGGCGGCCATTCGCTGCTGGCGGCACGGCTGGTGGCGCGCATCGCCGAGCGCTACGAGCGGCAACTGCCGCTGCGCAGCGTGTTCGAGTGCCCGACCCTGGGTGAACTGGCGGCCAGCCTGGCCACTGCCGAGGGCGCAGGCGAGAGCATCCTGCGGCCATTCGGCGAGGCGCCGGCGCCGCTGCACTTCACCCAGCAGCGGCTGTGGTTCCTCGACCGCTTGCAGGGCGACACCCAGGCCTACCACCTGTCACTGGCCATGCACCTGCGCGGTACGCTGCAAGCCGAAGTCCTGGAACGCGCCTTGGCACAATTGGTGGAGCGCCAGCACAGCCTGCGTTGCGTGTTCAGCGAGACGCAAGCGGGCGCGCAGCAGCAGGTCGTGCAGTTGCACGGCAGGCTGCTCAGCGTCGAACCCTTGCAGCAGGATGTGCAGTCGCCGGCCTTCGCCCGCACCTTGAGCGAGGAAGCGCAGCGCGCCTTCGACCTGAGTGCAACGCCGCTGTGGCGGGTGCGGTTGTATCAGGGCGAAGGGCAGAGCGTGCTGCAGGCCACCTTGCACCACATCATCGCCGACGCCCGCTCGCTGGAGATCTTCTTCGATGAGCTGCAACGTCTTTACCAGGCCGAGCTGAGCGCAACCCAGGCGGCGTTGGCGCCGCTGCCGCTGCAGTTCAGCGATGTCGCCGCCAGTTGGCAGACGCCTGCCGGGCAGGCACGCATTGAAGCGCAGCTGGACTACTGGCGGCAGGCCCTGGCCGGCGAACCGCCGGTGCTGGACCTGCCCACCGACCTGCCACGTCCTGCCGAGCAGGGCTACCACGGGCGGCGCCTGCGTTTCGAGCTGCCCATCGAGTTGGTCGAACGCCTGCGCAGCACCGCGCAGCGTCATGGCCTGACCGCCTTCGCGCCCCTGCTGGCAGCATGGAAAGTGCTGCTGGCCAGGCATTCGGGGCAGCGCGAGCTGTGGATCGGCCTGCCGGTGGCGCAGCGTCAGCAGGCGCACACCGACAACCTCATCGGCTATTTCGCCAGCACCCAGGTGCTGCGTAGCCAGATCGACCCACTGCAATCCGTGGCATCGTTCTGGCAGGCGTTGCAAGCCACCCACCTGACCGCGCAGCAGCACGGCGACGTGCCCTTCGAGCGGCTGGTGGAGGCTTTGCAGGTACGCCGCGATCTCAGCCATACGCCGCTGTTCCAGGCGCTGTTCAACCTGATCCAGCGCGATGACGTAGCGGCGGTCGGCCAGAGTTTTGCCGGCCTGCCGGCGCAGCGCCTGAATGTCGAGAGCGACAGCGCCCTGGTGGACATCGGCCTGCATATCGAGCAGCACGGCAGCGCCTGGCACTGCGTGCTGGAGTACAACACCGAGCTGTTCGTCGCCAGCACCATGCAACGCTATGCCGACGAGTACTGTCACCTGCTCGACGGCATGCTGGCGCGGCCCGAGGCGCGGCTGTGGGATATCGACCTGGCAAATGCCGATCATGCCCTGACACGCCGCACGTGGAACCTGCCGGCGCATGCGCTGAGCGAGACGCAGGATCTGATCGCGCGCTTCGAGCGCCAGGTCCTGCGCACCCCGGATGCGCTGGCCGTGGATTGCCAGGAGCAACGCTACAGCTATGCCCAGCTCAATGCCTTGAGCAACCGCCTGGCCCACTGGCTGCGCGCCCAGGGTGTCGGCTGCGACGATCTGGTCGCGCTGTGCCTGACCCGTGGCCCGTGGCTGCTGCCCAGCATCCTGGCGATCCACAAGGCGGGCGCGGCCTACTTGCCGCTGGATCCGCAGCAACCGGGCGAACGGCTGCGCTTCATCATCGAGCATGCGCGGCCGCAGCTGGTGCTCAGCGAGCACGCCTGCGCCGACGTACTCGGCAGTGTCGACAGCCTGGCCGTCGACCACCTGCCGCTGGACGAACAGCCGGCACACGACCTGGCATTACCGGTGTCGCCGCTGCAGCGGGCCTACGTGATCTACACCTCGGGCTCCACCGGCACGCCGAAGGGCGTACAGGTGACCCGTGGCAACCTGAGCAACCTGCTTGCCGGCCTTGACCGCCAGTTGCCGCTGACGGCCGAGGATGTCTGGCTGGCCAGCACCACCTACGCCTTCGATATGTGCAAGCCGGAGCTGTTCCTGCCGCTGCTCAAGGGCGCGGCCATCCTCCTGGCGCGTCGCGAGCAGGTGGTCGATGGCCACCGCCTGTTCGATCTGCTGCGCCGTGCCACGGTATTCCAGGCCACCCCAGCCGGCTGGCAGATTCTGCTGGAAACCGGGCGTGACGACTGGCCGGCCCTGCGCGGCCTGATCGGCGGCGAAGCGGTGCCGGCCGAACTGGTGAGTGTGCTGCAGGCCAAGGGGGTGAAGCTGATCAACGCCTATGGCCCGACGGAAACCACCGTCTGGTCGACCACCCAGGCGCTGCGGGAAGTACCGGCCGGCGTCGCCGATATCGGCATGCCGCTGCTCAACACCCGTTGCTACGTGCTCGACGAATGCCTGCGGCCAGTGCCGCTGGGCAGCACCGGCGAGCTGTATATCGCCGGCAGCGGGGTGACCCGTGGTTACCAGCGAGCGCCGGCGATCACCGCAGCGGCGTACCTGCCCGATCCGTTCGCCAGCGAGCCTGGCAGCCGCATGTACCGCACCGGCGACCTGGTGCGTCGACGCAGCGATGGGCACCTGGCCTATGTCGGCCGCGCCGATTTCCAGGTCAAGGTGCGTGGTTTTCGCATCGAGCCGGGGGAGATCGAATCGCTGCTGCGCCGTTACCCCGGTGTGGAAGAGGCGGTGGTCATGCTCGATGCGCGCAGCCACAGCCTGTTCGCCTGGCTGCAGGCCGCGAGCCCGGTCGACGAGGTGGCGCTGCGCCGTCATCTGGAAAGCCTGCTGCCCGCCTACATGGTGCCGGCCGGCTTCATCCAGGTGCAGCGTTTCGCCCTTAATGCCAACGGCAAGATCGACCGCAAGGCCCTGCCGGCGCCGCAAGCGCAGGCCGAGCAAGGCGTGGCGCCGCGTACGGCGCTGGAGCGCGAACTGGCCGAGCTGTGGCAGGAGCTACTCGATCTGCCGCAGGTCGGCGTGCTCACCAGCTTCTTCGAACTCGGTGGCCATTCGCTGCTGGCGATGCGCCTGATGACCCGGGTGGAGAGCCGCTTCGGCGTGAAGGTCGAGTTGCGCAGCCTGTTCCATAATCCGACCATTTCCGGCCTGGCCGAACAGATCGAAAACCCGCAGCGGCCTTCGACCGACCAGGCACTGGATGAGATGCAGCGTTTGCTGGCAGAGATGGAAGACTGAAGATGAATGTGACCAACCAACAGGCCTTTATCGAGATCGCCCAGCGCCTGGCGTCACTGCCGGCGGACAAGAAGCAACAGTTCCGCCAACGCCTGGCCGAGAAGGGCATCGATAGCTGGCGCCTGCCCATCGTCCCGGCCGCTGGCGGGGAGGGTGCAGCGGTGCCGCTGGCCCATGCGCAACTGCGTTTTCTCTCGGCCGAGGCCCTGAGCAGCCGTGCGCTGTACAACCTCTGCTCGGTGCTGCGCTTCGATGGCCGTCTGGACCTGGCGTGCCTGCAGCAGGCCATGCAGCAACTGGTGGAGCGGCACACGATCCTGCGCACCCGCTACGTGGCCGATGCCGGAGGCCACTTGCAGGCGCACTGCGAGCCCTGGACGGCGGGCCTGCCGGCGGTCGAGCCGCTGCCCCGCGAGGCGCTTGCCGACCCGCAGCAATGGTGCGCCGACGAGTACGCCAGGCAACTGGCCGAGCCCTTCGACCTGAGCCGCGAAGTGCCATGGCGCTGGCGCGCGTTCAGCGGTGCCGAGGACAGCACCTGGCTGTTCTTCACCATCCACCACGTCGCCTACGACGCGTGGTCGGCCCAGCAACTGACCCGCGAGCTGGCCGAGGGCTACCGTGCCTCGAGCCTGGGCGTGCCAGCCCGGTTGCCGCCGCTCGACATCCAGTACGCCGACTATGCCGCCTGGGAGCACGAGTGGCTGACCAGCGACGCCTGCCGCCAGCAACTCGATTACTGGTGCAACCAGTTGGCCGATGCGCCCGGTGCGCTGGCCTTGCCCTGCGATCATCCGCGTCCGCCCGCCAACCAGCGTCGCCATAGCGGCGCGGTACGGGTGCGCGAATTGCCGGCTGACTTGTCGGCGCAGGTGGACAGGGCCATCCGCGAGCAGGGCGTGACCCTGTACATCTTTGGCCTGACCGCCTTTGCTTGCCTGCTGGCGCGCTACAGCGGCGAGCGTGACCTGTGCCTGGGTACATCGGTGGCGCAACGCGATCGCCCCGAGCTGGCGCCGCTGATCGGGCCGCTGCTCAACACCCTGGTGATTCGCCAGCGCCTGGAGGACGACCCGGACTTTCGCAGCGCCCTGTTGCGCACCCGCGACGGCGTGGCGGCGGCGTTCGACCAGCAGACCCTGCCGTATGAAAAGATCCTCGAAGCCCTCGACCGCCCGCGTTCCAGCCCGCTGTTCCAGGCCATGTTCGTGCAGGTCGAATTGCCGGAAAGCCGCACCCTGAGCCTGCCGGGGGTGACCGTCGAGGTGCTTGACCCGCCGCAGCGCCATGCCCGTTTCGATCTCACCCTGCGTCTGCTGCGTTGCGCCGACCAGCGCCTGCGCTGCGAGCTGGAATACAGCGATGAGCTGTTCGAGGCGGCCACCATCGAGCAACTGCTCGACGATCTGCAGGCCATCCTGCAGGAGGCATCAGTCAATCCCGGGCAGCGCTTGTCGGCACTGCGCCTGGCCTCGCCGGGCAGCGAACTGCAGGGCCCCGCGCTGGGTGCCAGCCCTGAACCGCTGGATCGACAGGTGCAGCAGTGGGCCGCGCGCACGCCGCAGGCGCCCGCC
>NZ_CVTN01000083.1:0-42389 GCF_900004915.1 Pseudomonas sp. 31 R 17
GACCGATGTCGCGCAGGTCGGCGGCGCGCTCGGCGAGCAAGGCATCCTGCAACGACTCCTGCTGCCGGGCAGCCGCTTCGATCACGCTCATCCAGGCCGCTTCGGCGCTTTCGCCTTGCTTGAGACGGGTGTCGACTTCGTCGGTCAGCTCCGGGTCGTCGAGCATTTCCTGGTGAGTGATGAAGATCTCGCGAATCGCCTTGGACTGGCTGCGTTCGATCAGGCCCTCGATATCGCGACGCACATCACTCAGCGCAGCCTGCAGGCGCTGGCGCTCAACCGCGCAGGACTCACCGCGCAGTGGGTAGTCGAAGACCTGCTGCACCTGGATATGCGCAGGGCCGATGGCGATACCGGGCGCGGCGGCAATTGCCTGGATCTGGCTACCGGACAGCGGCGCGCTGATCACCGGTTCGATGTCGACGGTGGCGGGCTGGGCGCTGACGGTCGGCAATGGCTCGACCGCTTCGCCCAGGCCTTCTTCAATTGCGGCCAACAAAGCCGGCAGCGCGTCCCCGGCAATGCTCGGCTCGGCGACGAATTCCAGCACCTGGCCACGCCGCGCGCCGAGGCTCAACAGCTTGCTCAGGCTTTTAACCGATACCGCGCCGACCGGGCCGTCGACAATGCGCACGCGAATATCGCCGTCGAAGCTTTTCGCCAGTTGCGCGAGGATCTTCGCCGGGCGTGCATGTAACCCGTGGGCATTGGCCAGGGTGATGCGCGCGCTCGGCCAGTCGGGCGGCAGTTCGCCACCCAGCACCTCAAGCACGGCACGACTGCTGGTGGCGCGGCCCAATTCCTGGCCGCGCCCTTCGATCAGCAAGGCGCACAGGCGCTCGAGCAACGCCTGATGTGCTTCGCCCAGGCTGGCCAGGCAAAACAGGCCATTGAGCGGCTGGCCCAGGTAGCGCATGGGCTTGTCCGGCGTGACGAAGGCCAGGCCCGGACGCTTGACCGTCTGCTCGCTGTGCAGCCACCACAGGCCATCGCCCAGGGGCAGTGCATCGACTTGCTGCAACACGGCGGCAAACCCGTTGCTCACGCAATCGGCCTGGCGCAACAGGCGCGCGCCGCGCCACACCAGTTCCTCGAAATCATCGGCCGACACGCCGAGGCTGATCATCTGTGCATCCAGTGCCAGTTCCTGCGGCGCGCCTTGCAGCAGTTTCAGCAAGGCGTCGGCGGAACCGGCACGGCGCAGCGCCTGGCCGAGGTCGGTCTCACCCAGGGCGCGGGTCAGCAATTGCAGCAGGCGCAAGTGTTCATCGGATTTGGCGGCAATCCC
This sequence comes from Pseudomonas sp. 31 R 17, assembly GCF_900004915.1. Classification (NCBI taxonomy): domain Bacteria; kingdom Pseudomonadati; phylum Pseudomonadota; class Gammaproteobacteria; order Pseudomonadales; family Pseudomonadaceae; genus Pseudomonas; species Pseudomonas sp. 31 R 17. Next base: position 1,289 of record NZ_CVTN01000083.1, read on the forward strand.
GATCGCCAGGTACACGACCTGGCCGTCGCCCCAGTCCACGCCTTCGGGAAACTGCAACAGACGCACGCCGGTGGAAAACACCTGGTCGCGGGTTTCCGGGGTGCCGTGAGGAATGGCGATGCCTTGGCCAAGAAAGGTCGAGCCTTGGGCTTCACGGGCTTGCAAGCCACTGAGATAACCTTCGGCAACCAGGCCATCGGCCACCAGTTTTTCCGCGAGCAGGTGCAAGGCCGCAGATTTATCCACCGCCACCTGGCCCATGGATATCTGCTCTACAGTGAGCTCGAGCATGCCGTTCTCCTAGTTAGTGCGGGGTGCGCACTAGGTATTGTTTTGAATAAATCAGCTTAGCGGTGTTCAAAAGTAACTGACTGAGCGGTCAGTTGGCAGTAGCCACTCAGCGGCGAACATCGTAAAAATACCCTTGCTGAAACGTTTAATCTAGAATTTATGGCAGATTACGCGTTAATTGCGCAAGCTTGAAGGGCCACTCGGCGCCTGTTGTGGGACATTGGTCGTATGCGGGAATCGGTTACGATTGGACAAAATGTCGGGGCACGCTCAAAAAAACAAGGAAACCCGGTTTGAAACTCAGTGATATCGCACGTCTGGCCGGTGTGTCGGTCACAACCGCCAGCTATGTCATCAATGGCAAGGCCGAACAACAACGTATCAGCAACGCGACGGTGGAGCGCGTGCGGGCCGTGGTCCAGGCCCACGGTTTTACGCCTAACCCGCAAGCCGCCGGCTTGCGCAGCCGGCACACGCGCACCCTGGGCTTTATCCTGCCGGACCTGGAGAACCCCAGTTACGCACGCATTGCCAAGTTGCTCGAACAAGGCGCACGGGCGCGCGGCTATCAATTGCTGATCGCCAGCTCCGACGATGAGGCTGACAGTGAGCGCCAATTGCTGCAACTGTTCCGCGCGCGGCGCTGCGATGCGCTGTTTGTCGCCAGTTGCCTGCCCGCTGAGGATGACAGCTATCGCGAACTGCAAGCCAAAGGCTTGCCGGTAATCGCCATCGACCGGGTGATGGATCCCAGCCAGTTCTGCTCGGTGGTCAGCGACGACCGCCAAGCCTGCCAGCAGCTCACCGGCAGCCTGCTGCAACCGTTGCCCAAGCAAATCGCGCTGATCGGCGCCCATCCGGAGCTGAGCATCAGCCAGGAACGTGCTGCGGGTTTTCGTGAAGCCCTGCAAGGCTTTACCGGCGAGGTGATCATCGAACAGGGCGAAGCCTTCAGCCGCGACTGCGGGCGACAGCTGATGGAGCAATTACTGCAGCGCCTGGGGCATCTGCCTGACGCGCTGGTGACCACGTCCTACGTGCTGCTGCAAGGCGTGTTTGACGCACTGCACGACTTCCCGCTCAAGTCGCGGCCACTGCGCCTGGGCACCTTCGGCGATACCCAGTTGCTGGACTTCCTGCCGCTGCCGGTCAACGCCATGGCCCAGCAGCACCAACTGATCGCCGACACCGCCCTGCGCCTGGCCCTGGCGGCCATTGAAGAAGAACATTACCAACCCGGCGTGCACGGCATCAGCCGAACCTTCAAGCAGCGTATTCACGAGGCCTGAGTGTGGAGCTGATCGACACCCACACCCACCTGGATTTCGCGGACTTCGACAGTGACCGTCCGCAAGTCCTCGCCCGCAGCCGCCAACTCGGTGTGCGGCGCATGGTGGTGCTCGGGGTTTATCAGCGCAATTGGCAGCGGTTGTGGGATCTGGTGGTGGAGGATGAAGGCTTGTTCGCCGCCTTCGGCCTGCACCCGGTGTATCTCGATGAGCACCGCCCTGCCGACCTGCTGGAATTGGGCGACTGGCTGACGCGCCTGCAGGGCCACCGGCAACTGTGCGCCGTGGGTGAAATCGGCCTGGATTACTTTCTTGAGCATCTGGACCGAGCGCGCCAGCAAACACTGTTCGAAGCCCAGTTGAAACTGGCGGTGGATTTCGCCCTGCCCGCCTTGCTCCACGTACGCCGCAGTCACGCGGCGGTGATCGCCACACTCAAGCGCATCCGCCTGCCGCGTGGCGGCATCATTCATGCGTTCGCCGGCAGCCGGGAAGAGGCCCGCGAGTACATCAAGCTGGGCTTCAAGCTGGGCCTGGGCGGTGCCGCGACCTGGCCCCAGGCCTTGCGCATGCACAAGGTGCTGGCCCAATTGCCACTGGAAGCGGTGGTGCTGGAGACGGACGCGCCGGATATGGCCCCGGCCATGTATCCGGGCCGGCGCAACAGCCCACACCACTTGCCGGACATCTGCAGCGCCCTGGCCGAGCGGATAGGCATCAGCGCGTCACGGCTGGCTGAGGCGAGCACACGCAATGCGTGCGAGCTGTTCCAGTGGTAAGCGGCTGACGACTTGCAGGTTCAAGGTCATCCGTTGCCGGTGACGCACGTAGCGCAGCACCAGAAAGTGGATCAACAGCGTCGTCAGCGAAATGTTGAATTGCCCGATCACACTGAGCAGCCCCAGCCACTCTGCAAACAGCGCCGCCAGGAGGGTCGCGCAGGTCAGCATGATCATGCCGGGCGGCACCAGCGCCCAGTGGTCCAGGGCACGAAAGCGACGCAGCTGCTTGCGGCAACACAGTTGCAGGCATGTGTGGCAATAGGTACAGACGAAGGGTTCGTCGATGGCGATGGCGTTCAGTTGCCAGGGTTTGAGTTCAAACGTCATGTCGCAGTGGGCGCAATGCCCTTTGATGCCGATGACAGCGGCCATCGCCGTGCCTCCTTGAGACCGTGACCAGATGATACAAATGTTCACCCATTCACGGCACATTGAAAGGCCAGCAGCGAAATCAGGATAAGCGCCACGCGTGACGGGGTTAAATCCCACCGAAAATTCCTACGTGCGGAACGCGCCAATCCAAATGTGGGAGGGGCGGTGCGACGATTCGACTTGGCCCCGATGGTGGCCTCTGGGCTGGCCGGGATGTTGGATTGGACCGAGTACATATCCGTTTCTGCGGTCACGGCTGCTATGGGTTCCGCTTTTACAGCGGCTCACTTTTGAAAAGCGCAAAAGTAAGCAAAACGCTCTTGCCCCACCACTCGGCACCTCGCTCATGCTCGGTGTGCCCTTGTGGTTTAACGGGGCGCCTGAGATCAAGATCAGAAGCAGATCAAGATCAAGGGCGACTCGCTTCGCATCGTGGTTAGTGTTGGCGGCTATAGCCTACGAAGTTGTGTAGATATTGGTTATCGGGGGCAAGCCCCCTCGCACGCTGACTGCGCCTCCCCGATTTTCGCTGATCCCTGCTCGATCAAATGTGGGAGGGGGCTTGCCCCCGATGGCGGTCTCAGGGCAACACCGTCCAGATTGCAAATCCGGCATACCACAGCACCGCCGCACGCAGCAGTAATTCCCACAGTTGATCAAGACTGCTGATGCCTTCGGCGCCCACTACCGGTGGCGGTATTTCCGCAGCGGCCAGGCCGACTTTTTCCACCAGTTGTGCAGCGCTGATATCCCAGCTGAGCAATTCGTGGAGCATGACCCGGCTGACCCCGACAAAATTGCCCACCAGGGCAAAGCTCGCGGCCAGCAGGCGCACCGGCAGCCAGTCAAAGGCGTGGCGCATTTGTGTGGCGCGTTCGGCCACCAGGGGGTTCTGGCTGTGCTCACTGGCCAGCGCCAGCAGGCGATAGGCCAGAGCAGCCACCGGGCCCAGCAGGAAATACCAGAAAATCACCGCGAAAAAGCTCTGGTACGCCTGCCACAGCAAGTGGCCTTGAACCCGCTCGAGCAGTTGCTCGCCACTGTCGGCACCCAGCTTCAGGTCACGTTCGGCCACGTGCTCGGCGGCTTGCAGATCACCCCGCCGCCAGGCATCCCGAAACGGTCCCAGCGCGGCCAACAGATCGCCACGGCCCAGGCTGTAGATCACCACCAGTACATGCACCGGCAACGCCAACAAGCCATAGGCCACGGGCTCCAGCACCAGCAGCAACAAGCCCAGCAGCGCCGCGGGCAGCACCACCAGCGCCAGCAGGATCAGCCAGGGCCGCTTGCCCATGCGTGGGCTCGATTCAAGCCTGGCCAGCTCGCGCAGCCAGCCGCCGTCGCGCTGCAACCGCTGGCGCAAGGCCGAGAATTTCTCGATCCACACTGCCAGCACCAGCACCAGGAAACTCATAGTTTGTGTCCTCCATCCTGCAGCGCGCCACGAAAGCGCTTCCAATCAAAAGCCGGGCCCGGATCGGTTTTGCGGCCTGGGGCGATGTCGCTGTGACCGCAGATACGTTGGGGGGTGATCGCAGGATAAGCTGCGAGCAGCTGACGCGTCAGCTCAATCAGCGCCTGGTACTGGGCATCGGTGAACGGCAGATCATCTGTGCCTTCCAGCTCGATTCCCAACGAGAAGTCGTTGCAGGTATCGCGCCCTTCAAAGCTGGAGACGCCCGCGTGCCAGGCTCGGTCCCGGCATGCCACAAACTGCGTCACTGTACCGTCACGCTCAATCAGAAAATGCGCAGAGACCCGTAGGTGGACTATCCCCTCAAAGTAGGCATGCTCCGTTACATCCAGGCGATTCTGGAAAAACTCATGCACCTTACCGGTGGCAAACTGCGCCGGGGGCAAGCTGATGTTATGTATCACCAACAACGATACCTCGCCTGCCGGGCGCTCGTTGAAGTTGGGCGAAGGGCAATGGCCAATGCCCTCGAACCAACCGCTGACGGGGTCCAACTGCATACAGGCTCCTTGACTGAGACAAAGTGTTACCAGTATGCCGCGTTCCGCCCTGCGGTTGCGATCACTTGCCGCGATTGAGTTGGCGCAGGTTGCCCATCACCGCCGCCAGCGCGCGGTCGAACAGCGGCCCCTCGTCCAGGCTGTGCAGGGTGCCGCGCTTGAAAGTCGCAGCCAATTGCCCGGGGGTTTGCTCCAGGACCTTGAGCCCCGTGCGGCTGACGAAAATATAACGATGGTTCGGCGCCATGATCGCCGTGAGCTTGCAGCGCAATACCGTGTCGTCGTCCTGGCGCAACTCCACCCAACCGCCGACCCGCAACGGGAGCACCTTGAGCAGGTCCGGGTCATCATGCGGCCAGTCCTCGCCGGCGTCCGACAGTGGGGTGCCGAGAACAAAGAGCTCGCGGACTTCAATCAGCCCGTCGTCGCCCCCGCCTTCGCATGTTTGAACATGTACGGTCTGCAAGCGTAAAAAAAACTCCCGCGTGCTGAAAGGATCGAACGCCGCACTGGCCAACCCGTCGCGCAACGACTTGAGCAACCCTGGCAATTGCGCCAGCAGATGCCGGCCTGCCTCGGTGTCTTCGTGCAGGCCGACGCTCCAGATCAACTCATCCATGGTGCGCAGCCCGGTCTGCCACTGCACCGAGTGTTCGCCGTGCTTGAGAGTGGCCAGCAACAGCACCTGGCTCCAGGTTTGTTGCAGAAATTGCACCACGAACGGCGGCAGGACCTTGCCCAATAGCCGCCGGTTCAGCGCGTGCGCCACGCGCTGGCGAGCGACCTCGGTACGCAGGCGACCTTCCTCGACGTCGCGGGTGTGCTGTTCGAGCAACTCACTGCGCCGCTGCTCTTGATCGATGAAGGTGCTGAATGGCGCCAGTAACTGCGAAAAAATCGCCGGATCTTCGGCAAATTCATTCAACAGGCGCTGGATGACCTGTTCGATACGCAGGTACAGGCTCTCGTTCTGATCACCATCGTGCGGGCTGCACTCCATGGCGGCACTGGCGATCTGATTGAGCAAGCGGCGTGCCGGGTGCCCGGGGCAACTGAACAGGCTCTTGTCGAGCACAGCAACTTTCAGTATCGGGATCTGCAGGCGAGCGATCAGGGCCTTGAAGGCGTGGGGCACACTGCGATCATTGCGGATGAACTCGAAAAGCAGCGCGACGAGGTTGATCACATCTTCATCGGCCGCCTCCACCACCCGCGACTTGCCGCTCTTGACGCTGACCCGGGTCAGCAACTGTTCGAGCTGGTTGCGCAGGTCGAAATCGTCCTCGGCGCCAGGCTCCGGTACGTATTGCTGCAAATGCGACAGCAGGCGCAGCAAGTCTCGGCTGGCGATGGGTTGCGGTTGCGCACTGGCTTCAAGGGTAGGCGCTACGCTGCCGCGCACCGCCACCAGCAAGGCTTGCAGGGCGGCAAAGGCTTGCTGGCCGCTTTCGTCACAAGGCGCTTCGGCGGCCGGCGGACGCGCCGGTTGCGGGAGCTCACACGCCGCGCGGCCACCCGCACGACGGGACGGCACGCTCTGGAGTCCGGGCAGGACCCCGGTGGCAACCAGCAGTTGGTTGGCTTCGCCATACAGGTGGTCGGCGTCGCTGAGCACGTATTTCTCGAAGAGCTTGAGCATGATCAGCTTGACCCGGATCTCCACCCCCAGGCTGCGGCCCGCCTGCAAGAAAAACTGGCAAAGCCGTGCAGGGCCCAGAGGGTTCTCATGATCGGTCATGGGCCTGCCCAACACTTCACTCAGGCGCGCGCTCAGTTGCCCGAGCGCCACGCCGTCACGGTGGCGTACCCGACCGAGCATTGCCTCCAGTGCCACGGCCTTTTCCCGGTCATCGGCCCGGATAGCCCCGGCCACCTCATAGGACACCACAGGCACCGGGTGCAACGCACCGCTATCGGCCTGGCTCAGGTTGGCGAAGGCGGCATACAGTTGCTCCATGAACACGCGCTCGAAGTTCTTGCGCTTGAGGCGCAGGTCGCGCATGGCCTGAAAGAAAATATGCTGGTCAACCGTGCTGCGGGCCTTGTCGGCCATTTCAAACAGGGTGTCGTCGGCGTTATCGAACAGTTCCTGCAACCCCTGTTGCAACTGTTGCGCCGCTTTGTCACGCACCTGCAGCGCCACCACCGGCAGACGTGCGAGCGGCGATGGCGTGGCCTGTGCCTGCTTGATAGGCACCACCTTCCCGTCATTGTGCATCCTGGCCTCCTGAAACGGCGGGTGTTGAGATGGGCAGGAACGGGGCCTGACCCGCTGGGCATTGCAAATACCCGATCACCATCAGGACGTCAAAGCTATGACGCCAATTGCAAGGCGCGAGATTATCGGCAAATCATGGACATTGCGCCAGTAAACTCTGCCCGGCGCGGTAAATGAGTGACGCGTCTGGGTTCCAGTTCACACAGCCCCTATAATCGCGGCACTTAGTCTGTGGAGCCTGTTATGCCGAACCTGCGTCTTGCCGACCTCGCCGCCGAAATAGAAGCCAACGTGCGCCGCGCACTCCTGGAAGACATCGGCAGTGGTGATATCACCGCACAGTTGATCCCGGCCGAACGGCTGGCCAAGGCCACGATCATTACCCGCGATGCGGCCGTGATTGCCGGGACCGCCTGGGTGGATACGGTCTTCCGCCAACTGGACCCCCGCGTCGCCGTGCATTGGCAGGTGGTCGACGGTGAGCGCGTCAGCCCCAACCAGCCGCTGTTTCACCTTGAAGGGCCGGCGCGCTCGCTGCTCACCGGTGAACGCAGTGCGCTGAATTTCCTGCAGATGCTGTCAGGTGTCGCCACCCGCGCCCGATACCTGGCGGATTTCGTCGCCAGCACCCAGGTCAAGCTGCTCGACACGCGCAAGACGTTGCCGGGCCTGCGTCTGGCGCAGAAGTACGCGGTGACCTGCGGCGGCTGCCACAATCATCGCATCGGGCTGTATGACGCCTTCCTGATCAAGGAAAACCATATCGCCGCGTGCGGGGGCATTGCCCAGGCCATCAGCGCGGCCCACAAAATCGCCCCCGGCAAGCCGGTGGAGGTCGAAGTGGAAAGCCTGCAGGAGTTACGCGAAGCATTGGCGGCGGGTGCCGACATCATCATGCTCGATGAACTGAGCCTGGACGACATGCGCGAAGCCGTGCGACTGAACGCGGGCAAGGCCAGGCTGGAAGCCAGCGGCGGAATCAATGAAAGCACGCTGCTGCCCATCGCCGAGACCGGCGTGGACTACATCTCCATTGGTGCGATGACCAAGGATGTGAAGGCTGTGGACTTGTCGATGCGGCTCAGTATCTAAAGAGCCTTGGCAGCAGGAGCCAGCTTGCTCGCGAAAAACTCAACGGCACCGCGTGCACTCGGATGTCACGCGTTATCGTTACCGTTTTTCGCGAGCAAGCTCGCTCCTACCGGCAGCGTTTAGACTACGAGATTATTCATCTCGCAGTACTCGTCCCATTCGACCCCCAGCACGTCGGCGGCCTCCTTGTGCAAGGCCAGGCGTGCGGCTTCGAACTCTTCCGGTGCGCAGGTGTACTTGAGGGTCAGTTCCCAAGGCTGGAGATTCTGGCTCTCCGCCTCGTCCTCGAATGCCCACTGAATCTGATCACGCTGGTCGTCAGCGCTCAGGTCCTTGATCTCGTCTTTGAGCTGCGGCGTTGCCTCGAGGTATTTGTCGAGGGCTGCTTGGTGCCGAACTTCCTGGGTCATCTCAGTCGTGGTCATGTCGTTCTCTTAGATCGAGGAATGGGGATGCATCTGGGTCATCAAGGTTGCGCAGATACGAAAGAGCGGGCGCGAATGCCGGCTCGTCTGGCCTTCAGAACCATTCTGGGATCATCTGAAAACTGTGCCTTTGAAACAGTGTTGCCTTGGTGCCCGAGACAGGAATCGAACCTGCGACCTTCGCGTTACGAGTGCGCTGCTCTACCGGCTGAGCTACACGGGCGGTGGGCTAAAGCTAGCACCGCATCGGGCATGCGGCAACCGGCTCGCTCACCACCCGCCAGCCGTCATGCGCCGTTGGCGCCACAACCCTTGGCGACGTATTGCGCCTCGGCCGTGGTTGCACAGGTCCAGCCGCTGGTGGCGCTGCGTGTCAAGGTGATGGTCTTGCCCAGTACGGGCGCAGGCGCATCAACGATTTCACAGCTGATGGAGCCGCTGCCCGTAGCGACATCTCCTGTCACATCGACCTTGCAATTGGCGGTGGGGCTCTTGCCGCCAATCAACGGCAGCGTGGGCACCGTGCCTTGGTTAATCACATCTTCGTAGCCGGCCTTCAACGCGCTGATTTCGGCCAACCCCGCGGTGAACTTGGCCTTGGCCTGGTGCTTGGTGTACATGGGCAAGCCAATCGTGGCCAAAATGCCGATGATTGCCACGACGATCAACAACTCGATCAAGGTAAAGCCTTTCTGATGCATCACTCTCACTCTCCAGAATAGAACCATGACAAGGCGCATCCTGCGCCCCGTATTGTGCAGCGGCGCCAGTGTACTCATCCCTGCGCGGCCAATCGCATACCAGAAGCACAATCTGACATTTTATCGGCCAACGCCAGCCTGCCTGTATCCGCCCGCTGGCTAAGCTGTAAATTCTTAATCTGCATGTGCGAACGCGACATGAACGACACCTCGACGATCTACGCCTGGCAGGGCATCAACCGCAACGGCCGCAGGGTGTGCGGGAAAATTTCGGGGCATGACCCTGCGTGGGTCAAGGCACGACTGCGCCAGCAGGGAATCTGCCCCGAACATGTGCGCAAGCGATCGTCAGGCCTGCCACGCCTGGCGGCGCCGATACTGCCGGCGGATATCGCCCTTTTCACCCGCCAACTGGCGACGCTGTTGAAGGCCGGTATCCCGCTGTTACAAGCCTTCGACATTATCGGCGAGGGCGTCGAAAACCGCACACTGCGCGAGTTGGTCAAGGGTATGAAGCAACACGTCGCCGCCGGTAACAGCCTGACCGGCACGCTGCGCCAATACCCCCGTTATTTCGATGACCTGTACTGCCACCTGGTTGCCGCCGGCGAGCAGGCCGGAGCCCTGGAAACGCTGCTGGAGCGCGTAGCCATTCATCTGGAAAAAAGCCAGCGGCTCAAGACCAGAATCAAGAAAGCCATGACTTACCCGCTTGCCGTGCTGGTGGTGGCCGGCCTCGTCAGCGCCGTGCTGTTGATACAGGTGGTGCCGCAGTTCCAGCACCTGTTTGCCGGAGTCGACAGCCAATTGCCCGGTTTTACCCTGGGGGTCATCGCCCTCTCCGACTTTCTGCAACGGGCCTGGTGGATACTGGCGCTGGGCCTGGGCACGCTCATCGGCGGGCTGCGCCACGCCTACCGCAGTTCTGCGCGGTTTCGCTACCGGCTGGAGGCGGGTTTGTTGAAAGTCCCCCTGGCAGGCAAACTGTTGAACAAAGCTGCCGTCGCCCGCTACGCCCGCACGCTTGCAACCACCTTTGCGGCAGGTGTTCCCCTGGTACAGGCGCTCGGCTCAGTGGCCGGCGCCGTCGGCAATGGCCCTTTCAAACAGGCAATCGAACATATGCGCCACGATGTATCCACAGGCATGCAGTTGAATCAGTCCATGGCCGCCAGCGGCCTGTTTCCAGGCATGGCGATCCAGATGACGGCCATCGGCGAAGAGTCCGGCACCCTGGACCACATGCTGGAAAAGGTCGCAAACCATTACGAGGCGGACGTAGAGAGCCTCGTCGATAACCTCACCAGCTTGATGGAACCGCTGATCATGGTGGTACTGGGGAGCATCGTCGGCGCGTTGGTGATTGCGATGTACCTGCCGGTGTTTCAACTGGGTTCGGCATTTTGAGCGCGTTGTCGGGCGAGCAGCCCTGGGCGTTTGTCGGCATGGGGCTGGTGCTGGGGCTGATCGTTGGCAGTTTTCTCAATGTGCTGGTGTGGCGCCTGCCCAAGATGCTCGAGCGCGAATGGCGCGCCCAGGCCCGTGAGATCCTCGGCCTGCCCGACGCGCCGGCGGGGCCGGCCTATAACCTGATGCGCCCGAATTCCTGCTGTCCACACTGCGACCAGCCGATTCGGCCCTGGGAGAATATCCCCCTGCTCAGCTACCTGATGCTCAAGGGGCGTTGCAGCCACTGCCGTGCATCCATCAGCGCGCGCTATCCGCTCACCGAACTGGCCTGTGCGCTGATATCCGCCACCGTAGCCTGGCACTTCGGCTTTGGCTGGCAGGCGGGCGCGGTGATGCTGCTGAGTTGGGGGTTGCTGGGCATGAGCCTGATCGATGTGGATCACCAACTGCTGCCGGATGCCCTGGTGCTGCCGCTGCTATGGCTGGGGCTTATCCTTAACAGTCTGGGCCTGTTCGCAACATTGCCCGATGCGTTATGGGGCGCGGTGCTGGGCTACATGAGCCTGTGGAGCGTGTTCTGGCTGTTCAAGCTGATGACCGGCAAGGATGGAATGGGCTATGGCGACTTCAAGCTATTGGCGCTGTTCGGTGCCTGGGGCGGCTGGCAGATACTGCCGATGACGCTGCTGATGGCGTCACTGCTCGGCGTGTTTGCCGGGTTGCTGCTGATGCGCTGGCGCAAGACGCACGTGTCGGCACCCATGCCATTTGGACCCTGCCTGGCAATTGCCGGCTGGATTGCATTGCTCTGGGGTGGTCAAATAACCGACTTCTATCTGCAGTCTGTCGGTTTCACATGACCACTCCTGTTGCAACACCCTGGATTCTCGGCCTCACAGGCGGTATCGGCAGCGGTAAAAGCGCTGCGGCCGAGTACTTCACCACGCTGGGTGTCGACCTGGTCGATGCCGATCATGCCGCCCGCTGGGTGGTCGAGCCCGGCCGGCCGGCGTTGGCGCGCATAGCCGAGCATTTCGGCAGCGCTGTGCTGCAGGCGGACGGCCAACTGGACCGCGCCGCGTTGCGCACATTGATTTTTGAAGTACCCGAGGAACGTCGCTGGCTCGAAGGCCTGTTGCACCCGCTGATCGCTGACGAGATTAGCGATCACCTGGCACGCGCCCGGTCGCCCTACGCGATCCTGGTGTCGCCGCTGCTGATCGAGTCCGGCCAATACCGCATGACCCAGCGCATCCTGGTGATCGACGTGCCGCAATCCCTGCAGATTCAGCGTACCCTGCAGCGCGACGGCATCAGCGAGCAACAGGTGCAGGCGATTCTCAAGGCCCAGTCGAGCCGCGAAGACCGCCTGAACCGTGCCGATGACGTACTGGTCAATGACCAGGACCTTGCCTGGCTGCACGGTGAGGTCGAGCGACTGCACCACTTTTACCTTACTTTGCGTGGAGGCCGATCATGAGCCAACCCTTGACCGTCGATTGCCCAACCTGCGGTGCACCCGTGGAATGGAAACCCGACAACCTCAACCGGCCGTTCTGCTCGGACCGTTGCAAACTCATCGACCTGGGTGCCTGGGCCGCTGAAGAACACAAGATCCCGGTAGCCCCGGACGCCGAAGACGAGTTGTTTTCCGAAGACCTGCCGCCGCGCCACTAAGGCCGCATAAAGGCATATTCCTGCTGGTCGTCGAGGTTTTCCGCAAGGTATTGCAACTCGTCGGCCAAGTCTTCAAAGCTGCGAACGCCCTTGCTCTGCTGCACCACCGCGCTGAGCATGGCGCGCAGGGTCAAGCCTGGATCAAAACCGATTTCCTGCGCGGCATCCTGGCTTCTGCGCAGTTCCTGCCGTGCCCATTCGTACACACTCATGATTGGTGCTCCTGAAATTTCGCAGAGCATGGGCCTGTGCGCTCAGCGCCTTTTTGATCTGGATCAACGCGCTGAATCGTCATCCTTCCACGGCGCCGAGAGGTAGCGGGTGCGGTTGAAAGTCTCAAGCCATTCCGGGCAAAACACCACCAGGGCACTGATCACCATGCCGTTGATAAAGGCTTCGGGAAAGATGATCAGCCACAGGTAGCCGACGAAATCCTCCAGCCATTGCGGCATTTCAAATCGACCATCGAACCACAGCAACCCCAGGCCGACCAACAGGCAAAGCAACGCCGACAGCGCCGCAGCGAAAAAGCCGGAACAGAAGATATACACGAAGGGGTTTCGCGGTTGCGCCCGCTCCACGAGTCGCGCGCAAAGCTCAGTGATGAGTACCGGAAGGCCAATCAACAACAGGCCATTGACGCCGACAGCGGCGAGGTCCTGACGCCCCAGCCATACCAACCCCAACTGCGCGGCCACCCCACCGACGATTGCGAGCGGCCAATCCAGCAACAGGGTCACCGCGGTCATGCCAATAAAGTGGTACGACACGCCCGTATCGAAATCCCGCCGCACCAGCCACAACATGAACAGCGCGAACACCGTGCCGAACAGCAAATGCTGGCGACGTCGGTCGGCAAACAGTTCGACCCAGGGCGCACGCACAATCGCCCAGATCACCAGCGGGGCATACAACAACCAGCCGATGCCGAGCGTCGGGAGTGCTAGAACAGCCGCACTGATCACGGATGCACCACCTTTATAGACCGCATCACCGCACACCTCATCCCTGGGCTTGCTGCCAGATGAACAGTCTACACCCGCGTTTAAAGCAAGACTTCCTGCGGTCATCATTTGAACGCTAAGCTAGGCAGATGGACGACTCAGATTATTTGCGCTTGCTCACCGTAGCAGCCGAACAGGCCAACGCGTTTTTGTCCAATGCCCGCAAATGGGAGCGTGAGCGTTGGGTCTGCCAGCGCCTGCTGCAAGGCTTGAACGTGCCCTATCGCGCCGAAGAGTTCCACGCCGCAGGCACCGAGCCGCCGGACGTGCTGTTTCGCGACGCCAGTTTTGAAGTGTTCTTTGTATTGGACGAAGGCCGCCGCCTGAACGACGAATGGCGCGACGAATTGCTGCGCAGGCGCAGCGCTTTCTCCCTGAGCCAACTGGTGCGGCGCGAAGCCAAGCCAAGGCGCATTCCCGCCCATGAGTTCCTGTTGCGCCTGGCACCGACACTGCGCAAGAAAGCGCACAACTACAAGGAACGCGGCATGGACCTGGGGGAGCTGGACCTCATCGCCTTCGCCAGCCTCAAGCGCGAAGTGCTGGACCTCAACAGCCACTTTCCGCCGCCCACCGAATATCTGCGCCAGGGCTGGCGCTCCCTGTCACTGGTGGGGCCGACCTTTGCGCGGGTACTGTTCGCTCATCCGGACGCGCCGGATTTCTTGCGCAACAACCTGGGCCGCAGCATAGTGTTCGATGTGGGCATCAGCCTTTGATCCACAGGCTGTAACGTGACGCCCTTTTGCAACGTCTACCTGACGAGGCCTTTATGAGCAGCCGCCTGAAACCCGATGACCAACAGCATGTCGAAGAGTACCTGCAACTCTCCCAGCACAGAGTCGAGCGCAAGCCTTTCAGGCCCTGGCTGCTCCTTGGTGTGGTGCTGGTGGTGGTGATCGGGCTCGGTTTGCTGAGCCGCCTTTTGAGTTACCTGACGCTATGAGCCGCCTGGCGCTCGCGGGGGTAACTGCTCCAATTTCTTTTAGCCTTGCGAGATATCCCCATGACCCATCGTATTATTGTCGTCGGCGGCGGTGCCGGCGGCCTGGAGCTGGCGACACGCCTGGGTAAGACCCTGGGCAAACGTGGCAAAGCCAGCATCACGCTGGTGGACGCCAACCTGACGCATATCTGGAAGCCGTTGCTGCACGAAGTAGCCGCCGGGTCGCTGAACTCTTCGGAAGACGAACTCAATTACGTCGCCCAGGCGAAATGGAACCACTTCGAGTTCCAACTGGGTCGTATGAGCGGGCTTGACCGCGAACAGAAGAAAATCCAACTGGCCGCCACCCTCGACGAAGAAGGCCGGGAACTGGTGCCCGCGCGCGTCCTGGGCTACGACAGCCTGGTCATTGCAGTGGGCAGCACCACGAACGATTTCGGCACCGAGGGCGCCGCGCAACATTGCCTGTTCCTCGACACCCGTAAACAGGCCGAGCGCTTTCATCAGCAGTTGCTCAACCATTACCTGCGCGCCCACGCCGGGCAGACCGATACGGTCGAACAAATCAGCGTCGCCATCGTCGGCGCCGGCGCCACCGGCGTTGAACTGGCCGCCGAACTGCATAACGCCGCCCATGAGCTGGCGGCGTACGGCCTGGATCGCATCAAGCCGGAAAACATGCACATCACCCTGATCGAAGCCGGCCCACGGGTATTGCCCGCGCTGCCGGAGCGGATTGGCGGGCCGGTGCATAAAACCCTGGAGAAACTCGGGGTGACCGTGCTGACCAACTCGGCCGTCAGCGAAGTGACCGCCGACGCGCTGATCACCAGCAGCGGCCAGGTGATTCCGGCCAGCCTCAAAGTCTGGGCTGCCGGGATCCGCGCTCCGGGCTTTCTCAAGGACATCGATGGCCTGGAGACCAACCGCATCAACCAGCTTCAGGTGCTGGCGACGCTGCAGACCACCCGCGACGAAAACATCTTTGCCTTTGGCGATTGCGCCGCCTGCCCGCAACCGGGCACCGACCGCAATGTGCCGCCACGCGCGCAAGCCGCTCACCAACAGGCTTCATTGCTCGCCAAGTCGCTGAAGCTGCGGATTGAAGGCAAGGAACTGCCGACCTACACATACACCGACTACGGCTCGCTGATCTCGCTGTCGCGCTTTTCCGCCGTGGGTAACTTGATGGGTAACCTGACCGGCAGTGTGATGCTCGAGGGCTGGCTGGCGCGGATGTTCTACGTGTCGCTGTACCGTATGCACCAGATGGCGCTGTATGGCTTTTTCCGCACGGCTATGCTGATGCTTGGCAGCAAGATCGGACGCGGGACCGAGCCGCGCCTGAAACTGCACTGACAAGATAAAACAATGGGGTAGGAGCGAGCTTGCTCGCGAAAAACGTCAACGATAACGCGTGTTTCCTGAATGAACGCGGTGCCTGTGAGTTTTTCGCGAGCAAGCTCGCTCCTACAGACGGCGGTGAAGCCCCCACCTACCTCGCGCAAAATCGCCATCCGGACCAGCCTCTGGCAAGATGCGCCTGGTTATGTAAGGCTTTTTTCGAAGTAAACGCGATCGAAACCATACTCCGTGCGCTCAGCAACTTTCACATAACCAAGCTTGGGATATATCGAGAGGTTGTCTGCCATCTTCGCATTGGTATAAAGATGAACGGCGTTCACACCGCGCGCGCTGGCGGCTTTTTCACAAAAGCTGATCAGCGCCCTTCCAACCCCCCGCCCGGCTGCGCTCGGGAGGACCGCCACGTTTTCCAATAGGCAATACCCGTCCTTGACATAGAACACAATAAAGCCCTGAAACCTGGCTTGATCGTCAAGCGCAACATAGACCACTCCGGCCGCTATCTGCGTGATGAAATCGGCGATCATCGGGGCTGGCTTGCGCCCGATCACGGGCACATAACGCGCGTAGGCTTGTTCAGCGCAATGTCTGATCTCGAACTCATCACTTGCTTCGGCTAACCGGATCATATCGCTGTCCTTAAGGCGCTCTATACCGCCAAGCTGTTATCTGCAACTTCCCATCCTGGATGCTTCCCTTCAAAACACTGGACGTTTTGAAAAAGAATTACGCAGCCTATCATTCCATTGGCGGGCACATCATGGCTCGCCTAACTGAACAATCGTTTTACCAAAATTACGTCCCTTGAGTTGGTCAATCAAGGCTTGCGGCGCTGTATGCAACCCATGGGTAATCTGCTCGCGATAACTCAACTTGCCGTCGGCGATCCACTGGACCGCCTCCTCGAGAAAATCTGCCATTTGCTCTTCAGCGTACTCCGTCTGGATGAAACCGCGCAGGGTAAGGCTCTTGCTCATTATCTGCGCCATCGTATTGGATAGACGATCAATGCTTTCCTGAGCACCGGACGGTTTCTCGTATTGAGAAATAATCCCGCAGACAGGAACGCGAGCGTAAGTATTCAAGAGCGGCAGTACAGCATCCCAGATTTTTCCACCGACGCTTTCAAAGTAGACATCAATGCCGTCCGGGCAGGCGTTGGCCAGTTGTTCTGCAAAATCCGGCGCGTTGTAATCGGCGACTGCGTCGAAATGCAGCTCGTCCTTCAGGTAGGCGAGCTTTTTCGCACCGGTAGTGATGCCTACCGCTCGAGCGCCACGCAGGCGGGCGATTTGTCCGACTATAGAGCCGACCGCGCCGCTCGCAGCAGCAACCACTACGGTTTCACCTGGATTGGGCTTGCCAATGTTGCGCAAACCCGCATAGGCCGTGAAACCTGTCATTCCCAGTACGCCCAATGCGGTGGAAGGCGGTGCCAGGTCTGGATCAAGTTGACGCAGGTCGCTGCCATCTGAAATGGCAAAGCGTTTCCACCCGGAAAAAGCCAATACCCACGCACCGACGGGCCAATCGGGATGACGAGACTCCCTCACCCGGGACACCGTGGCGCCGACGATGACCTGGTCGATCTCGATAGGCTCGTTATAGGATTTTTCCGCCCTCATCCACCAGCGCATATAGGGGTCAATGGAGAGATAAATGGTCTCCAGCAGAACTTCGCGCTCGCCTGGTATGGGTACAGCGACATCTTCAAGGCGAAGGTCGGATGGCTTCAGGTCCCCATCCGGGCGCGCCGCCAGCACGACCTGCTGATTCGATAGCGTTGTCATTACATTTCTCCCGCTCAGGTTGATCAAATGATCCGGTAAGCAGCTCTCGCCGCATTCACATACATAATGTATGTGATTAATGTATTAACATACGCACTGCATGTCAATGCACCCGTGATTGATAAGGAGAGCCTGATGGCGCGACAAAAACGTGCGGAGATGATTGCGTCAACACGCAGCAAGTTGATCGCTGCAGCCCGCAAAGCCTTTGCAGAAAAGGGCTACGCCGAGACCGCCATGGAGGATCTGACAGCGGATGCCGAACTGACACGCGGTGCGCTCTACCACCACTTCGGCGGCAAGAAAGGCCTGCTGGAAGCCGTTATTGCCCAGATAGACGAAGAATCTTCTGCGCACCTGCGTGCAGTTGTAGAACAGGCCAGTACGCCTTGGGAGGGGTTCGTCGAGGAAAGTGTCGAATGGATCAAGCTGGCACTTAACCCGGAAATTCAACGTATCGTTCTGCTGGATGGCCCTGCGGTTCTTGGCGATCCGGCGCGGACGGCCAGCCAGAGCGCCTGCCTGGCCAGCACTATGCGTTGCATTCAAGCGTTGATCGACCAGAACGTGGTCAAACCGGTAGATGCACAGGCGACTGCCTATCTGGTCAATGGTGCAGCGTTGAATGCTTCTCTGTGGATCGCTGGCGCGGCTGATCCACACAAGGCATCGACACAGGCAATCGCCAGCTTTCGTATTTTGCTATCGGGGCTGCTGCGATAGCGTTTGGCGGGCAAGCATCACAGGTAGTTCTTCTGGTGTAATCGGGGGCGGGTCGAATCGTCGCACCGCCCCTCCCACAGTGTTTCAATCGGTCCTGAGTTTCGCGCAGGCAAAAAAAATCCCCGTATCTTTCGATACGAGGATTTTTAATATGGTCGGGGTAGGGGGATTCGAACTCCCGACATCCTGCTCCCAAAGCAGGCGCGCTACCGGACTGCGCTATACCCCGGTAATAAAAAGGCGACCTTTCAGTCGCCTTCTTCGATCAGCGCTTTTGGCCTCTGATCTTAAGATCTGATTCCAGCGTTAACTGGTCTCAAAAATGGTGGGTCGTGTGGGATTCGAACCTACGACCAATTGGTTAAAAGCCAACTGCTCTACCAACTGAGCTAACGACCCAAATATGGTCGGGGTAGGGGGATTCGAACTCCCGACATCCTGCTCCCAAAGCAGGCGCGCTACCGGACTGCGCTATACCCCGGTTTGAAATTGGCTCCGTGACCAGGACTCGAACCTGGGACCCAATGATTAACAGTCATTTGCTCTACCGACTGAGCTATCACGGAACTATATATTTCAAAGTACAACATATTTCAAACTACAACATTTACCGCTGTGTAGCTTCTCTTCGACCCTGTCCGTATCGCTACGTTAGCGTCTCTGAGGCGCGCTATTCTACAATCTTAAAAACCCCTGTCAACCCTTTAAATTGCTTTTAAGACAATGATTTGCGCTTCTTTCTGATTTCTTCTTGGGGAGAAGAAACCCGTGGGCTGACGTTGCTGCGGGGCGCACTTTACAAGCCTTTGCCTTACAGTTCAACGCCCTATCGAAAAAAAAGGCCCCGCAATGCGGGGCCTCCTCTTATGGCACTGGCCGCAGGGCTTAATGGAAGACGATTTCGTCGTTCTCCACCGTCGCCTCGACGCTGGTGCCCGGCATAAAGCTGCCCGACAGGATCAGCTGTGCCAGCGGGTTCTCGATCCAGCGCTGGATCGCACGCTTCAACGGCCGCGCGCCGTATACCGGGTCGTAACCCACCGCAATCAGCTTGTCCAACGCCTCGCTGCTCAGCTCCAGGGCAAGCTCGCGCTCGGCCAGACGTGCACGCAGGCGTCCCAGCTGGATCTCGGTAATGCCGGCTATCTGATCCCGCGCCAACGGCTCGAAGATCACCACTTCGTCCACCCGGTTGATAAATTCCGGCCGGAAGTGGGTGGTCAGCGCGTCCATGACAGCGGCCCGCTGTGCCTCGCGATCGCCCACCAGTTCCTGGATCTGCGACGAGCCCAGGTTGGAGGTCATTACGATCACCGTGTTGCGAAAATCCACCGTGCGTCCGTGGCTGTCGGTCAGGCGACCATCCTCCAGCACTTGCAGCAGGATGTTGAACACATCCGGGTGCGCCTTCTCGACCTCATCCAGCAGGATCACCGAGTAGGGCTTGCGCCGTACGGCTTCGGTCAGGTAACCGCCCTCCTCATAGCCCACGTAGCCTGGTGGGGCGCCGATCAGGCGAGCCACCGAGTGTTTCTCCATGAATTCGGACATATCGATGCGCACCATGGCCTCTTCGGTATCGAACAGGAATTCAGCCAGGGCTTTGCACAGCTCGGTCTTGCCCACGCCGGTAGGCCCAAGGAACATGAACGAACCACTCGGGCGATTCGGGTCGGACAACCCGGCGCGGGAACGCCGCACCGCGTTGGACACCGCCACCACCGCCTCTTCCTGACCGATCACGCGCTGGTGCAGCAGGCTTTCCATCTTCAGCAGCTTGTCGCGTTCGCCTTCAAGCATCTTCGACACCGGAATACCGGTCCACTTGGAGACCACCTCGGCAATTTCTTCCTCGGTCACCTTGCTGCGCAGCAACTGGTTCTCGCTATGGCCATGCTGGTCAACCATCTGCAGGCTGCGTTCCAGGTCCGGGATCACCCCATACTGCAACTCGGCCATGCGGTTCAGGTCGCCTTTACGGCGCGCGGCTTCCAGCTCCTGGCGCGATTGCTCGATCTTCTGCTGGATCTGCGCAGAGCCCTGCACCTCGGCTTTTTCCGAGGTCCAGATTTCCTCGAGGTCCGAATACTCGCGTTCCAGGCGCACGATTTCTTCCTGGAGTTTCTCCAGGCGTTTCTTCGCCGCGTCATCCTCTTCTTTTTTCAACGCCTGGGATTCGACCTTCAGTTGAATCAGGCGACGGTCCAGGCGGTCGAGCACTTCCGGCTTGGAATCGATCTCCATACGGATGCGGCTAGCCGCCTCGTCGATCAGGTCGATGGCCTTGTCGGGCAACTGGCGATCAGTGATATAGCGATGGCTCAGCTTGGCCGCCGCAATGATCGCACCGTCGGTAATCGCGACTTTATGGTGAACCTCATAGCGCTCTTTCAGGCCACGCAGGATGGCGATGGTGTCTTCTTCGCTGGGCTCTTCCACCAGGACCTTCTGGAAACGTCGCTCAAGCGCCGCATCCTTTTCTATGTACTGGCGGTACTCGTTAAGCGTGGTCGCCCCGACGCAATGCAACTCGCCTCGCGCCAGGGCAGGCTTGAGCATGTTGCCGGCATCCATGGAGCCCTCGCCCTTGCCCGCGCCGACCATGGTGTGCAGTTCGTCGATAAACAGAATGATCTGCCCTTCCTGCTTGGACAATTCATTAAGCAGGGATTTCAGGCGCTCTTCGAACTCGCCACGGAACTTGGCGCCGGCGATCAACGAGCCCATGTCCAGGGACAGCAGGCGCTTGCCCTTGAGCCCGTCCGGCACTTCACCATTGATGATGCGCTGGGCCAGGCCCTCGGCGATGGCGGTTTTACCCACGCCAGGCTCACCGATCAGTACCGGGTTGTTCTTGGTGCGACGCTGCAGCACCTGGATGGTGCGACGGATTTCGTCGTCACGGCCGATGACCGGGTCAAGCTTGCCCTCTTCAGCGCGCTTGGTCAGGTCAACGGTGTATTTATCCAGGGCCTGGCGCGACTCCTCATGATTGGGGTCATTCACCGCCTCGCCGCCACGCAGGTTGTTGATGGCGTTTTCCAGGGCTTTCTTGCTTACGCCCTGGCCCAGCAACAACTTGCCGAGCTTGCTGTTGTCGTCCATGGCGGCGAGCAGCACCAGTTCGCTGGAGATGAACTGGTCACCTTTTTGCTGGGCCAGGCGGTCGGCCTGATTCAGCAGCCGCGCCAAGTCCTGCGACATATTCACGTCGCCGGTGGGATTCTGGATTTTCGGCAGTTGGTCGAGCTCTTTGCTCAACTCCTTGCGCAGGCTATTGACGTCAAAGCCCACCTGCATCAACAAGGGTTTGATAGAACCACCTTGCTGCTCGAGGAGCGCCTGCATCAAGTGCGCCGGTTCAATCGCCGGGTGGTCGAGACCGACGGCCAGGGACTGGGAGTCCGATAAGGCCAACTGCAATTTGCTGGTTAAACGATCAATACGCATTAGTCACCTTCCTTTTGAGCAGGCCGGAGCTATGAACAAACACATCCTGAATGAAGAAACCTGCCAGATACCCCTATAGATGGGGTGGATTCTGCGGGATTCAAGCAGTGGATGGTTGATACAGATCAGGACAGTCTAGCGGTCAAGCCAGACAAGGGAGGCGAATCGGCCCGTACGCGGGCTGCGTCGATAGGAAAAGAAACGCGGGTCGGTCACGGTGCAGTAGCCGCCACCGTAGACAGCGGTGACACCCCGCGCGGCAAGGCGCAGGCGTGCAAGTTGATAGATGTCGGCCATGAACTTGCCGGGATTACGGCTGGGAACAAAGGCTTGGGCAGTTGCCGGCAGTTGCTGCATGAACGCTTCACGCACCTCGGGACCGACTTCAAAGGCCTGCGGGCCGATGGCCGGACCGAGCCAGACCAGAACGTCGGCGGGCTGGTTCTCAAGGCTTTCGAACGCCGCCTCCAGCACCCCTGCCGCCAACCCACGCCAACCGGCATGAGCCGCCGCAACACGGGTGCCTGCTCGATTGCAGAACAATGCAGGCAGGCAATCGGCCGTCATGGCGGTGCAGGCGATGCCCGGTGTGCTGGTCCAACTGCCATCGGCTTCGACGATCCGGCCCGGATCGGCCTCGACCACCGTGGTGCCGTGGACCTGGCGCAACCAGGCCGGCTGGATATCGAACGCTGCGGTAAGGCGACGACGATTTTCCAGGACGGCCTCAAGGCTGTCCTCCACATGGTCGCCCAGGTTGAGGCTGTCGAACGGCGCCACACTGACGCCGCCCGCACGGGTGGTGACGCAGGCTTTGACCTGAGACGGCGCGGGCCAGTCAGGTATCAGCCAGTCACTCATCCGACAAACGCCTCGCGATCCTGCTTGAGCAGCGACAACAGCCACACCAGATCGTCCGGAAGCGGCGATTCCCAGCTCATGCGCTGACCGCTCGTCGGATGATCCAGCTCCAGGAAGCGTGCATGCAGTGCCTGGCGCGGGAACGTCTTGAGCGATTCGACCATGGTCTGGCTGGCCGCAGGCGGAATGCGGAAGCGACCACCGTAGGCCGGATCGCCGACCAACGGGAAGTTGATGTGGGCCATGTGCACGCGGATCTGGTGAGTTCGACCGGTTTCCAGCTTGACCCGCACATGGGTGTGGGAACGGAAACGCTCCAGCACGCGGTAGTGGCTGACGGCCTGCTTGCCGCCCTCCATCACCGCCATGCGCTGGCGCTGCTGGCCGTGGCGACCAATGGGTGCGTTGATCTTGCCACCGGCCACCACGACGCCGATCACGATGCATTCATAGATCCGGCTGACGCTGCGACTCTGCAATTGAGTAACAAGTTGCGTCTGCGCCTGAATGGTCTTGGCCACCACCATCAAGCCGGTGGTGTCCTTGTCCAGACGGTGCACGATGCCGCAGCGCGGCACGTTGATGATGTCCGGCACGTGGTGCAACAGGGCATTGAGCAAGGTGCCATCAGCGTGCCCGGCCGCCGGGTGAACCACCAGGCCTGCGGGTTTGTTGATGACCAGGATGTCATCGTCTTCATAGACGATATCCAGCTCGATGTCCTGGGCGACCCATTCTCCCTGGGCTTCCTGCTCGGCAGTCAGCTCAAGAATCGCACCGCCATGCACTGTGTCTCGCGGGCGGATAACCGCTCCATCCACAGTCAGGCGGCCGTCTTTGATCCAGGCGGAAAGGCGCGAGCGCGAGTGCTCAGCGAATAATTGTGCGGCGACTTGATCGAGGCGTTGGCCGCCCAATTCGGACGGCACCTCTGCGCGAAGTTCAATTTTATCGGACATGCTCAGACTAGGCGTGGCACAGCCTTTGGTTTCGGCTGCGCGCTTGTGGTTAAATACGGCGTCTTTTGCCCCGAGGCTTTCAACGGGGCGCTCATCATAACAGGACGGCCCCGCCCAAGACAGCGGCCGTCATAGGGACGCAAGCCGCCATGCAAGTGAAACACCTGCTGCTGATCGCCATCCTCGCCATGACTGCTGCTTGCTCGTCAACCAAGGACGTCGTCGACGAAAACCTGAGCGAAGTCGAGCTTTACCAGCAAGCTCAGACAGACCTGGATAACAATAGCTACACCAGCGCCACAGCTAAGCTCAAGGCGCTGGAGTCGCGGTATCCGTTCGGACGCTATGCCGATCAGGCCCAGCTCGAGCTGATCTACGCCAACTATAAGAACGCCGAGCCGGAAGCTGCCAAGTCCGCTGCAGAGCGTTTTATCCGCCTGCATCCGCAGCATCCGAACGTGGACTACGCCTACTACATGAAGGGCCTGACCTCGTTCGACCAGGACGTTGGCCTGCTGGCGCGCTTCCTGCCGCTGGACATGACCAAGCGCGACCCGGGCGCAGCGCGCGACTCCTACAACGAGTTCGCCCAGCTGACCAGCCGCTACCCGAACAGCCGCTACTCGCCTGACGCCAAGCAGCGCATGATCTACCTGCGCAACCTGCTGGCTTCCTACGAGATCCACGTGGCCCATTACTACCTGACCCGTCAGGCGTACGTGGCCGCTGCCAACCGTGGCCGTTATGTGGTGGAGAACTTCCAGGAAACCCCTTCCGTGGGTGACGGCCTGGCCGTGATGACCGAGGCTTACCAGCGCTTGCACCTGGATCAGCTGGCGACCACCAGCCTGGAAACCCTGAAGCTCAACTACCCGGACCACCCGAGCCTGAAAGACGGCCAGTTCGTGCCTCAGGTTGACGAAGCCGACAACCGTTCGTGGCTGAGCAAGTACACCCTGGGCCTGATCGAGTCCCGTCCGCCGCTGCCGCCAGGCGAAACACGCGCCAACCAGGACGTCATCAAGCAGTACCAGGACGCCAAGGACGCGATTCCTTCGGACCTCAAGCCGCACGACGAGAACGGCGACGTGATCGAAGAAGAAGAGCCGCAAGCCCTGGGTAACAACCAGGACCGCTCGTGGTTCAGCTATATGACCTTCGGCGTGTTCGACTGACCGTTCGACGCAACGCAAAAGGGAGCTCTCAGGAGCTCCCTTTTTCATGGGCGAGTATTTATTGCGCTGTGCGCCCATGGCCACCTTGGCTAAACTGGCGCATTCCTTATCGAGAAACTGCCCATCATGCTTCGTCTATTGTTCTGGATCGCCGTCATTGCCGCCGCGGTATGGCTCTGGCGCAAATTCAAAAACCCTGCCGCCAGGCAACCGCGCACCGGCGAACCCAATGCCGCGTTGATGGTGCGTTGCGCCCATTGCGGCGTGCACGTGCCGCAGGATCGGGCGTTGAGCTCGGGCCAGCAATGGTATTGCACCCAGGCGCATCTGCAGCAGGGGCCGAAGTCTATCCAGCGCTGACTCGACCGGCGGGCGCGTAAGGAGCCGGATCGATAATCGGCGCATGCCCCAGCAGCAAGTCGGCAAATAGCTGGCAGGACGCCGGGGCAAGCACCAGGCCATTGCGGTAATGCCCGCAATTGAGCCACAAGCCGTTGAAGCCGGGTACCTCGCCGATATACGGGATACCTTCCGGCGAGCCGGGCCGCAACCCCGCCCAGTGCCCCACCACCTCGGCGTCCGCCAGGGCGGGAAGCAGTTCCACCGCCGAGGCCTTGAGACTTTCCAGCGCGCTTATCGTCGGCGTCTTGTCGAACCCCTCATGCTCCAGGGTGCTGCCAATCAGAATATGCCCATCCCGCCGCGGGATCGCATAGCGCCCTTTAGCCAGGACCATGCTCGACAAGAAGTCAGACGCGCATTTGTAGAGGATCATCTGGCCCTTGACCGGCTCAACGGGCAGTGCCAAGCCCAGTTTTCCCAGCAAATCCCCGCTCCAGGCACCCGCTGCGAGCACGACCTGATCACCCGTCATGGCGCCAGCGCTCGTATTCACGCCGACCACGGTGTCGCCCTGCAAAATGAAGCCATCGACTTCGCACTGCTCGTGAATCGCCACATTGGGCAACGCCGACAACGCCGCCTTGAGGGATTTGACCAGGCGCGGGTTACGCACATTGGCCACATCGGCCATGAAGACCGCCTGCGAATATCCGCCGCCCAGCGCCGGAACTGCATCATGGGCCGCCGATACGTCCACTTTGCTCAAGGGCCTGCCCTCTCGCGCAGCCCAGGCCAGGGCATCGGCTTCGTCATCCAGGTCGAGCCAGTAGAGACCTGTGGTGTGAACCTCGGGATCGACGCCGGTCGCAGCGAACAGCCGTTGTGCCAGTTGCGGGTAGAAATCCTGGGACCAATGGGCCAAGGCGGTCACCGCCGGGCTATAGCGCCATGGATACAACGGCGAAACAATCCCGCCGCCAGCCCAGGAAGACTCCTGCCCAAGCCCGCCGCGCTCCAGCAATATGACCGCCTGCCCCCGGTTCGCCAGGTTGTATGCCGTCAACAAACCCATCACGCCGCCGCCGACAATCACTACTCGCTGTTGCTTAGCCATCATTTGATCCAGCCGATAAAAAGGGAAAAGCGCGCCCGGCGCCCATTCATCCAGCACTCTCATCACTGCCCCCAGCATGCCTTGAGCGGCATTTGCGGCACCGCTCCCGGATTGCTGCGCATACCGGTGCTGGTCAAACTGAATTGGCCGCAGGCGTCGTCCGCCATGACTGAGTGCGGGGCAGGCGTGGCGAGCAAGACAAAATCATGAGGGTTCAATACGGCGCTGATTCTATAGTGATCATTGCCTGTACTGACGCCGCTTGCATCAATAAAAGTGCCGTTGCGCGTGTAAAAACGCTGCAGATGTTGAGCCTGCTCGCTCAGCAGCGCGACGACTTGCACCCGGTACACCTTTTTCACCTGGCCGGTGTATCCGGGGTAAGCGATCCCGACCAGCAACGCGATGATCGCCACCGCGATCAACAGCTCGATCAGGGTAAAGCCCTGGCTATCCATGCCCATTGAATTGCTCCTTATTGAAGTTGCCGCCATAAGACTCGCCGAAACCGCGCCCCGTCGCCCTCCCCCACCCGCGCATACACCGTCTCAAGCACCGTGCGCGACTGGCCACCCAGCCCCACGGCCGTCACCCGAAAGAGCGCGGCCGGGATAAGCGGCGGTAAATGCGCCTGGCCCATCCCCACGCCCAGGGATTGAATGCCATATACCCCGTCCTTGAACGCCACCCAATTCACCGCAGAGACCGGATTTGGCCCAGGGCCAACCACCGAAAATGCCTCCGCGGGCGGCGCGCAGCTGATGATCGAGTGGCAAGGTGGCAGCGCAAGTCCGCCCCTGCGCACCGCCGACTCCCCCAGCCGCAGGCCACTTTCGGCCGTCTGGAACGATTGATTCCGTTGCCACAGGCTACCGGCGACCTTCTGCTGAGAGATCGCGCCCTGCATGGATGACAACCCCACCAGTGACAGCAACAGCAGAAAGACCAGGCTGATCAGCAATACCATTCCCGCCTGGCGCACAGGGCTCCCCCCACTCATGATCATCGCCCTACTCCAGCCGGTTGCGCAGTGCGGCCACGACGCTATAGGCCTGATCCTTCACACGCCCGGTCGGGTCCTGCAGGGTCATGCGGATGCGCACGCTGCGGATCAACGATGCGTCGGCCGGGTGGCTGTCGTAGCGCGCCACGTCCGTCGATTCAGGCCCGGCGGCTACCCCGAAACTGATCTCGAAGGCCCGTACGTTATCTATCAGCACCGCCTTGGCCGGTGCCGACGGCGTACTGATCCTCAACTGCCCCGCCTCATGGGTGTAGGTGAGCTCACGTATGGCAAACCGAACCTGGCCGGGCGCGACCACAGGCGGGGTGCCGGCGTAAGCCTGTGCCGCGTCCCTGCAGTCGGACACCACCGTCCAGTCTGGCTTGCCGGCACCGTCGCCGGTATTGGCGGTCACCAGCGTCAGTGACGTTGCGCTTGCCGATATTTGCCAGCCAATCGGTCGATCAAAGGTCGCCGGGGCGTTGTCGATAAACGCCGGGGCCAAACATCCCAGCATGCCTGCCTGGCGAATATCCTGGACAAGCTTGCTCAGGGCGAATCGCGCATCATCCTGCAGCACCGTAGCGGCCTGCTGGCTGGCCTGGGTCAGCCGCGCACCGATCAGCACCTGGCTCGCGCCAAGGATCAGCACCAGCCCGACGGCCAGCGCCAGCAGCAACTCCACCAGCCCGAAACCACGTGCGGGACGGTTCATTGCGATCTGCCTTGCCCACTGGCGATACGGCTGGTGAGCGTGAAGGTTTGCCGCGCACCCAGGCTGCTCTCCAACCTGGCGTCTTCCCACGTGATGCTGATAGTGACTTCATTGCCGCTGACCGCCACGGCACCTTTGGCGTCCTTGCCGGCAAAACCTATGATATTGGCTTCGAAATCATGCAAGTCCAGGTCACGCACGCTGGCGGTCGAGGTGCCGGGCGGCGCGCGTTCGGCTTGGGCCCAGGCGTAATCGACCCCGGCATTGGCGCGAATTCGATCAAGCATATCGTAGGCAATGAAACTGGCCTGGCTGGTCATCCGTGCATTGTCGGTGTATTTGAGCGCGTTGAGCTGGAGAGCCGCAGCCCCCAGCAGTCCGATAGCCAGGACCAGCACCGCTACCAGTACCTCGATCAGGGTCATGCCGGCTTGAGGTCGATGAACTGCGCGTAGAAATAAAGTGTTGCTGCACAAAGGCATTACCGTCGTCGTCCATGTCGAGGGCCGTAGAAAAACAGCAGAACCCTGCTGTACGCCCCAAGACTAGCGCCGGTTTTTGGCGGCTGCCGCTATCGGAACAAAGGGAAATACATTGGACATAAAGGCCATCATTCAGCATCAGGGAGCAAACGCTATACCTATGCCTGTCACTTAAAGATCAACCGCATCCACGGAGGGACGCACATGACACAACGAGGGTTCACCTTGATCGAATTACTGCTGGGGCTGATCGTCACGGGCGTTCTGGCGCAACTGGCCATACCCGGCTTCAAGGGTTTGCTGGAATCGCAGCAGCAACAAAGCGTGGCCCGGTCACTGGCCGACGGGCTGCGTTATGCGCGCACGGAGGCGATCGCACGCAGTCGTGCAGTGGTCATCCATGCAAGGGAGCAAGACTGGAGCCAGGGCTGGCGGGTGATCCTGGATATCAGTGGTCGCGGCCATCTGGATGACGAGAATCCGGTGCTGCTGGAGCGACAGGACAGCGGGCGCGTACCGGTGGCAGGTAATGGCCCGGTCAGCAGCCAGGTGCGTTTCAGCGCGTTGGGGGAGCCGGTGTTTGCGGGCGGCGGGTTTCGTGCCGGCACCGTGCATGTGTGCGACGCGACGCAGGCACAAAGCCTGTATCAGATAGTGCTGGCGCCAAGTGGACGCGTCAGCCTGCGCAGTGACAAGACCGAGCAGGCGTTATGCGGTGGTTGAGCGAGCCGGGTTCAGAGCAGCGAGCGCACCCGCAGTTCCTTGGGCATCGAAAACGTAATGTTTTCTTCGCGCCCCGCCAACTCATCGGCACCGGTGGCCCCCCAGGCGTGCAATTGCTGGATGACGCCACGCACCAGGACTTCCGGGGCCGAGGCGCCCGCCGTGATGCCGATGCGCTCCACACCGTCGAACCAGCTACGCTGCATATCCTCGGCGCCATCGATCAGGTACGCCGGTGTCGCCATGCGCTCGGCCAGCTCACGCAAGCGATTGGAGTTGGAGCTGTTGGGGCTGCCGACCACAAGCACCACATCACACTCGTCGGCCAGTTGCTTGACCGCGTCCTGGCGGTTTTGCGTGGCGTAGCAGATGTCGTCCTTGCGTGGGCCGCCAATGGCCGGGAATCGCGTGCGCAGGGCATCGATAACGCGGCTGGTGTCGTCCATGGACAAGGTGGTCTGGGTAACGAACGCCAGGCGCTCCGGGTTCTGCACTTGCAGGTTGGCGACGTCTTTTTCGTCTTCCACCAGGTAGATGGCGCCGCCATTGCTGGCGTCATACTGGCCCATGGTGCCTTCGACTTCCGGATGACCGGCGTGGCCGATCAGGATGCATTCACGTCCATCACGGCTGTAGCGCGCCACCTCGATGTGCACCTTGGTCACCAGCGGGCATGTGGCATCGAATACTTTCAGGCCACGGCCGGACGCTTCGGTGCGCACGGCCTGGGAGACCCCGTGGGCACTGAAGATAACGATGACATCGTCAGGCACCTGGTCGAGTTCTTCGACGAATATGGCCCCGCGAGCACGCAGATCTTCAACCACGAACTTGTTGTGGACGACTTCATGCCGCACGTAGATCGGCGGGCCGAAGACTTCCAGGGCGCGGTTGACGATTTCGATCGCCCGGTCCACACCGGCACAGAAGCCACGGGGGTTGGCGAGTTTGATTTGCATGCTGTGCCTCGTGTCTTGCAGCCACATTGAGTCAATATTAACGCTGACTCAACAGATAATGGAGATCAAAGGTGGGAGGGGAGCAAGCCCCCTCCCACATTTTAGACCAGCGCCTTGACGTTGATGATCTCGACGTCAAAGGTCAGTGTCTTGCCGGACAACGGGTGGTTGAAGTCGATGGTCACTTGCGTGTCATCGAAGGCTTTGACCACGCCGGGCAATTCCGTATTCGCCGCGTCATTGAAGATCACCAGCAGGCCTTCCGACAGCTCCATGCCTTCGAACTGCGAACGCGGGATGATCTGCACGTTTTGCGGGTTGGGCTGGCCAAAGGCATTTTCCGGCAGGATCTGCAGGTTGCGCTTGTCGCCGGCCTTGAAGCCGAACAACGCCGCTTCAAAACCCGGCAACAGATTACCGTCACCGACCTTGAAGGTCGCCGGGGCTTTGTCGAAGGTGCTGTCGACCGTGTCGCCATTCTCCAGGCGCAATGCGAAATGCAAAGTGACTTCCGTGTTCTGGCCGATGCGTTGCTCAGCCAATACCTGATCAGTCATTGACGGTCTCTCCGGTTTTCTTGCTCTTGAACATGTCCAGCGCCAGCATGATTGCGCCGACGGTGATAGCGCTGTCGGCGAAGTTGAACGCCGGGAAGTAATGGCGGTTCTGCCAATGCACCAGGATGAAATCGATCACATGGCCCAGGGCAACGCGGTCGTACAGGTTACCCAGCGCGCCGCCCAGCACCAGGGCCAGCGCGATGGCCAGCCAGGTGTCGTCCCGGCCCAGGCGCTTGAGCCAGACCACCAGCACCGCACTGACCACCACGGCGATCACCGCGAACAACCAGCGCTGCCAGCCACCGCCATCAGCGAGAAAGCTGAAGGCCGCACCGGTGTTGTAGGCCAGGGTCCAACTGAAGTAATCCGGGATCACCACGATCTGCTGGAACATTTCCAGGGTGCCTTCGAAATGAGCCTTGCTGACCTGGTCGATGACCAGCACCAGCACGCTCAATACGAGCCAGCCCAGACGTCCGAAACGACTGGCAGCGTTAGGCATAGTGACGAACCTCGCCTTCACCGCTGATGTTATCGACGCAACGACCGCAGATTTCCGGATGCTCGGGGTTCACGCCGACATCTTCACGGCAGTGCCAGCAACGGGCGCATTTAGGGAAGGCCGACTTGACCACCTTGAGCTTCAAGCCCGGCACATCGGTGGCCACGGCATCTGCCGGGGCCTGGGCGAAAGGCGCCAGGCTTGCGGTGGAGGTGATCAACACAAAGCGCAGTTCGTTGCTCAGCTTGGCGAGGTCGGCGGTCAGGCCGTCCTCGGCAAACAGGGTGACTTCGGCTTGCAGGTTGCCACCCACGGCCTTGGCCGCGCGCTGCACTTCCAGCTCCTTGTTCACCGCAACCTTCACGGCCATCACGCCTTCCCAATACTCGCGGCCCAGTTCGAAGTTGGCCGGCAGTTCGGTCAAGCCTTCGTACCAGGTGTTGAGCATGACGGACTCGTTACGCTCGCCCGGCAGGTACTCCCACAATTCGTCGGCGGTGAACGCCAGGATCGGTGCGATCCAGCGCACCAGCGCTTCGCTGATGTGGTACAGCGCGGTCTGCGCCGAACGGCGCGCCTTGCTGTTGGCACCAGTGGTGTACTGGCGGTCCTTGATGATGTCGAGGTAGAAACCACCGAGCTCCTGCACGCAGAAGTTGTGGATCTTGGAATAGACATTCCAGAAGCGGTACTCGCCGTAGTGTTCCTGCAACTCGCGCTGCAGCAACAGGGCGCGGTCCACGGCCCAACGGTCGAGGGCGAGCATGTCCTCGGCCGGCAGGATGTCGGTGGCCGGGTTGAAACCGGTCAGGTTCGACAGCAGGAAGCGCGCGGTATTACGGATACGCCGGTAGGCATCGGCGCTGCGGGCCAGGATCTGGTCGGAGACGGCGATCTCGCCCGAGTAATCGGTCGAGGCGACCCACAGACGCATGATGTCGGCGCCCAGGGTGTCGTTGATCTTCTTCGGCTCGATCACGTTCTTCAACGACTTGGACATCTTGCGGCCGTTTTCGTCGACGGTGAAGCCGTGGGTCAACAGCTCCCGGTACGGCGCGTGGTTGTCGATGGCGCAACCGGTCAGCAGCGACGAGTGGAACCAGCCGCGGTGCTGGTCCGAACCTTCCAGGTACAGGTCGGCACGCGGGCCGGTCTCGTGGCCCATCGGGTGCGAACCGCGCAGCACGTGCCAGTGGGTGGTGCCCGAGTCGAACCATACGTCGAGGGTGTCGCTGATCTTGTCG
Organism: Pseudomonas sp. 31 R 17; assembly: GCF_900004915.1. Taxonomy (NCBI): domain Bacteria; kingdom Pseudomonadati; phylum Pseudomonadota; class Gammaproteobacteria; order Pseudomonadales; family Pseudomonadaceae; genus Pseudomonas; species Pseudomonas sp. 31 R 17. The sequence continues at coordinate 33,440 of NZ_CVTN01000083.1, forward strand.
TACTGCGGCGCTTCATCACCGAGCAACTCGGCAGCGTCCATCTTGAACCAGGCTTCGATGCCTTCCTGTTCAACGCGCTGGGCCACGAGCTCCATCAACTCGACGGTACGTGGGTGCAGTTCGCCGCTTTCCTTGTGCAGGAAGAACGGGATCGGCACGCCCCAGTTACGCTGGCGGGAGATGCACCAGTCCGGACGGTTGGCGATCATCGAGTGCAGGCGCGCCTGGCCCCAGGCCGGGACGAACCTGGTGCCTTCGACGGCCTTGAGCGAGCGTATGCGCAGGGTTTCGCCGCTGGTCGGCTCTTTGTCCATGCCGATAAACCACTGCGCGGTAGCGCGGTAGATCAACGGAGTCTTGTGGCGCCAGCAGTGCATGTAGCTGTGCTTGATAGTTTCGGTGTGCAACAGCGAACCGACTTCGCGCAACTTGTCGATGATCGGCTCGTTGGCCTTGAAGATGAACTGGCCGCCGAAGAACTCCAGCGACGGCGCGTACACGCCATTGCTCTGTACCGGATTGAGGATGTCGTCGTTGACCATGCCGTAGGCTTTGCAGGTCACGAAGTCGTCCACACCGTAGGCGGGCGCGGAGTGAACCACGCCGGTACCCGAACCCAGTTCGACGTAGTCAGCCAGGTACACCGGCGACAGGCGGTCGTAGAACGGATGGCGGAAGTTGATCAGCTCCAGCGCGGTACCGGTGGTGGTGGCGATCACCGAACCTTGCAGCTCGTAACGCGCCAGGCACGGCTCGACCATTTCTTCGGCCAGCACCAGCAGGCGATCGCCAACGTCCACCAGCGCGTAGGTGAACTCGGGGTGCACGTTCAGTGCCTGGTTGGCCGGAATGGTCCATGGCGTGGTGGTCCAGATCACGATGGCCGCCGGCTTGGCCAGCGATGCCAGGCCAAAGGCCTCGGCCAGCCTGGCCTCATCGGCAATCGGGAAGGCCACGTCGATGGTCGAGGACTTCTTGTCTTCGTACTCGACTTCCGCCTCGGCCAGGGCCGAACCGCAGTCGAAGCACCAGTTCACGGGCTTGAGGCCCTTGAACACGAAACCGCCCTTGACGATTTCGGCCAGGGCGCGGATTTCACCGGCCTCGTTCTTGAAATTCATGGTTTTGTAAGGGTTGTCCCACTCGCCCAGGACACCCAGGCGGATGAATTCGGACTTCTGCCCTTCGATCTGCTCGGTGGCGTAGGCACGGCACAGTTCGCGGGTTTTATCCGCGCCCAGGTTCTTGCCGTAGGTCACTTCGACCTTGTGTTCGATCGGCAGGCCATGGCAGTCCCAACCCGGGACATACGGCGCGTCGAAGCCCGACAGGGTCTTCGAACGCAGGATCATGTCCTTGAGAATCTTGTTCAGCGCGTGACCGATGTGAATGGTGCCGTTGGCATAAGGAGGGCCGTCGTGCAGGACGAATTTCGGACGATCCTTGCCAATTTCGCGCAACTTTCCGTACAGGCCAATACTGTCCCAGCGCTGCAGGATCTGCGGTTCGCGCTGTGGCAGGCCGGCCTTCATTGGGAAGGCGGTGTCCGGAAGGTTTAGCGTGGCTTTATAGTCGGTCATTTAAGGCTCTTCGGTTAGCGATGGGCGCTAGGTGCGGCTAGTGCACGGGCGGCGGCGACATCCGCATTGATCGCCGTTTTCAACGCCTCAAGGGAGGCGAAACGCTGCTCTTCACGCAGCTTCTGGTGGAAAACCACCGTTAAACGCCGGTCATACAAGTCACCGGCAAAATCCAAAAGGTGAACTTCCAGGTGGGCCTTGCCATCACCTGCAACCGTGGGCCTGACGCCTATATTGGCGACTCCCGGCCACGATTGGCCGTCGATGTCGACACTCACCAGGTAAACCCCGGTCAGCGGTACACGACGGCGCTTGAGTTGCACGTTGGCGGTTGGCGTGCCCAGTTGGCGCGCCAGCTTCTGGCCGTGCAGTACCCGCCCGGCGATGCGGAACGGGCGACCGAGCAAACGCTCGGCCAAGGCGAAGTCGGCAGCGGCCAGGGCATTACGCACCTGGGTACTGCTCACGCGCAGGCCGTCCAGTTCGACGGTTTGCGCGGCTTCGACGGTAAAACCCTGGTTGACGCCGGCGTGTTGCAGGAAATCGAAATCGCCGACCCGGTCGCAACCAAAACGGAAGTCGTCGCCGACCTCCAGATGCTGCACGCCGAGACCATCGACGAGGATGCGGTCGACAAACTCGGCGGCGCTGAGGCTTTGCAGGCGCTGGTTGAAAGCCAGGCAGAGGACGCGGTCCACGCCTTCTTCAGCCAGCAGTTGCAGTTTGTCTCGCAGGCGGGCCAGGCGGGCCGGCGCCGTTTCCGGGGTGAAGAACTCCCGCGGCTGTGGCTCAAAAATCACCACGCAGCTGGGCACGCCCAACTCGACCGCACGCTCGCGCAGCCTGGCCAGGATAGCCTGGTGGCCACGGTGAACACCGTCAAAGTTGCCAATGGTGGCGACGCAGCCCCGGTGCTCGGGGCGCAGGTTGTGGAGACCTCGAACCAGCTGCATAACGCGCTTCTTGCTCATAAAGTGGTCGATTATAACCACACCCGGCCCCGGACGACAGGCAACAGCGCAGGCCAAATGGATCGATTCGATAAAACAGCCGTTTTATCGCGGCAAACTCTCTACCCCAGCGACTTGCGATTGAAATCGCGCAGGCGAAAACCCTGCAGCAGCAACATCCCGAAGTACACCACCACGCCAGCCACTACCAGCACGCCCAGGCGCATGAAGCGCTCCAGCATATGGCCCTGATCCCAGGCCGGCATCACGTGCATCAGCGCAAACAGCACGGCCGACATCGCCGCGACCGCCACGAGCAACTTGAGGGTAAACGCGCCCCAGCCGGGCTGCGGTTGGTACATCTGCTGCTTGCGCAGTTGATAAAACAGCAGGCCGGCATTGATACAGGCACCGGCACTGATCGCGAGCGCCAGGCCGGCATGGGCCAGCGGGCCGATAAACACCAGATTGAGCAATTGCGTGACGATCAGTGTGAAGATCGCGATCTTCACCGGTGTGCGGATGTTTTGCTGGGCATAGAAGCCCGGCGCCAGCACCTTGATCACGATAATGCCGAGCAACCCCACGGAGTACGCCACCAGCGCATGCTGGGTCATCAGGGCGTCGTGCGCGTCGAATTGACCGTATTGAAACAGCGAGACCGTCAAGGGTTCGGCCAGGACTCCCAGGGCCAGGGAGCACGGCAGCACCAGCAGGAAGCACAGGCGCAGGCCCCAGTCGAGAATGCGCGAGTATTCCTGGCGGTCCTTGCTCGCATAGGTGCGCGCCAGGGTCGGCAGCAAAATGGTGCCCAGGGCCACCCCGAGCACGCCGGACGGCAATTCCATCAGGCGGTCGGCGTAGTACATCCACGACACCGAACCGGATACCAGCAACGACGCGAACGCCGTATTGATGATCAGGGAAATCTGACTGACGGACACACCGAGGATCGCCGGCAACATATTGCGCATCACGCGCCAGACGCCGGCGTCCTTGAGGTTCAGGCGCGGCAGCACCAGCATGCCGATCTTTTTCAAATGCGGCAGCTGGTAGAACAGTTGTGCCAGCCCCCCCGCCAGGACGGCCCACCCCAGGGCCATCACCGGCGGATCGAAGTACGGCGTGAGGAACAGCGCGAAGATAATCATGCTGACGTTAAGCAGCGTCGGCACGAAGGCCGGCACCGAGAAACGGTTCCAGGTATTGAGAATCGCCCCGGCAAGCGATGACAGCGAGATCAGCAATATATAAGGAAAGGTCACGCGCAGCAGATCAGTGGTCAGTGCGAACTTTTCCGGGGTATTGGCAAAGCCGGGGGCCGTGGCCCAGATCACCCAGGGCGCGGCGAGCATGCCGAGCACGGTCACCAGCATCAACACCAGTGTCAGAAGGCCCGAGACATAGGCGATAAAGGTGCGAGTCGCCTCCTCCCCCTGTTGAGTCTTGTATTCGGCCAGGATCGGCACGAAGGCCTGGGAGAACGCGCCTTCGGCGAAAATCCGGCGCAACAGGTTGGGCAGTTTAAAGGCAATGAAGAAGGCGTCCGTGGCCATGCTGGCGCCAAAAATGCGTGCCAGCAGGGTGTCACGCACAAACCCCAAAACCCGGGAGATCATCGTGATAGAGCTGACGGCAGCCAACGATTTGAGCAGATTCATTGAAAGAGTTTGCGCCTATAGATAAAGAGCAGGCGAACAAAGCGCCTACTTATGCGATACTGCGCGCCTGCAACAGCACAGCGCCAAAGCTCGCGAGTTTACAGGTCAAGCGCCGGAAATAAATCACCCGCCTCTTCAGATCGACCACTCAGCAGTTCGCATCAGCCGCTCTTGACAACCCATCAAGTCATCGGCATGATTCGCGGCCTATTTTGTTTGCTATTTCCTAAAAAGTCTTTCGAGGAGCTCGACGGTGGCCAACACACCTTCCGCCAAAAAACGTGCAAAACAGGCTGAGAAGCGTCGCAGCCACAACGCCAGCCTGCGTTCCATGGTTCGTACCTACATCAAGAATGTAGTTAAAGCCATCGACACCAAAGACGCTGAAAAAGCCCAAGCTGCTTACGTTCTGGCCGTGCCAGTTATCGACCGTATGGCCGATAAAGGCATCATCCACAAGAACAAGGCCGCTCGTCATAAGAGCCGCCTGAATGGCCACATCAAGGCTCTGAACGTTGCTGCTGCAGCCTAAGTGGTAACAACTGCCACGTGACCTCAGGTTGCGTAACAGTTAAGAAATGCCCCGTACCGAAAGGTCCGGGGCATTTTTGTTTTCTGGAATGCACACCTATCCAAATGTGGGAGGGGGCTTGCCCTCGATGGCGGTGTATCAGTAAGAAATACTTTGACTGACACACCGTCATCGGGGGCAAGCCCCCTCCCACATTTGAACTCCAGTGTTTTCTTGAGCGCAAAAAAACGCCCCGAACCAGTCGGGGCGTTTTTGCTACCGATTGATCAAACCACAATCAATGGTGATGACCGCCTTCACCGTGGACGTGACCGTGAGCCACTTCTTCCTGGGAAGCGTCGCGAATGGCAACGATCTTCACCTGGAAGTTCAGGCGCTGGCCAGCCAGAGGGTGGTTACCGTCAACGGTCACGTCGTCGCCGTCCAGGTCGCGGATGGTCACGATCTGCATTTGGCCGTCCGGCGCGGAAGCGTGGAACTGCATGCCGACTTCCAGTTCATCAACACCTTCGAACATGCTGCGGCTCAAAGTGCTGACCAGTTCGGCGGAGTATTCGCCGTAGGCATCTTCAGGCTCTACGGCAACGGTCAGTTCATCACCGACTGCCTTGCCTTCCAGCGCCTTTTCCAGGCCTGGGATGATGTTACCCGCGCCTTGCAGGTAGACCAGCGGCGCGCCGCCGGCGGAGCTGTCGATGACCTCACCAGCGTCGTTGGTCAGGGTATAGTCGATGGAGACAGCCTTGTTAGCGGCGATCGTCATGGGGCGAGACCTTTTGCATAAGAATGAAGAACGGACAAGTCTAAACAAGGATTTGTCCGAAAGCGAACAGAACCCGGACGGACGGGGCCGACCAACGGTCTCGACGATAACCGGATTCCACCAGGACGACGACCTGCACTGGGTCGCCGAGCTGTCCTGCGGCCACACCCAGCATCTGCGCCACCAGCCGCCGTGGCAGTCGCGCGCCTGGGTGCTCGACCCCGCGCAACGCCTTGAAAAAATAGGCCAACCCTTTGCCTGCGGCTGGTGTGCGCAACAGCACGAATAACGATAACCTTGGCGCCTGATTCGCGGTAGGTGCTCAAGCATAGAGCGCCACCCCAGCCATGCACCTCCAGAGAATTCGCATGCAGACTTTTTTTATCGCGCCCACCGATTTTGGTGTGGGCCTGACCTCCATCAGCCTTGGGCTGGTGCGTACCCTGGAACGAGCCGGACTGAAAGTCGGTTTTTTCAAACCGATTGCCCAGCCACACCCTGGCGATACCGGCCCCGAGCGTTCCACCGAACTGGTGGCGCGCACCCACGGCCTGAAACCGCCCCAACCGCTGGGCCTGGCCCATGTCGAGCGCATGCTCGGCGACGGCCAGCTGGATGAGTTGCTCGAAGAAATCATCACGCTGTACCAGCAAGCCGCCGTGGGCAAGGACGTGCTGATCGTCGAAGGCATGGTGCCGACCCGCAGCGCCAGTTATGCGGCCCGGGTCAACCTGCACCTGGCCAAGAGCCTGGATGCGGAAGTGATCCTGGTCTCTGCCCCGGAAAACGAAGTGCTCACCGAACTGTCCGGCCGCGTGGAACTGCAGGCGCAACTGTTCGGCGGCCCGAAAGACCCGAAAGTACTCGGCGTGATCCTTAACAAGGTGCGCACCGACGAAAGCATGGAGGCGTTCTCGGCGCGCCTCAAGGAACATTCGCCCCTGCTGCGCAGCGGTGATTTCCGCCTGCTCGGCTGCATTCCCTACCAGCCCGAACTCAACGCGCCGCGTACCCGCGACGTGGCCGACCTGATGGGTGCACAGATCCTCAATGCCGGCGACTACGAAACCCGGCGCATGACCAAGATCATCATTTGCGCGCGCACCATGCGCAACACCGTGGAGCTGCTCAAGCCCGGCGTACTGGTCGTAACACCCGGCGATCGCGACGACATCATCCTCGCCGTCAGCCTGGCTGCGATCAACGGCGTCCCCCTGGCCGGCCTGCTGCTGACCAGCGACACGTTGCCCGACCCGCGCATCATGGAGCTGTGCCGCGGTGCGTTCCAGGCCGGGTTGCCGGTGCTGTCGGTGAGCACCGGCTCCTACGACACCGCCAACCAGCTCAATAGCCTCAATAAGGAAATCCCCATCGATGACCGCGAGCGCGCGGAGATCATCACCGACTTCGTCGCCAGCCACCTCGATGCACGCTGGCTGCACCAACGCTGCGGCACGCCACGGGAAATGCGCCTGTCCCCTGCGGTATTCCGCTACCAGTTGATCCAACGCGCCCAGGCCGCCAACAAGCGCATCGTGTTGCCCGAAGGCAGCGAGCCGCTGACCGTACAGGCCGCTGCGATCTGCCAGGCGCGGGGCATCGCGCGCTGTGTGCTGCTGGCCAAGCCGGCGGACGTGGAAGCCGTCGCTCGCGCCCACGGCATCGATTTGCCCGAAGGCCTGGAGATTCTCGACCCGGACCTGATCCGCCAGCGCTACGTCGAGCCCATGGTGGCACTGCGCAAGAGCAAGAGTTTGAACGCACCGATGGCCGAGCAGCAGTTGGAAGACACCGTGGTGATCGCCACCATGATGCTCGCCCTGGACGAAGTGGACGGCCTGGTCTCCGGCGTCATCCACTCCACCGCCAATACCATCCGCCCTGCCCTGCAGCTGATTAAAACAGCGCCGGGCTGCACCTTGGTATCGTCGGTGTTCTTCATGCTGTTCCCCGAGCAGGTGCTGGTGTACGGCGACTGCGTGATGAACCCGCACCCCAGCGCTGCGGAGCTGGCGGAAATTGCCCTGCAAAGCGCCGACTCGGCGGCCGCGTTCGGCATCGCCCCGCGCGTGGCGATGATCAGTTATTCCAGCGGCGATTCGGCCAGCGGCGAGGAAGTGGAAAAAGTCCGCGAGGCCACCCTGCTCGCCCACGAACAGCAAAGCTCACTGCTGATCGACGGCCCGCTGCAATACGACGCCGCCGCCAACGAAAGCGTGGCCCGACAATTGGCGCCCAACAGCCAGGTCGCCGGCAAGGCCACGGTGTTCGTGTTCCCCGACCTGAACACTGGCAACACCACCTACAAAGCCGTGCAGCGTAGCGCCGATTGCGTGAGCCTGGGGCCGATGCTCCAGGGCCTGCGCAAACCGGTCAACGACCTGCCACGCGGCGCCCAGGTGGACGACATCGTATACACCATCGCCCTCACCGCGATCCAAGCCGCCAACCGACCTATGGATATCTAAATGCTGGATTTTCTACCTGCCGCCGTACGTGGGGTGATCGCGTCCCTGCTGCTGGCACTGAACACGATCCTGCTGTGCTCGTTCCTGTTTATCGTCGCGCTGTTCAAGGCGCTGCCCTTCGCCAAGCGCTTCAGCGAATGGTTGATGAATCACACCCACGAAGCCTGGGTCACGAACAACAAGGGCTGGATGAACCTGGTGCGGCGCACGCGCTGGCACCTGAGCGGCCTCGAAGGCCTGGATTACCAGCATTCGTATCTGGTCACCAGCAACCATCAGAGCTGGGTCGACATCATGGTGCTGCAATACGTGCTCAATCGACGGATTCGCCCGCTGAAGTTCTTTCTCAAGCAGGAACTGATCTGGGTGCCGGTGATTGGCCTGGCATGGTGGGCCCTGGGCTTTCCGTTCATGAAGCGCTACAGCAAGGCTTACCTGGAAAAACACCCGGAAAAGAAAGGCAAGGACCTGGAAACCACGCGCAAGACCTGTGCGAAGTTTCGCGACAACCCGGTGGGCATCTTTAACTTCGCCGAGGGCACGCGGTTTACCCCGGGCAAGCACGCGCAACAGAAGTCGCCGTTTCGCTATCTGCTCAAGCCCAAGGCCGGCGGAATCGCGTTTGTGCTGGATGCCATGGGTGAGCAATTGAAGTCACTGGTGAATGTGACTATCCACTACCCGGCCGGGCGTCCGGGCTATTGGGACTTACTGTGCGGGAATGTGAAGGACGTGGTGGTGCAGTTCGAAGAAGTGCGGATTCCGGCCGAGTTCATTGGCAGCAATTATGAGCAGGATGGGGAGTATCGGTTGGCGTTCCAGGGCTGGATCAACCAGCTGTGGGAAGACAAGGATGCCTTGCTGGACAAGCTGCACACCGATTTCCCAGACCGCAACTGATCAAAAATGTGGGAGGGGGCTTGCCCCCGATGGCGGCCTCTGGGCCGACCAGGATGTTGGATCAGATCGAGTACATATCCGTTTCTGCGGTAACGG
>NZ_CVTN01000083.1:42439-96243 GCF_900004915.1 Pseudomonas sp. 31 R 17
AGTGCGGCTAACCCGGCGTCCTGCCGGGTTACCCACGGATTCAAGCCTTCGTTCGGCCAGCGTGGTTTAACGGGGCGCCTGAGATCAAAAGCAGATCAAGAGCGGCTCGCTTCGCATCGTGGTTACGGTTGGGCGCTGCTGGGTTGTTTAGATACCTATGCCGCGATTACCGAGTGTCAGTCACTGCATCTTTTGACTGACACACCGCTATCGGGGGCAAGCCCCCTCCCACATTTGACCGAGTACTGGTTTAGATCGCGCCGCGCTGGCGCAACAGTTCCAGCACTTGCTTGACGCTGTCTTCCAGCGACAGGGCCTGGGTGTCGATCACCAGGTCGGCATTCAATGGCACGTCGTACGGGAACGACTCACCCGGGATGTTATCCCCACCGGCAGCGTACAGCCCTTGCGGATCACGCTCGGCGCACACCAATGGCGACGCTTGCACGTACACCGTCAGCAGGCGATCGCTGCCAATCAGCGCCTTGGCCTGTTCACGGCCTTCGGCATCCGGGGCGACGAACGCGGCCAGGGTCAGCAGGCCGGCTTCGTTGAACTGGCGCGCCACGTGAGCGGCACGCCGCCAGTTTTCGGTACGCCCGGCGCGGTCCTGCGGCAGCCCCTTGTTCAGGTCATGACGCAGGTTCTGGCCGTCCAGTACGAACACCGCACGGCCCATGTCGAACAGCTTGCGCTCAACCGCGTAAGCCAAGGTGCTCTTGCCGGCGCCGGACAGGCCGCTGAACAACACCGTAGCCGGCTGCTGGCCGAAGCGCAGGGCACGTTCTTCGGTGGCCACATGGGCCAACTTGCCGTGCTGCGCCGCGCTGCCATGGGTCACGGGCGGGGCAATGATCATGCCCGCCGCAACGGTGCCATTGGTCAAACGGTCGATGACGATAAAGGCGCCGGTGGTGCGGTTGCTGTCGTAACCGTCCAGGGCGATGGCGGCGTCCAGGCTGACCTTGACCCGGCCAATCTCGTTCAACTGCAGGGAACTGGCCGGGCCTTCGGCCAGGGTGTTCACGTCCACACGGTGCACGATGCTGGTGATGGAACCCGGTACGTAGCTGGTGGCGCGCTTGATGTCGTATTTCTTGCCCGGCAGCATCGGCTCCTCGGCCATCCACACCAGCATGGCGTCGAAGGCGTCGGTCACTTGCGGCACGTTGTCGGCGTGTACCAGCAGGTCGCCACGGGAGATATCGATCTCGTCTTCCATGGTCAGCGTCACCGCTTGACCGGGACCTGCGTGCTCCAGCTCGCCCTCGAACGTGACGATGGATTTGACGCGGCTGCTCTTGCCCGACGGCAGCACCACGACTTCGTCGCCCTTGTGCACGATGCCGCTGGCCAGGGTGCCGGCAAAACCACGGAAGTTCAGGTTCGGACGGTTGACGTACTGCACCGGGAAACGCAGGTCGGTGTAGTTGCGGTCGTTGGCGATCTCGACGGTTTCGAGGATCTCCATCAGCGACTGGCCGGTGTACCAGGGCGAACGCTCGCTCTTGTTCACCACGTTGTCGCCCTTGAGCGCCGACATCGGCACAAAGGCCAGGGTGCTCGGCTTGAAGGCGATGCCCTCGGCAAACTTCAGGTAATCGGCCTTGATCGACTCGAACACGCTTTGGTCAAAGCCGTTGATGTCCATCTTGTTGATGGCGACCACGATGTGCTTGATACCCAGCAGCGAGGCGATGAAGCTGTGGCGACGGGTCTGGGTCTGCACGCCGTAGCGGGCGTCGATCAGGATGATCGCCAGGTCACAGGTGGAGGCACCGGTGGCCATGTTGCGGGTGTACTGCTCATGGCCCGGGGTGTCGGCGATGATGAATTTGCGCTTGGCGGTGGAAAAGTAGCGGTAGGCCACATCGATGGTGATGCCCTGCTCACGCTCGGCCTGCAGGCCGTCGACCAGCAAGGCCAGGTCGATGTCATCACCGGTGGTGCCGGATTTTTTCGAATCGCGGGTGATGGCTTCCAGGTGATCTTCGTAAATCATCTTGGAGTCGTGCAGCAGGCGCCCGATCAGGGTGCTCTTGCCGTCGTCGACGTTGCCACAGGTCAGGAAGCGCAACATTTCCTTGCGCTCGTGCTGGCCCAGGTAGGCGAGGATGTCCTCGCTGATCAAATCAGATTGATGCGACATGACAGCCCCTTAGAAATAGCCTTGACGTTTTTTATCTTCCATCGAGCCTGCACCATCGTGGTCGATGACACGGCCCTGGCGCTCGGAAGTTCGCGTCAGGAGCATTTCCTGAATGATGTCCGTCAGCGTCTCGGCTTCGGACTCCACCGCGCCCGTCAACGGGTAGCAGCCAAGGGTACGGAAACGGACTTTCTTTTTGACGATGCGGGCTTTGTCTTCGTCGGACAGGTGCTCGAGGATGCGGTCGTCGTCTATCATGATCAACGTACCGTTCTTCTCGATCACATCGCGCTCGGCGGCGAAATACAGCGGCACGATCGGGATGCCTTCCAGGTAGATGTACTGCCAGATGTCCAGCTCGGTCCAGTTGGACAGCGGGAACACACGGATCGACTCGCCCTTGTTGACGTTGCCGTTGTAGACGTTCCACAGCTCCGGGCGCTGGTTCTTCGGGTCCCAGCGGTGCTTACTGTCGCGGAACGAGTACACGCGCTCTTTGGCACGGGATTTCTCTTCATCGCGACGCGCGCCGCCAAAGGCAGCGTCGAAACCATGCTTGTCCAGGGCCTGCTTGAGGCCTTCGGTCTTCATGATGTCGGTGTGCTTGGCGCTGCCGTGGGTGAAGGGGTTGATGCCCTGCGCCACACCGTCCGGGTTGACGTGGGTGATCAGGTCCAGGCCCAGCTCCTCGACCATCTTGTCGCGGAACGTGTACATCTCCTGGAATTTCCAGCGGGTGTCGACGTGCATCACTGGGAACGGCAGTTTGCCCGGGAAGAAGGCCTTGCGTGCCAGGTGCAGCATCACGGCGGAGTCTTTACCGATCGAGTAGAGCATCACCGGGTTGTCGAACTCGGCGGCGACCTCGCGGATGATGTGGATGCTTTCCGCCTCCAGCTGTTTCAGATGCGTCAGTTTGTCGACCATGGCTACTCACGGAAAAACGATCTTGTGGACGGCCAGCGGGCCGTGTTCGAGCGGGGCATGCTAGCACAGCACCTGCTTCTATTCAGGGCGCCAACTAGATCGAAACGGTATATGAATATACCCCTGAGTTTGGCCTGCAATGCGGTCAAGTGTGGGAGGGGGCTTGCCCCCGATAGCGGTGGATCAGTGAAATAGGTACTGACTGACACACCGCAATCGGAGGCAAGCCCCCTCCCACATTGAGTCCCGCTGTATGGCTCAGATCGGGTTCGGGCAATCGATGAACAGGTGTTCCAGGGCAAAGCGTCGCGCCAGGTAATCGCCCAGTGCCTGCACGCCATAACGCTCGGTGGCGTGATGGCCGGCAGCGATGAAGCTGATGTCGTTTTCGCGGGCGCTGTGGAAGGTCTGCTCGGACGCTTCGCCGCTGATAAACAGGTCGACGCCCGCGGCAATCGCATTGTCGATATAGCCCTGGCCGCCCCCGGTGCACCAGCCGACGCGGCGGATCATCTCGCTGCCTTCGATCAACAGCGGCTCGCGGCCCATCACGTCCTGCACGCGACGGGCAAAGTCGCGCGGTGACAGCGGCTCGGCGAGCGAGCCGACCAGGCCGACGACTTTGGGGTTGCCGGGGTCCAGCGGGCCTTCGACGGTAATGTCGAGTCGCCTGGCAAGCTGCACGTTATTGCCGACATCGGGGTGCAGATCCAGGGGCAGGTGATAGGCCAGCAGGCTGATGTCGTGCTTGAGCAAGGTTTTCAGGCGACGCTGCTTCATGCCGGTGATGCAGGGGTTTTCACCCTTCCAGAAATACCCGTGGTGCACCAGGATCAGGTCGGCCTGGGCTTCGACGGCGGCGTCCAGCAGGGCCTGGCTGGCGGTGACGCCGCTGACGATGCGCATCACCTGGGGCCGGCCCTCGACTTGCAGGCCGTTGGGGCAATAATCGGCGATTTTCAGGCTGCCAAGGTAGCGGTCCGCTTCCTCGACGAGGGTGGTAAGGGGGACGGCCATAAAAGACTCCTAAATATCCGGTTCGCAGGCGTCACAGCCTCGTATAATGCGCGACATTATGGGCGCTCCCGCGCCCCCTGCAACCTGTCAGGACTTACTTGATGCTCAAGGCGCTGCGTTTTTTTGGATGGCCATTGCTGGCTGGCGTGCTGATCGCGATGCTGATTATTCAGCGTTATCCCCAGTGGGTCGGCCTGCCCAGCCTGGATGTGAACCTGCAGCAGGCCCCGCAAACCAGCACCGTGGTGCAAGGCCCGGTGACCTATGCCGACGCCGTGGTCATCGCCGCCCCCGCCGTGGTCAACCTGTACACCACCAAGGTCATCAACAAGCCGGCGCATCCCCTGTTCGAAGACCCGCAGTTCCGCCGCTATTTCGGTGACAACGGGCCCAAGCAGCGCCGCATGGAGTCCAGCCTCGGTTCCGGGGTGATCATGAGCCCCGAAGGCTACATCCTCACCAACAATCACGTGACCACCGGCGCCGACCAGATCGTGGTGGCCCTGCGTGACGGCCGCGAGACCCTGGCCCGCGTCGTGGGCAGCGACCCGGAAACCGATCTTGCGGTACTGAAGATCGACCTGAAGGATTTGCCGTCGATCACCCTCGGCCGCTCCGACGGCCTGCGCGTGGGTGACGTGGCGCTGGCCATCGGCAACCCGTTCGGCGTCGGCCAGACGGTGACCATGGGCATCATCAGCGCCACCGGGCGTAACCAACTGGGCCTTAACAGCTACGAAGACTTCATCCAGACCGACGCGGCGATAAACCCCGGCAACTCCGGCGGCGCGCTGGTGGATGCCAATGGCAACCTGACGGGGATCAACACGGCGATTTTCTCCAAGTCCGGCGGCTCCCAGGGCATCGGCTTTGCGATCCCGGTGAAGCTGGCGATGGAGGTGATGAAGTCGATCATTGAACACGGCCAAGTGATTCGTGGCTGGCTGGGCATTGAAGTCCAGCCTTTGACCAAAGAGCTGGCCGAGTCTTTTGGCCTGACCGGGCGCCCGGGCATCGTGGTCGCGGGGATCTTCCGCGACGGCCCGGCGCAGAAAGCCGGCCTGCAACTGGGCGATGTGATCCTCAGCATCGACGGCGCACCCGCCGGTGATGGCCGCAAGTCAATGAACCAGGTGGCGCGGATCAAGCCGACCGACAAGGTGGCGATCCAGGTGATGCGCAACGGCAAGGAAATCAAGCTGTCGGCGGAAATCGGCCTGCGCCCGCCGCCGGCCACGGCACCGGTGAAGGAAGAGGAATAAGCGGCAGTGCACCCGCGCCCGTTCGCGGGCGCTGGTGCACTGATATGACATAGCAATCTCTCTCATTAGACATGTTATATTGTTTCAATATCGACATTGGAACGCTCTATCATGCCGTCTCGAAAATTTGCCCCCCTGGCCGGCCTGGCCCTGGGTTTGCTGCTCGACCCTGCCTACGCCGAAGAAAACACCCTGGAACTGGACACCATCAGCGTCACCACCGACGCCTATGAGTCGGCAACCGGCCCGGTGCAGGGTTACCGCGCGACCCGCTCCGCCAGCGCCACCAAGACCGACACCGCCCTGCGCGATATCCCGCAATCGATCAGCGTGATTCCCGCCACGGTGCTCAAGGACCTGGGCAGCACCAGTGTGGAGCGTGCCCTGGAATTTGCCGGCGGCGTCTCCAAGCAAAACAATTTCGGCGGCCTGACCCTTTACGAATACAGCGTGCGCGGCTTCACCACCTCCGAGTTCTACCAGGACGGCTTCAGCGCCAACCGCGGCTACCCGAGCACGCCGGACGCGGCGAACATCGAACGCATCGAAGTGCTCAAGGGGCCGGCCGCCAGCCTGTACGGACGTGGCGATCCAGGCGGCACGGTAAATATCGTCAGCAAGAAACCCCAGCCCGAGGCCTTCACCACGCTGCAAACCAGCGCGGGCAGTTGGGACCGCTACCGCACCGCGCTGGACGTGAATACGCCGCTCGACAGTGAAGGCCGCGTGCTGTCGCGTGTGAACCTGGCGGTTGAAGACAACCACAGTTTCCGCGATCACGTGGACGCCAAGCGAGTGTTCGTCGCGCCGTCCTTCAGTTGGGAACTGGACCCGGATACCACTCTGCTGGTGGAAAGCGAATTCGTGCGCCATGCCTCCACCTTCGACCGCGGCATTGTCGCCAACACCGGCATGTCCCACTCCACGTTCCTTGGCGAGCCGGACGACGGCAATATCCGCAACCACAACAACCGCATCCAGGCCGCGCTGGAACATCACCTTAACGATGCCTGGAAGCTGCGCCTGGCCAGTCATTACAAACAAGGCAGCCTGTGGGGCGACGCCTCGGAAAGCCGTGCGCTGAACGCCGATGGCCACTCCGTCAACCGCCGCTACCGCGAGCGCTCTACCGGTTGGCACGACAGCATCACCCAACTGGAACTGCGCGGGCTGTTCGATATCGGCAGCTGGCAGCATGAACTGCTGGTCGGCACCGAGTACGAGGACTACCGCAAGAAGGAACGTGTGACCGCCATCGGCGGCGACTACCCGATCGACATCTATAAGCCGATCTATGGTCAGCCCAAACCCAATGGCAAACGCTCCGGCACCGACTTTTTCGAACAGACCAAAAGCCACGCGTTGAATCTGCAAGACCAGATCATTTTCACCGACCGCCTGCGGGGCATGGTGGGCGCGCGCTTCGAGCATTTCGACCAGAGCACCAACGACTTCACCCGCAACCACGCCAAAAGCCGGCAAACCCACGACGCCTTCACCCAACGCGCCGGTCTGCTCTATCAACTCACACCGCAGGTTGGGGTATTCGCCAACGCCTCCACCTCATTCAAGCCCAACAGCGGCCTGGATGCCGCTGGCAAGACCTTCAAGCCCGAAGAAGGTGTGGGGTATGAAGTCGGGGTCAAGAGCGAGCTGTTTGACGACCGCCTCAGCGCCACCCTCGCCGCCTTCCATATCGAAAAGGAAAACGTGCTGACCCTGGACCCGGCGACCAACACCAACCGCGCCATGGGCAAGGCGCGCAGCCAGGGCCTGGACCTGCAACTGACCGGGCAGGTCACCGACGCCATCCGCGTGATCGGCGCGTTGGCCTACATCGACGCCGAAGTGACCAAGGGCGATAAAACCATTCCTGCCGGCAGCCGTATCCTCGGCGTCGCCAAACGCAGCGGCAGCCTGTTGGGGGTGTACCAATTCCAGGACGGCGCATTGCGCGGTTCGGACCTGGGAGCGGCGTTTACCTATGTGGGTGATCGCTCCGGTGAGGCGGGGACAGGTTTTGAACTGCCCGCTTACCACACCGTCGACCTGCTGGCGCATTACAAGGCGACGGAGAATGTCACCGTGGGGCTGAACCTCAACAACCTGTTCAACGAGAAGTACTACGAGCGGTCCTACAGCAGCTACTGGGTCAACCCGGGCGAGCCGCGCAACGTCACCGTCAGCCTGAGCCTAAACCTCTGACAGATATGGGGCTAAATGTGGGAGGGGGCTTGCCCCCGATGGCGGTGTGTCAGTCACTGATGTACTTACTGACTCTCCCTCATCGGGGGCAAGCCCCCTCCCACATTTGGACCGGGGTCGACACAAAATACCGGTCGGCTCTAAGGCCGCCGCGCTTTTGCTTTTGATCTCAGGCGCCCCGTTAAACCACGCTGGCCGAACGCAGGCTTGAATCCGTGGGTAACCCGGCAGGACGCCGGGTTAGCCGCACTGGGCCAGGGATGGCCCATTGCGGCGGCCCACGGATTCAAGCCGGAGAGAGGGCACACCGAGCCCAGGCGAGGTGCCGAGTGGTGGGGCAAGAGCGTTTTGCTTACTTTTGCGCTTTTCAAAAGTGAGCCGCTGTAAAAGCGGAACCCATAGCAGCCGTTACCGCAGAACGGATATGTACTCGGTCCAATCCAACACCCTGGTCGGCCCAAAGGCCGCCATCGGGGGCAAGTCGAATCGTCGCACCGCCCCTCCCACAATTGGATCACCGCAAGGCGTGATTACAGCGTAACCGGCGCTCTTTCGCAGAGGGTATTGAGTGCCGCCGCCCACTGCGGGTCATCGTTCAAGCACGGCACCAATATCAACTCCTCGCCTCCCGCCTCACGGAACTGTTCCAGCCCGCGATCACCGATTTCTTCCAGGGTCTCGATGCAATCGGCGACAAACGCGGGGCACATCACCAGCAGTTTTTTCACGCCTTGCTGCGCCAATGCCTCAAGACGCGCCTCGGTGTAGGGTTCGATCCACTTGGCGCGGCCCAGGCGTGACTGGAACGCCACCGACCACTTGCCATCCGGCAGCCCCAACCGCTCGGCCACGTCGCGGGCAACGCTGAAGCATTGCGCGCGATAACAGGTGGCAAGCACCTCAGGCGAGGCATTTTTGCAGCAATCGGCATCCTTGAAACAATGCTGGCCGGTCGGGTCGAGTTTGGTCAGGTGACGCTCGGGCAAGCCGTGGAAACTCAACAACAGGTGATCGTAAGCCTGTTCCACATGCGGTCGTACACTGGCGGCCAGGGCATCGAGGTACTCAGGCTGGTCATAGAACGGCTGCAGGATCGAGAATTGCACCTTCAGTTTCTTGTCACGCACCACGCGCCTGGCTTCCTCTATCACCGTGGTCACGGTGCTGTCGGCAAACTGCGGGTACAGCGGCGCCAACGTCACTTTCTGAATGCCCTGGGCGGCCAGGCGCGTCAGCACCGTTTCAAGGGATGGCTCGCCATAACGCATCGCCAGTTCTACCGGGCCCTGGGTCCATTGCGCGGTCATCTGCTGCTGCAGGCGACGGCTGAGGACTACCAGCGGTGAGCCTTCGTCCCACCAGATGGACGCATAGGCATGGGCCGACTGCTCGGGGCGTTTGATCAGGATCAGCGACACCAGCAAGCGACGTACCGGCCACGGCAGGTCGATGACATAAGGGTCCATCAGGAACTGATTGAGGTAGCTGCGCACATCGGCCACCGAAGTGGACTTTGGCGAGCCCAGGTTGACCAGTAACAACGCGTGATCGGTCATGCAACATCCTATCTTTAGAGGCGGCTGGACAAGTCGTCCAGGGCCGCACGCAATTCAGTGAACTGGAAAGTGAAACCTGCGGCCAGCAGCCGCTCAGGCAGCGCCTTTTGCCCGCCAAGCAGTAAACCCGACAACTCGCCCAACCCGACCTTCAGCGCAAAGGCCGGCATCGGCATGAACGCGGGACGGTGCAGCACCTGGCCCAGCGTCTTGGCAAACTCGCGGTTGCGCACCGGGTGTGGCGCGCAGGCATTATAAGGACCACGGGCGTCAGCCTTGTGCAGAAGAAAATCAATCAGGGCGATTTGATCGCGGATATGCACCCATGGCATCCACTGGCGGCCATTGCCGATCGGCCCGCCCAGCGCCAGTTTGAACGGCAGCAACAGGCGCGACAAAAAGCCGCCCTCGGCCGCCAGCACCAGGCCGGTACGCACCAGCACCACACGAATGCCCAAGGCCTCGGCACGCGCGGCGGTTTCTTCCCAGGCGATACACAACTGACTGGGAAAATCATCCTGCACCGGGCCGCTGTCTTCAGTCAGTTCGCGCTCGCCGCCGTCGCCATACCAGCCCACGGCGGAACCCGAGATCAGCACCGCCGGTTTCTGCTCCAGGCGTTCCAGCCACGCCAGCAGACTTTCGGTCAGGCTGATGCGACTGCTCCACAGCAATGCCTTGCGCTTGTGAGTCCAGGAACGGTCGGCAATCGGCGCACCGGCCAGGTTGACCACCGCGTCCACCGCGCCGATCACGTCCTGCAGGCGCCCAACGCCCAGCACCTGCGCGCCGCAAATACGCGCCACGGATTCGGGTGTGCGGCTCAACACGGTCAAGCGATGGCCCTGGGCAAGCCAGTGCCGGCACAGTTGACGGCCGATCAAGCCGGTACCGCCGGTCAGCAAAATATGCATGGGACTCTCCTCATGTAACGTTCGCCGCCGCTCACTGGTCTATTTTATAAGCAGGGATCGATTTGATATTCGAGCGTGACGATCGTTTAGCCTGTTGGCTTAACCATAGGTCACGCCACACAATCAGGCACGCCAAAACTTATACCAAAAAACAATATTGTACAGCTATTGGTGTCGGCGTAGTCTGTACCCAAAGGTAAACGAGGCCTCCCATGACTGTCCCCATCGCGATCATAGGTGCCGGCATTGCCGGTCTCTCCGCCGCCCGAGCGTTACGAGACGCGGGGCACGTTGTACACCTCTTCGATAAAAGCCGCGGCAGCGGCGGCCGTATGTCCAGCAAGCGCAGCGACGCCGGCGCGCTGGACATGGGTGCTCAATATTTCACCGCCCGCGACCGGCGCTTCGTCAACGAGGTGCAGCGCTGGCAAAGCCATGGCTGGGCCGAACAGTGGAAACCCCAGCTGTACAACTTCAAGGCCGGCCAGCTGACGCCCTCCCCCGATGAACAGATCCGCTGGGTCGGTACCCCGCGCATGAGCGCCATTACCCGCGCCCTGCTCGATGACCTGCCGGTGGAGTTCGGTTGCCGCATTACCGAAGTATTCCAGGGCACCCGGCACTGGAACCTGCTCGATGCCGATGGCGGCAGTCACGGTCCGTTCAGCCATGTGATCATCGCCACGCCGGCGCCCCAGGCCACCCCCCTGCTGGCCGCCGCACCGAAGCTGGCGAGCGCCGTGGCCGGGGTGAAAATGGAGCCGACCTGGGCCATCGCCCTGGCCTTCGACATGCCTCTGGATACGCCGATGGAAGGCTGCTTCGTACAAGACAGCGCCCTCGACTGGCTGGCACGCAACCGCAGCAAACCCGGGCGTGACGTCAGCCTCGACACCTGGGTGCTGCATGCCACCAGCACCTGGAGCAAGGCGCACCTGGACCTGCCCAGGGAAGCCGTGATCGAACACCTGCACGGCGCCTTCGCCGAATTGCTGCACTGCGCCATGCCCGCGCCGTCATTCAGCCTGGCCCACCGCTGGCTCTACGCCAGGCCGTCCAGCAGTCATGAGTTCGGGGTGCTGGCCGATGCCGACCTGGGCCTGTTCGTCTGCGGCGACTGGTGCCTGTCCGGGCGCGTCGAAGGCGCCTGGCTCAGCGGCCAGGAGGCGGCGCGACGGTTGATCGAGCACCTGCAATGAACCGCTTGAATCCGGCCAAATTGCTGCTGTCGAAATGGACCGCGGCCGCCCCGAAAAACAAGGAAAAACACTTCCTCGTCACCGAACTGTTCCGTGACGAGGAAGGCACTGTGCTGGAAATCGAACTGCAAGCGGTGATGACGCGGCGCAGCGAACGCCTCCCATGGCAGGCCCTGCAGAACCCTGAACGCTGGAAAATGGGCTGGACGTAAATCCGGGCGAAAATACCTATACAAAATTATTGACTTGTACAAGATCAAATCTATGATGAGATTTAGTTGTACAGGGATAAAAAACTGTACAGGAATTTCGCAGAGGTTTACCCATGCCCCCTTCCGTGAAACCCAAGATCGGCATCAGCGCCTGCCTGCTGGGCGAAAACGTGCGTTTCAACGGCGGGCATAAGCAGTCCCTCCTGTGCACCCAGACCCTGGCCGACTACTTCGACTACGTGCCGCTGTGCCCCGAAGTCGCCATCGGCCTGGGCATTCCCCGTGAAACCATTCGCCTGGTCGGCGACGCGGCCAACCCGCAGGCCGTGGGCACCGTACACCGCGAACTCAACGTGACCCAGCCGCTGGATGAATACGGCCAGCAGATGGCGGCCGAACACACCGACCTGTGCGGCTACATCTTTATGCAGAAGTCGCCCTCCTGTGGCCTGGAGCGGGTCAAGGTGTACCGTGAGAACGGCGCACCAGTGGATGGCGGCGGGCGCGGTATCTACGCCCAGGCGTTCTGCGCGCGCCACCCCAACCTGCCGGTGGAAGAGGACGGTCGCCTGAATGATCCGGTATTGCGCGAAAATTTCCTCACCCGCGTATTCGTCTACGCCAACTGGCAGCAATTGCTCGCCGAAGGCCTGACGCGTCACCGCCTGCTGGCCTTCCATTCGCGCTACAAATACTTGTTGATGGCCCACAGCCCGGCGCATTACAAAAGCCTCGGCCACCTGCTGGGCAGCATGACCAGGGACACCCACCTGGACGAGTTGGCCAGTTGCTACTTCAGCGACCTGATGACCGGCCTGACCAAGTGCGCTACCCGTGGCACCCACACCAATGTGCTGCAACACATCAGTGGCTACCTCAAGCAGGCGATCAGCGCCGATGACAAACAGGAAATGCAAACCGTCATCAGCCAGTACCGCCAGGGCATCGTGCCGCTGGTGGTGCCGCTCACGCTGCTCAAGCATCACTTTCGTCAACACCCGGACCGCTACATTGCGCAGCAGGCGTACCTGCAACCGCACCCGGAAAACCTCAGCCTGCGCAATGCGATCTAGACCATGACAGTTGCCCTGCAAGACGAACCCGGCGAAGACATCGCCCAAGCCCTGCAAAATGGCTGGCTGCCGATCCGCGAGGTGGCGCGCCAGACCGGCGTCAATGCCGTGACCCTGCGCGCCTGGGAGCGCCGTTACGGCCTGATCGTGCCCCAGCGCACGCCCAAGGGGCATCGCTTGTTCAGCGCCGACCACGTGCAACGCATCCATGCCATCCTCACCTGGCTCAATCGCGGCGTGCCGGTCAGCCAGGTAAAAGGCTTGATCGACTCCGCCCAAGCCTCCCCCGAACCGATGGAAAACGAATGGCACACCTTGCGCCAAACCTTGCTGACGGCCATCGCTGAGCTGGCCGAACGGCGGGTCGACGATGCCTTCAATCAGGCCATGGCGCTCTACCCGCCACGCACCTTGTGCGAGCAATTGATGCTGCCTCTACTCAGCGAGCTGGAACAGAAGTGGCAGGGTCAGTTCGGCGCACAGATGGAGCGGGTATTTTTCCTGTCCTGGTTGCGCAGCAAGTTCGGCGCGCGCATTTACCACAACAACCGGCAACTCCACGGCGCCCCGCTGCTGCTGGTCAACCACTCCGATTTGCTCCTGGAGCCGCACCTGTGGCTCAGCGCCTGGCTGGCCAGCAGCGCCGACTGCCCGGTAGAGGTGTTCGACTGGCCGCTGCCCCCCGGCGAATTGGCGCTGGCGGTGGAACACCTGCAACCGCGCGCCGTATTGCTGTATTCCAGCAAGGCGCTGCAGGTCGCGGCACTCACAAAACTGCTGGCGGGCATTGGTTGCCCGATATTGATTGCCGGACCGGCGGTCTGCATCCACCACGCCGAGTTGGCCGTATTAACCCGTGACATCCCCGAGTTGCTCGTCGCCGAAGACCCGTTGGCGGCCCACCAGATATTGATCCAGCGTGGAATCGTCTAAATGCACTTGATCTGGCTGCGCACCGACCTGCGCCTTCACGACAACACCGCCCTGACTGCCGCCAGCCAGCGAGGCCCGGTCGCGGCCATTTACCTGATCACCCCGCAACAATGGCTGGCCCACGATGATGCGCCGTGCAAGGTGGATTTCTGGCTGCGCAACCTGCACGCGTTAGAGCAAGCGCTCGCAGACGTGAACATCCCGCTGCTGATCCGCCACGCCGACACCTGGGACCAGGCGCCAGGCGTATTGAGCCAGCTATGCCGGGAGCTCAAGGTCGAGTCGGTGCACGTCAACGAGGAATACGGGATCCACGAGAGCCGTCGCGACCGCGCCGTGGCCCAGGCCCTGGAAGAAGACGGCGTGACCTTCCACAGCTACCTCGACCAGCTGTTCTTCCAGCCGGGCAGTGTATTGACCAAGTCCGGCACCTACTTTCAAGTGTTCAGCCAGTTCCGCAAGGTCTGCTACACCCGTCTGCACAGCGCCTTGCCGCCTTTGGTGGCAAGCCCCAAGGCCCAGGCCGCGCTCGACCTGCAAAGCGATGCCATCCCCACCACCGTCGAAGGTTTCGCGCCCCCCAGTGAAAGCTTGCGCGCCCTCTGGCCCGCCGGTGAAAACGAAGCACGCCGGCGCCTCGACGCCTTCGCCGATGAGCAGATCAGTTACTACAAGGACGAGCGCGACTTTCCCGCCAAGCCCGGCACCAGCCAGTTGTCCGCCTACCTTGCCGCCGGGGTCGTGTCGCCGCGCCAGTGCCTGCACGCCGCGCTGCAGTCCAATCAGGGCGAGTTCGAAAGCGGTGACATCGGCACGATCACCTGGATCAACGAACTGCTGTGGCGCGAATTCTACAAACACATCCTCGTGGGCTACCCGCGCGTCTCCCGCCACCGTGCGTTCCGCCCCGAAACCGAGGCGGTGGCCTGGCGCGACGCCCCCGAGGACCTGGCCGCCTGGCAACAGGCGCGCACCGGCTTGCCGATCATCGATGCGGCCATGCGCCAACTGCTGGAAACCGGCTGGATGCACAACCGCCTGCGCATGGTGGTGGCGATGTTCCTGACCAAGAACCTGCTGATCGATTGGCGCGAAGGCGAGCGCTTCTTTATGCGACACCTGATCGACGGCGACTTGGCGGCCAACAACGGCGGCTGGCAGTGGAGTTCCTCGACGGGCACCGACTCGGCGCCGTATTTCCGGATTTTCAGCCCGCTGAGCCAGTCGGAAAAATTCGACAGCGAAGGGTTGTTCATCAAGCACTGGCTGCCGGAACTGGCCGCGTTGAATAAAAAAGAAGTGCACAACCCCGAAGCGGCCGGCGGGCTGTTCGGTGTGGCCGACTACCCGCGCGCCATTGTCGACCTGAAGAAATCCCGCGAACGTGCCCTCGCCGCCTTTCGCAGCCTGCCTTCGCGTCAGGAGATGGCCGATCATGAGTGACTTCCTGCGCCATTTCGGCCACACCTTTGCCACGCTGAACAAGCACAACCTGCACCTGCTCGACAGCCTGTACAGCGACGACATCCTGTTTGCCGACCCGCTGCATGAAGTCCACGGCCTGCCCGAACTGCATCGCTACTTCGCGCAGCTGTACAGCAACGTCAACCAGCTGGACTTCGAGTTCCACGGCTTCGATCAAACGGCCGAAGGCGAAGGCTACCTGCGCTGGACCATGAACTTTCGTCACCCGCGCCTGGACGGCGGCGAGCTGATCAGTGTGCAAGGTTGTTCCCACCTGATGTGGCGCGACAAGGTTTACCGACACCGCGATTATTTCGATGCCGGCGCTCTGCTTTATGAACACCTGCCGGTCCTCGGCGGCGTCATCAGTTGGCTGAAAAGGAGAATGGGATGAGCCTGACACCGCCCCGTCGTTATTGGTTGACCGGCGCCAGCAGTGGCATCGGTGCAGCGCTCGCTGTGGAGTTGCTCAACAGCGGCGCCCATGTGGCGCTCAGTTCCCGCACCAAGGGCCCACTCGAGGCGCTCGCCCAGCGTTATCCGGGGCAAGTGCTGGTGGTGGCCGGCGACTTGACCAACAGCCAGACCGTGCGCGAAATCGGTGAGCGCATCAGCGAGGCCTGGGGCTCGCTGGATACGGTGATCCTCAACGCCGGCACCTGTGAATATGTCGACGCCAGGCAATTCGATGCGTCGATCATCGAACACGTGGTGCGCACCAACCTCCTGGCCAGCAGTTATTGCATCGAAGCGGCACTGCCGCTGTTGCGTGCCGGGCGTACGCCGCACCTGGTGGGCGTGGCCAGCGCCGTGACGTACCTGCCCATGCCCCGCGCTGAAGCCTACGGCGCTTCGAAGGCGGGGCTGCGCTATTTGTTCGAGTCTCTGCGCATCGGCCTGTCGCCGGAGAACATCGACGTCACCGTGATCAGCCCGGGCTTTGTCGACACGCCGCTGACCGAACGCAATGACTTCCCCATGCCCTTGAGCTGGCCAGCCGACAAGGCCGCCAGGCATATCTTCGCCAAGCTGGAAAAGCGCCCCCTGGAGATCGCCTTTCCGGCCTTGTTCATCGCTACCCTGTGGCCGTTGTCGAAGCTGCCTAACCGCGCACAGCTGATCATCGGCAAACGCATGTTGCGCAGCCCGCCGCCGCAAAAGGACGACCTGTGAAGATCGCCATTATCGGCAGCGGCATCGCCGGGCTGACCAGCGCCTACCTGCTCAGTCGTCGCCACGACATCACACTGTTCGAAGCGGGCGATTGCCTCGGCGGGCATACCCACACCGCCAACGTGACAGTCGACGGCGAGCGCTATGCGGTGGACACCGGTTTCATCGTGTTCAACGACTGGACCTACCCGAACTTTATCCGCCTGCTGGGGCAGATCGGGGTCACGTTCAAACCCACCGAAATGAGTTTTTCGGTGTGCGACGAAAGTACCGGGTTCGAATATAACGGCAATAACCTCAACAGTTTGTTTGCCCAGCGCCGCAATATTTTGTCGCCGGGGTTCTGGGGCATGCTGCGCGATATCCTGCGCTTCAATCGCCAGGCACCGCTGGATCTGCAAGAGCAGCGCATCAATGCCGACATGACCCTGGGCGATTATCTCGACACCGGCGGCTACGGCCCGCGATTTATCCGGCATTACATCGTGCCGATGGGCGCGGCGATCTGGTCGATGTCATTGGCCGACATGCTCAAGTTTCCGCTGCAGTTCTTCGTGCGCTTCTTCAAGAACCACGGCCTGCTTTCTGTGAGCAACCGTCCGCAATGGTGCGTGATCGACGGGGGCTCCAGCAGCTATATAGAGCCCTTGACCCGCAACTTTCGCGAACGAATACGCCTCAACTGCCCGGTGCAAAACGTGCAACGCACCGACGCCGGCGTGGTTATCCACAGCCCGGCCGGCAGCGAGACGTTCGACCGCGTGGTGTTCGCCTGCCACAGCGACCAGGCCCTGGCATTGCTCGCCGACCCCAGCGAGGCCGAACGGCAGATCCTCGGCGCCCTGCCCTATGCCGACAACGACGTGGTGCTGCACACCGACACACGACTGCTGCCCGACCGCAAGCTGGCCTGGGCCAGTTGGAATTACCGGCTGGGCGGCAATCAACAGCAGCAGGCCGCCGTCACCTATGACATGAACATCCTGCAAGGCATCGACAGCGCCACCACCTTTTGCGTGAGCCTCAACCAGACATCGGTGATCAACCCGCTGAAGATCCTGGCGCGCTACACCTACGCCCATCCGCAATACAGCCTGGCGGCGGTGGCCGCACAGGCGCGCTGGGAAGAATTGCACGGCGCGCGCAACACGTTCTACTGCGGCGCCTATTGGGCCAATGGTTTCCATGAGGACGGCGTGGTCAGCGCCCTGCGCGTGGCCCAGGCGTTTGGAGAAACCCTGTGAACAGCGCCCTGTACAGCGGCTGGATCGCCCATCGCCGGTTTGCGCCCAAGGCCCATGCCTTTCGCTACCGCATCGGCCTGCTGTACCTGGACCTCAGCGAGCAGGACGCCGTGCTCGCGCTCTCGCCCCTGGCAGGCAGCAGCCGCCTGGCGCCCTTCGGCTTTCGCCAGCAGGACTACCTGCGCGCGTTCACTCGCCACGGCATGTCCTTGAGCGATGCGGTGCGCCATGCAGTCGGCAAGGCGCTGGGACGCACGCCACAGGGTGCTATCTGCCTGCTGACCCAGGCCCGCAGCTGGGGCCTGGCGTTCAATCCGGTGAGCTTCTTCTATTGCTTCGGAGCCGACGGGCAACTGGCGGCGATCCTGTGCGAAGTCACCAACACCCCGTGGCGCGAGCGCTATCACTACGTGCTGCCGGCCCAGGCACTGGGCGCCGATGAGCACCAGCACTTCGCCGTGGCCAAGGCGTTCCATGTGTCGCCCTTCCTGCCGCGCGACCTGGAATACCGCATGAGCTTCAGCCCGCCCGGCGCCAGGCTCGGCGTGCACATGGCCGATTGGCAGGGCGCGGATAAAGTCTTCGACGCCACCTTGAGCCTGCAAAAAGAAGCCTTGAACCGCGCCAGCCTGCATCGCTATCTATGGCGCTTTCCGTGGATGACCGCCAAGACCTGCCTGGCGATTTACTGGCAGGCCCTGCGCCTGTTGCTCAAACGCACACCGATTTTTTCCCACCGGGCCGCCGATGGCGCCTCCAGCACCGCCGTCGGGTATACCAAGGATCGCCGCCATGAAATCCCCTAGCTTATCGGTCAAGACCCATCGCCTGAACGTCAATGGCATCACCGCTGCGCTGCTGCGCAAGGGCGTGTTGCGCCAACTCGGCCAATTGCGCCACGGCCAATTGGTGATCGTCGAGGACGGCGAGCGACACGTGTTCGGCGCACGGGAAGCGCATCTGCTGGGGGAAATTCAGATCCTCGATTCGGCGGTGTGGGGCCTGGTGGCCGCCAACGGTTCGATCGGCGCCGGCGAAGCGTTTATCCATGGCTACTGGAGCAGCCCCGACCTGACCGCCGTGGTGCGTGTAATGGTCAGCAACCTGGAGGTGCTCGATGCCATGGAGGGCGGCCTGGCCCGCCTGGCGCGGCCGTTCACCCAGGGCCTGCATTGGCTCAACCGCAACACACGCAAGGGCTCGCGAAAGAACATCGAAGCCCATTACGACCTGGGCAACGAGCTGTTCAAGGAGTTTCTCGACCCGACCATGATGTATTCGGCGGCGCAATTTCTCAGCGCCGACGACACCCTGGAACAGGCGCAACTGAACAAGCTGGAACGCATCTGCCAGAAACTGTCGCTCAAGCCTACCGACCATCTGCTGGAAATCGGCACCGGGTGGGGCAGCATGGCGCTGTATGCGGCGCAGCATTACGGTTGCAAGGTCACCACCACGACCCTGTCCAGGGAACAGTTCGCCTACACCGCGCAACGCATCGAAGCGGCGGGCCTGCAAGAGCAGGTGACATTGTTGCTGCAGGACTACCGCGACCTGACCGGTAAGTACGACAAGCTGGTGTCCATCGAAATGATCGAAGCGGTGGGCCATCGCTTCCTGCCCACGTATTTCAAACAGTGCGCGCACTTGCTCAAACCCGACGGCCTGATGCTGCTGCAAGCCATCACCATCCGCGAACAACGTTATGAGCAGGCCAGGAACAGCGTCGACTTTATCCAGCGCTACATCTTTCCCGGCGGCGCCCTGCCCAGCGTGCAGAACATGCTGCAGATCGTCTGCCGCGACACCGACATGAACCTGCTGCACATGGAGGATTTCGGGCTGCACTACGCGCGCACCCTGCGCCTGTGGCATGACAACTTTCGCCGCGCCCATGGCCGCCTGGCGGAGCTTGGCTACGACGAGTACTTCCTGCGCTTGTGGGAGTTCTACCTGTGCTACTGCGAAGGCGGCTTCATGGAGCGTACGATCGGCACCGCGCAGTTGCTGCTGGCCAAGCCCGCAGCCATCAACCCGCCGTTACTCGGGCGCTTTAATGCTTAAATCCCTGGCCAACGCCGCGCTGTTTCAATGCGGCTGGTTTGCCTGTGTGCTCGGCGGCGACAGCCCATGGTTGCTGGCAGGGTTGGCGGTGCTGCTCATCCATCTGCTGTGGATCAGCTCATTGACCGATGAAGGCGCGCTGATCATCGGCGTGACACTCGCCGGCACGTTGCTCGACACGCTGTTGCGCACCCTCGGGGTTTTCCACTTCAGCGAGCCGGGGCCGTTGATTCCCTTCTGGCTGATGTTGCTGTGGGCCTTGCTGGGCACTACCTTGCGCCATTGCCTGGCCTGGAGCGCTCGCCCCTGGTGGCGCGCCGCGCTATTGGGCGCAGTAGGCGGACCGCTGTCGTATTACGCCGGCAGCCAACTGGCCGGCGTGCAGTTCGGCTATGGCCTGGGGCCAACAATGGTCGGGCTGGCGGTACTCTGGGCCGTGGTTTTCCCGCTGCTGGCAGCGGCAGCCACAAGCGGCGAACTTCCAACAGCGCTTAAAAGATGAAGCCGGTCGGCTTCTGCTTGCAGCTTGCCGCTTAAAGCTTGAAGCTGCCGGCCTATGACCAACATCCCTCACACCCAAATCACTGAACCCGCCGTCACCTGCTCGACGTGCGCAGCCTGCTGCTGCCAGCTGGAAGTCATGCTGATCACCGACACCGGCGTGCCGCAGCGCTATATCGACACCGATGACTGGGGCGGCGAAGTGATGCTGCGCCTGGATGATGGCTGGTGTGCGGCGTTGGACCGGGACACGATGATGTGCACGATCTATGAGCTTCGGCCGTTGATATGCAGGGAATTCGAGATGGGGGCACCGGAGTGCCTTGAAGAGCGTGCAGGCATTGCCACGGTGTATCGCTGATATTCAAATGAGTAACGTAGCTGGCTGGCCAGCTCCAGATCCAAATGTGGGAGGGGGCTTGCCCCCGATAGCAGAGTGTCAGCTAATAGATGTACAACTGACCCACCGCAATCGGGGGCAAGCCCCCTCCCACATTAGTTTTTCGGTGTGCTTTTACAGCGGCATGGTGTAGTGCAGCGCGTAGCTCTCTACCCCATCGTTATTGCTGCTGATACCGGCGTTGGAGTAGTGCGTGGCACGAATACCCACTTCATGCCCGCCGGCAAACCGCAGGCCGAAACCCAGGCGGTCTTCGAACTGGAAGGACTGGCCGATGTTGTTGTCTTCCAGCTTGGTGCGGGAGAACAACGCCACCCCGATCCCGGCCTCGATGTACGGCTTGACCGATTCCCCGGCAAACTCATACACAAACACCGGCGAGAACGACAGGCTGCTGGCGCCTGCACGGTCATCACCTTCCCAATACGTATAAGCGCCGCTCCAGTAGCCCGTCAGGCGACCGACATTGCTCTGCATCCAGCTTTTGTCCCAATCGGAGGTCAGGCCCAGACGGTACGTCAGCGTTGAATCGCTGGTGCTGCCCAGCCCGAACTCCAGGCCGGCGGCCTGGGTGGTAATAGAGTGTCCCACCATCACAGCCGCAATCGCGGCCATACAGAACAAGCGCTTCATAGAAACTACCTTTGCGAACGAAGTTATTGATTATTTACAGGCCATCTCGCAATAGAAGCCAGCGTAGAGCCAGAAGTTCAGCGAGATTTCACGAAATTTTCACGAGGCGAAGCTTCGCACAACTCCAGGATATTTCCAAAGTGTCGGTAGGATATTTCCGAGGTGACTGACATCACCGCTGGTCCAGAACTGCGCTGGGCGAGGTGCACAGCCGGCCAGCAAGTCCCGCTCACCCAGTAGACGCTTGAGTTGGCGCGCGACGGCGGCGCCGGTGTCGATCAGGATGATGCTTGCGGGCAGCATCTGCGCCAGCAGTGGCTTGAGGAAGGGATAGTGGGTGCAGCCGAGGATGATGGTGTCGCAACCGGCGCTGAGCAGCGGTTCGATGTAGCCCTGCAATAACTGGCGCAGGGCCGGGCTGTTCAGGTCGCCGGTTTCAATCAGTTCCACCAGGCCCGGACAGGGTTGGGTAATCACCCGCACGTCAGTGGCGAAGCGGTCGAGCAAGGCGGCGAACTTGGCGCTTTGCAGGGTGCCGGTGGTGGCCAGCACGCCGACCACGCCACTGCGCGTCGCGGCAGCCGCCGGTTTTACCGCAGGCTCCATGCCGACCAAGGGCCAATCGGGGTAGTCCTGGCGCAAATCGGCGACGGCGGCAACCGTCGCCGTGTTACAGGCAATCACGAACGCCTTGGCGCCCTGCCCGCGAAAAAACTCGGCAACCCGCCGCGAACGCTCGCGGATGAAGGCCGGGGTTTTCTCGCCATAGGGGATATGCCCGCAATCGGCCACGTACAACAGTGACTCATGGGGCAATAACTGCTGGATTTCGTCCAGTACCGACAAGCCGCCGACCCCGGAATCGAACACACCGATGGGCGCATCCTTAAGCATGGTGCGTCCCGCACACGCTGCAAGCCGGGTCGCGTTTGACGCGCAACTCACGAAACCGCGTGGTCAGCGCATCGATCAGCAACAAGCGCCCTACCAGCGGCTCACCAAAGCCGGCCAGCAGCTTCAAGGTTTCCAATGCTTGCAGGCTGCCGACCAGCCCCACCAGCGGGCCGACGACGCCGGCTTCGCTGCAGGTCAGTTCGGTGTCGCTGCCGTGCCCGTACAAGCAGTGGTAGCAGGGGCTTTCAAAGCGCCGTGGGTCGAAGACCGACAACTGCCCTTCAAGGCGAATCGCCGCGCCACTGACCAACGGCTTGCCGGCGACAACACAGGCCGCGTTGACCGCTTCGCGGGTGGAAAAATTGTCGCTGCAATCGAGTACCACATCCACCGCTGCAACGGCCGCGGCCAATGAGTCGGCATCCAGCGTGGCGCGATGGGCGACCAGCGTGACTTCGGGGTTGATCGCGCTCAGCCGACGCAGGGCCGAATCAACCTTGGTCTGCCCGACGCTGTCGGTGTCATGGATGATCTGGCGTTGCAGGTTGGTCAGGTCGACTGTGTCGAAATCCGCCAGATGCAGCTCGCCGACCCCGGCGGCGGCCAGGTACAGCGCGACCGGCGCCCCCAGCCCTCCCAGGCCGACGATCAACGCGCGGCTGTTTTTCAGGCGCAACTGACCGTCGATGTCGACCTGCTGCAACAGAATCTGCCGGCTGTAGCGCAACAGCTCGTGGTCGCTCAGCACGGGCGGCGTCCCAGGGTGATGCGTTCATGGCCGCCGAGGTCGATACGGCTGTGCACCTGTTCAAAGCCTTCACTGAGCAACAGGTCACGCACGGCAGCGGCCTGGTCGTAGCCATGTTCCAGCAACAGACGGCCGCCGGCATTCAAGTGGGCCGGGGCCTGCTGGATGATCAGGCGCAGGTCGTCCAGCCCGTCATGGCCGGCCACCAGTGCGCTGGCCGGCTCGAAGCGCACATCGCCTGCGGCCAGGTGCGGGTCGTTGGCGGCGATATACGGCGGGTTGCTGATGATCAGGTCATAGGTATGGCCTTGCAGCGCATCGAACCAATGGCTGTTGAGCACCACCGCATTATTGAGGTGCAGCCGCTGGCGGTTGCGCTCGGCCAAGGCCACGGCCTCCAGCACGCGGTCGACCGCCGTGACCTGCCACATCGCACGCTCACTGGCCAGGGCCAGGGCGATGGCACCGCTGCCGGTGCCCAGGTCCAGGACCTTGGCGGGCAGGGCCGGCAACAATTCCAGGGCGGCTTCCACCAGCAGTTCGGTGTCCGGACGCGGGATCAGCGTGTGGGGCGCGACCTCCAGGTCCAGCTTCCAGAAGCCTTGCTGGCCGAGGATATAGGCCACCGGCTCACCGCCGCGACGGCGTTGCAGATAGTCGGCAAACGTCAGGGCGTGCTCGCTGCTGACGATTTTTTCCGGCCAGGTGTGCAAGTAGCTGCGGGACTTGCCCAGGGCAGCGGCCAGCAGCAGCTCGGCATCCAGGCGCGCGGAGGGCGAGTCGGGCAGGTCGGCGGCGCGCAACAGGCTGGCAATGATGGTCATTTATTCACCTATCGCCGCCAATTGATCGGCCTGGTATTCGGCGAGCAGCGGCTCGATCACCGCATCCACGCCACCGGCCAGGATTTCATCCAGGGAATACAGGGTGAGGTTGACCCGATGGTCGGTGACCCGGCCCTGGGCAAAGTTGTAGGTGCGGATGCGTTCGGAGCGATCGCCCGAGCCCACCAGCAGCTTGCGCTCGCTGGCAATCGCGTTGGCGGCGGCGCTGGTCTGCTGGTCATTCAACTTGGCCGACAGCCAGGACATCGCCCGCGCACGGTTCTTGTGCTGGGAACGTTCTTCCTGGCATTCCACCACGATGCCCGACGGCAAGTGGGTGATCCGGATCGCCGAGTCGGTCTTGTTGACGTGCTGGCCGCCCGCGCCCGACGAGCGGTAGGTATCGACGCGCAAGTCCGCCGGGTTGATCTCGATCGCTTCCTGCTCGTCCGGCTCGGGCAACACCGCCACGGTACAGGCCGACGTGTGGATACGGCCCTGGGACTCCGTCGCCGGGACACGCTGCACACGGTGCGCGCCGGACTCGAACTTGAGCTTGCCGTAGACGTTATCGCCTTCAACACGCGCGATGACTTCTTTATAGCCGCCGTGCTCACCTTCGTTCTCGGAAAGGATTTCCACACGCCAGCCGCGACGCTCGGCGTAACGCGAGTACATGCGAAACAGGTCGCCGGAGAAAATCGCCGCCTCGTCGCCGCCGGTGCCGGCGCGGATTTCGAGGTACACGTTGCGCCCATCGTTAGGGTCTTTGGGCAGCAACATGCGTTGCAGGTCGCCTTCCAGTTCGGCGAGTTTTTCCTTGGCCTCGCGCACTTCTTCCACGGCCATTTCGCGCATGTCCGGGTCGTTGTCCTTGAGCAGCGCCTGGGCGCCCTCGAGGTCGGCCTGCACTTTCAGCAGGTCTTTGTAGGTGGTCACGACCGGTTCAACTTCGGCGTATTCCTTGGAATAAGCGCGGAATTTGTTTTGATCGGAGATGACCTCGCCATCGCCGAGCAAGGCGGTCAGTTCTTCGAAACGGTCCTGGAGCACGTCCAGTTTATTGAGCAGTGACGCTTTCATTGCGGTTTTTTATCCGAAGAGCTATCTGACGCGCCCTCACCGAGGGCAAAGAGTTCCTGGGCCATGGCCAGCGCATCGAGGCGGCCTTCGGCGGTAAGCTTTTTCAACTGTACGCTGGGCGCGTGGAGCAGCTTGTTGGTCAGGCCACGGGCCAGCTGCATCAGCACCTCCTCGGCGCTGCTGCCATTGGCCAACAGCCGCTGGGCCTTGATCAGTTCCTCATCGCGCAGGCGTTCGCCCTGCTGACGATACGCCTTGAGCACATCCACCGCCGCCAGCTCGCGCAGGCGCACCATGAAATCATCAGCGCCGATGCTGACCATTTCCTCGGCGGCCTGGGCAGCACCCTGGCGACTCTTGAGGTTTTCGGCGACCACTTCGTGCAAATCATCGACGCTATAGAGGTAAACGTCGTCCAACTCGCCAACTTCAGGCTCGATATCCCGGGGAACGGCAATATCCACCATAAAGATCGGCTTGTGCTTGCGCAGCTTCAACGCACTCTCGACCGCGCCTTTGCCCAGGATCGGCAATTGGCTGGCGGTGGAACTGATGACGATGTCGCTGCGCACCAGTTCGGCCGGGATGTCCGACAGCAGCACGGCATGCGCGCCGAACTGCTCGGCGAGGATGCTCGCGCGCTCAAGCGTGCGGTTGGCCACCACGATACGCTTCACGCCCAGCTCATGCAGGTGGCGGGCGACCAGGGTAATGGTTTCGCCGGCACCGATCAGCAGCGCCTGGCTGCGCTGCAAGTCGCTGAAAATCTGCTTGGCCAGGCTGACGGCGGCAAACGCCACGGACACCGGGTTCTCGCCGATGGCCGTATCGGTGCGCACCTGCTTGGCGGAATTGAAGGTGGCCTGGAACAGACGCCCCAGCAGCGGGCCGACCGTGCCGGCCTCGCGGGCCACGGCATAGGCTGACTTCATCTGGCCCAGAATCTGCGGCTCGCCCAACACCAGCGAGTCGAGACCGGCCGCCACGCGCATCATGTGACGAACGGCCGCATCCTCTTCATGCACATAAGCGCTGGCGCGCAGGTCGTCGAGGTCCAAATGGTGATAATCGGCCAGCCAGCGCAGCACGACATCCGCCGAAAGATGCTCCTGCTCTATATAAAGCTCGCTGCGATTGCAGGTCGAAAGGATCGCAGCTTCGCGACTGTCGGTGAGCCGGCAGAGCTGCTGCAAGGCCTCAACCAACTGCTCCGGCGTAAACGCCACGCGCTCGCGCACGTCTACTGAGGCAGTCTTGTGGTTAATACCGAGTGCGAGGAAGGCCATTCAATATCGCTGATGATGTCGGGAAGCCGACAATTGTCCTACTTCGAAAGATCCAGAACAACCACCGTCGTCTATTGTCCCTATACCTTATGCCTATCAATGCCACTTTGCAGGAGCGAGCCTGCTCGCGAAAATCGGCAACGATAACGCGGGAAGCCTGGGGCTCAGCGCCGCTCTCAGGTTTTTCGCGAGCAAGCTCGCTCCTACAAAGGAAAGGCAAAAGGCAGCAATAGTCGTATTCCGAGTGCCCCGGTTATGTTTGGCCGAAGGCTTGTGTCATGATGATCCGACCGCAGGTTAGTCGTCCTCTTCCTATATGAATAGATCTTCCGCGTTGCTCCTTGCTTTTGTCTTCCTCAGCGGCTGCCAGGCCATGGCCCCCGTGCCGCCGGACGCTGCACAGCCGGTGGAAGACAGCACCCCCGTCCCTGAAAAGCCCAAGGTTTATTCCTCGTTCAGCGAAGAAACGGTCTACAGCCTGCTGACCGCAGAACTGGCCGGCCAGCGTAATCGCTTCGATATTGCGCTGGACAACTACGTCACCCAGGCCATCAATACCCAGGACCCCGGTATCTCGGAGCGCGCGTTTCGCATCGCCGAGTACCTGGGGGCCGACCAGGCCGCGCTGGACGCCTCGTTGATCTGGGCAAAAAACGCCCCGGACGACCTGGAGGCTCAGCGTGCAGCCGCCGTGCAGTTGGCACGCGCCGGGCGCTATGACGACTCCATGGTCTACATGGAAAAAGTCTTGCAGGGCAAGGGCGACACGCATTTCGACTTCCTGGCGCTGTCGGCTGCCGATACCGACCCGGACACGCGCAATGGCCTGATGAAGAGTTTCGACCGCCTGCTGCAAAAGCATCCGAAGAACAGCCAGCTGATTTTCGGCAAAGCGCTGTTGCTGCAACAGGACGATGAAGCCGACGCCGCCCTCAAGCTGCTGGAGCAGAACCCGCCGGAAGACGGTGAAATCGCACCGATCCTGCTGCGTGCACGCCTGCTGCAGAACCTCAACCGCGGCAAGGAAGCGATTCCGCTGCTGGAAAAAAGTATCAAGAAGTATCCGGACGACAAGCGCCTGCGCCTGACTTATGCGCGGATGCTGGTAGAGCAGGACCGCATGGAAGACGCCAAAGTGCAGTTCGCCAACCTGGTCCAGCAGTACCCGGACGACGACGAACTGCGCTACTCCCTCGCACTGGTGTGCCTGGAAGCCAAGGCCTGGGACGAGGCCAAGGGCTACCTGGAAGAGCTGGTCGCACGCGAAAGCCATGTCGATTCGGCGCACCTGAACCTGGGCCGCATCGCTGAAGAGCGCAACGACCCGCAAGCGGCTCTGCTTGAGTACGCCCAGGTCGGCCCGGGCAATGACTACCTGCCGGCCCAGTTGCGCCAGGCCGATATCCTGATCAGCAACGGTCGTACGGACGAAGCGGAGAAACGCCTGGCTGCCGCCCGCGATGCCGAACCGGACTACGCGATCCAGCTGTACCTGATCCAGGCCGAAACCTTGTCGGCCAACAAACAGGGCGAACGCGCCTGGAAATTGCTGCAACAGGCGTTGCTGCAATACCCCGACGACCTGAACCTGCTCTACACCCGCGCCATGCAGGCGGAAAAACGCAATGACCTGGCGCAGATGGAAAAAGACCTGCGCCTGATCATCAAGCGCGACCCGGACAACGCCATGGCCCTCAACGCCCTGGGGTACACCCTGTCCGACCGCACCACGCGCTACGCCGAAGCCAAGGTGCTGATCGAACAGGCCCACAAGCTCAACCCGGAAGACCCGGCCGTGCTCGACAGCCTGGGCTGGGTCAATTATCGCCTGGGCAACCTCGACGAGGCCGAGCGCTTGCTGCGCCAGGCCCTGGAGCGCTTCCCCGACCATGAAGTCGCCGCTCACCTGGGCGAAGTGTTGTGGGCCAACGGCAAGCAACGCGAAGCGCGACAGATCTGGGAAAAATTCCTCAAGGAACAACCCGAAAGCCCTATCCTGCGCAGCACCATCAAGCGCCTGACCGGATCCGAGACCCTATAAGCTTATGTTTTTGCGCCACGTTATCGTTTTCAGTTTCATCGCCCTGCTCGCCGGTTGCGCGGGTTTTGGTTCCCGCGAATCCGTTGAAGGCCAGGGCAACCCGGCACAATGGCAACAGCACAAGGGCCAGCTCAGCAGCATCGACGGCTGGCAGATCGAAGGCAAGGTCGGGGTGCGCGCGCCGAAAGATTCCGGCAGCGGCACCTTGTTCTGGCTGCAGCGCCAGGATTACTACGATATTCGCCTCTCCGGCCCGCTGGGTCGCGGTGCGGCCCGCTTGACCGGGCGCCCCGGACAAGTGAGCCTTGAAGTGGCCAACCAGGGCCGCTACGAAGCGACCTCCCCGGAAGAACTGCTGGAGCAGCAGATCGGCTGGAAACTGCCGGTCTCGCACCTGGTGTGGTGGGTGCG
Source organism: Pseudomonas sp. 31 R 17 (assembly GCF_900004915.1). Lineage (NCBI taxonomy): Bacteria > Pseudomonadati > Pseudomonadota > Gammaproteobacteria > Pseudomonadales > Pseudomonadaceae > Pseudomonas > Pseudomonas sp. 31 R 17. The sequence continues at coordinate 70,653 of NZ_CVTN01000083.1, forward strand.
CGGACTCCCGGCGCCGGACAGCAAAAGCCGCTTGAGCCTCAATGGCGACAGCCGCCTGGCCTCCCTGGAGCAGGATGGCTGGCAGGTCGAGTACCTGAGCTACGTGCAACAGAACGGTTACTGGCTGCCCGAGCGCATCAAACTGCACGGCACCGACCTTGACGTCACGCTGGTGATCAAGGACTGGCAACCGCGCAAGCTGGGGCAATAACGTGACAGTCGCAAAACTCACGCTGCCCTCCCCCGCCAAACTCAATCTGATGCTGCACATCCTTGGTCGCCGTGAAGACGGCTACCACGAGTTGCAGACGCTGTTTCAATTTCTCGACTACGGCGATGAACTGACGTTCGCCGTGCGTGACGATGGCGTGATCAAGCTGCACACCGAATTTCCAGGTGTGCCCCACGACAGCAACCTGATCGTGAAAGCGGCGAAAAATCTTCAGCAGCAATCGGGCTGCCCACTCGGCATCGATATCTGGATCGATAAAATCCTGCCCATGGGCGGCGGTATCGGCGGCGGCAGCTCAAATGCCGCCACGACATTGCTCGGGCTCAACCACTTGTGGAAGCTGGGCTGGGACCAGGATCGCCTGGCCGCGCTGGGCCTGACGCTCGGTGCCGACGTCCCGGTTTTCGTGCGCGGGCATGCCGCATTTGCCGAGGGTGTGGGGGAGAAACTGACCCCTGTAGACCCCGAAGAGCCGTGGTATCTCGTACTGGTGCCGCAAGTATCTGTAAGTACAGCAGAAATTTTTTCAGATCCGTTGTTGACACGTAACTCTTCTCCCATTAAAGTGCGCCCCGTTCCCAAGGGAAACAGTCGAAATGACTGCTTACCGGTTGTAGCAAGGCGTTATCCAGAGGTACGTAACGCTTTGAATTTGTTAGGTAAATTTACCGAAGCAAAATTAACCGGAACTGGAAGTTGTGTGTTTGGGGGCTTCCCAAGCAAAGCTGAAGCTGATAAAGTCTCGGCCCTTCTTACAGAGACCCTTACAGGGTTTGTAGCAAAGGGAAGCAACGTTTCGATGTTGCATCGCAAGCTGCAAAATCTGCTCTAAAAAGGAATCGAGTGTTAGGCACTCGTTGCAACAGATACAGGGGCGTCGCCAAGCGGTAAGGCAGCAGGTTTTGATCCTGCCATGCGTTGGTTCGAATCCAGCCGCCCCTGCCATTTTCTAATACTCATCCAGGTTACCCTCAGCCTCTAGGTACTGCGCGTGTCCAAGATGATGGTCTTTACGGGGAATGCCAACCCCGATCTGGCTCGACGTGTCGTACGTCAGCTGCATATCCCTCTCGGTGACATCTCTGTCGGTAAATTCTCCGACGGCGAAATTACAGCCGAGATCAATGAAAATGTCCGCGGTAAAGACGTCTTCATTATCCAGCCGACCTGCGCTCCGACCAACGATAACCTGATGGAACTCGTCGTGATGGCTGATGCCTTCCGCCGCTCCTCAGCGACTCGAATCACAGCTGTAATCCCTTACTTTGGTTATGCCCGTCAGGATCGCCGTCCGCGTTCCGCACGTGTGGCCATCAGCGCGAAAGTCGTTGCTGACATGCTGACCGTGGTAGGTATCGACCGTGTGCTCACGGTTGACCTGCACGCTGACCAGATCCAGGGATTCTTCGATATTCCAGTAGATAACATCTACGGCTCCCCCGTTCTGGTGGATGACATCGAAGACCAGCGCTTTGAAAACCTGATGATCGTGTCCCCGGACATTGGTGGCGTCGTGCGTGCACGAGCAGTTGCCAAATCCCTGGGCGTGGACCTCGGTATCATCGACAAACGCCGTGAGAAAGCCAATCACTCTGAAGTGATGCATATCATCGGTGATGTCGAAGGGCGTACCTGTATTCTGGTTGATGACATGGTCGACACCGCCGGCACCCTGTGCCACGCGGCGAAAGCCTTGAAAGAGCACGGTGCCGCAAAAGTCTTCGCCTACTGCACACACCCTGTGCTGTCGGGCCGAGCGATCGAAAACATCGAGAACTCCATGCTGGACGAACTGGTGGTGACTAACACCATCCCGTTGTCCGCTGCAGCTCAAGCCTGTTCGCGTATCCGTCAACTGGATATCGCACCGGTAGTTGCCGAAGCGGTTCGCCGCATCAGCAACGAAGAATCGATCAGCGCGATGTTCCGCTAAGGGTCAGACCTGCGGACCATCCACTGACGAAAAGCGCCCCGCCCCAGCATTCCGCTGGGGCGGGGCTTTTTTGCCCATATCGAGTTCGGCGCTGGTCGCAAACGCCCCTCGATGATGGCTATTTTGGAGATACAACATGAACGATTTTACTCTGAACGCCCAAGCGCGTACTGACCTGGGGAAAGGTGCGAGCCGCCGCCTGCGTCACGCCGCCAACATCCCAGCCGTTGTCTACGGTGGTAACAAGCCTGCTGAATCCGTGACCATTCTGGCCAAGGAAATCGCCAAGCTGTTCGAAAACGAAGCGGCCTACAGCCACGTTATCGAACTGAACGTCGATGGCGCCAAGCAGAACGTGATCGTTAAAGCGATGCAGCGTCACCCTTCCAAGCAGTTCATCATGCACGCTGACTTCGTTCGCGTTGTAGCTGGCCAGAAACTGACCGCTATCGTGCCTGTGCACTTTGTGGGTGAAGAAGCTCCGGTCAAGAAAGGCGGTGTTGTTTCCCACACCACCACCGAGATCGAAGTCAGCTGCCTGCCGAAAGACCTGCCTGAGTTCATCGAAGTCGACCTGTCGAACGCTGAAATCGGCACCATCATTCACCTCTCCGACCTCAAGGCGCCTAAAGGCGTTGAGTTCGTTGCACTGGCTCACAACGACGACAAGGCTGTTGCCAACGTCCACGCGCCACGTGTTGTAGCTGAAGATGAAGCTGAAGAACCCGCTGCAGAGTAATACGCTCTGTAACGAAGGAGCTTGAGGAAACATCGCGGACCGAAACGTAGCGAGAAAGCGGGCGATAACGCGGCGTTTACTCTTGAGTAAATGATGTAATGTTGTCCACTTTCGCCGCACGCTGGTCTGGCGATGTTATCCACAACTCCAAAGGAAGGGCCCCTGTCGTGACTGCCATAAAACTGATCGTTGGCCTGGGAAATCCAGGCGCCGAATACGAACAGACCCGGCATAACGCGGGGGCCCTTTTTGTTGAGCGCATCGCCCACGCCCAAGGCATCAATCTTGTGGCCGATCGCAAATATTTTGGCCTGACCGGGCGCTTTTCGCACCAGGGTCAGGATGTTCGTCTGCTGATTCCCACCACCTACATGAACCGCAGCGGCCAGGCCGTCGCGGCACTTGCGGGATTTTTCCGGATCAAGCACGAAGAAATCCTGGTGGCCCATGACGAACTGGACCTGCCACCCGGCGTTGCCAAACTCAAGTTGGGCGGCGGGCATGGCGGGCACAATGGTCTGCGCGACATCATCGCGCAGCTGGGCAATCAGAATAATTTCTACCGTCTGCGGCTCGGCATCGGCCACCCAGGCGTTGCCAGTATGGTTTCAAATTTCGTCCTGGGTCGTGCGCCACGCGCCGAACAGGAAAAACTCGATGCCAGCATCGACTTTGCCCTCGGCGTGCTGCCGGATATCTTCGCCGGTGAATGGAACCGTGCGATGAAAAACCTGCACAGCCAGAAGGCCTGACTTTTACCGAGGGGAAACACCATGGGATTCAATTGCGGCATCGTCGGCCTGCCCAACGTCGGCAAATCCACCCTGTTCAACGCCCTGACCAAGTCCGGTATTGCAGCGGAGAACTTCCCCTTCTGCACCATCGAGCCCAACAGCGGTATCGTGGCCATGCCTGACCCGCGCCTGGCCGCGTTGGCGGCCATCGTCAACCCCAAGCGCATCCTGCCGACCACCATGGAATTCGTCGACATCGCCGGCCTGGTCGCCGGCGCCTCGAAAGGTGAGGGCCTGGGCAACAAGTTCCTCGCCAACATCCGTGAGACCGATGCCATCGCTCACGTGGTCCGCTGCTTTGAAGACGAGAACGTGATTCACGTTTCCAACAGCGTCGACCCGAAACGCGACATCGAAATCATCGACCTGGAACTGATCTTCGCCGACCTCGACAGCTGCGAGAAGCAATTGCAGAAAGTCGCGCGCAACGCCAAGGGTGGTGACAAGGATGCAGTGGTCCAGAAGGGCCTGCTGGAGCAGTTGATCGCTCACTTCACCGAAGGCAAGCCTGCGCGCAGCTTGATGAAGAATATGAGCTCCGACGAAAAAGCGGTGATCAAGGGCTTCCACCTGCTGACCACCAAGCCGGTGATGTACATCGCCAACGTCGCTGAAGACGGCTTCGAGAACAACCCGCTGCTCGACGTGGTCAAGGCCATCGCCGACGAAGAAGGCGCCATCGTGGTCCCGGTGTGCAACAAGATCGAAGCGGAAATCGCCGAGCTCGATGACGGCGAAGAAAAGGACATGTTCCTTGAGGCCCTGGGCCTGGAAGAGCCTGGCCTGAACCGCGTGATCCGCGCCGGCTACGAAATGCTGCACCTGCAGACCTATTTCACCGCCGGCGTAGAAGAAGTCCGCGCCTGGACCGTCAAGGTCGGCGCCACCGCGCCGCAGGCCGCTGGTGTGATTCACACCGACTTTGAAAAAGGCTTTATCCGTGCTGAGGTGATCGCTTACAACGACTTCATCCAGTACAAGGGCGAAGCGGGCGCCAAGGAAGCAGGTAAGTGGCGCTTGGAAGGCAAGGAATACATCGTTAAAGATGGCGATGTGATGCATTTCCGCTTCAACGTGTAAAGGTTACCTGCGGTTTATACCGCACCTAAAGCCGATGCATTGCATCGGCTTTTTTGTGGGCGACTGAATTTCGCTAACGATAAAATTAAAAAATTCCATGAATGAGAAATTTGCTCATAAATTTTAAAAATTCAATTGAAACTATTCGATCAAAAATCTTAGTGAAAAAACGCCTCTTTAAAACAATTCCCTGCAACGTTAAGCCTCGCCCTACACCTAAAGCGGCCAAACTCGCACAGTAAGACTTGAACTTTTTTTCATTACCTGCAATGTAGATCCCGCCCGCTATTCAACGTCCTGACTAGTTCATGACACTCCAAAAAAATCCTGTTTAACTGAGTTCATATGGAAATAGCCCTCATCCTGCGGCCACCGCATTGGAGAAAATCAATATGTCGACGCTCAATCAGAATAGTCTTATAGCAGACATCAACTTCTCTGATTACCCGAGCATCGAAACGACTGTAAGCAACACAGCCGCTCTCGATATAGATATTCTGCTGCTGGGAGAAACAGGAACGGGTAAAGATACGTTGGCGCAACATATTCATCACTTGTCCCATCGTAAGGGAAACTTCATTGCCGTTAACTGCGCCGCCATTCCGGAAAGCCTTGCCGAAAGCCAGTTGTTCGGCGTAAACAGCGGCGCTTATACGGGGGCCATGCAATCCCGGGCTGGATTCGTTGAAGCGGCCCATCTGGGCACCTTGTATCTCGATGAAATCGACAGCATGCCGCTGACGCTGCAAGCCAAGCTGTTACGCGTGTTGGAATCTCGTGGAGTCGAGCGTTTGGGCTCGACCCGGTTCATCCCAGTGGATATGCGCGTCATAGCATCCGCCCAACGCGCCCTGCATGAGATGGTCGAGCAAGGCACCTTTCGGCGCGACCTCTACTTCCGCTTGAATGTCGTCAGCATTCACCTCCCGTCCTTACGGGATCGGCGAGAGAGAATCATCCCTATGTTCCTCGACATGATTGAGCAAGAAGCGGATCACTTCAAACTGGTCTACCCTCCCCCTCCCAGCAGCCACTTGTTACAACAGTTGCTGTGTCACCCCTGGAACGGCAATGTCCGCGAGCTGCGATCTACGGCGAAGCGCTTTGTATTGGGCCTGCCTCCACTCTCAACGACCGTGACCAGCCGGCAGACAATAGAGATGAACCTGAAAGCCCGCCTGCACCAGATGGAGAAGTCGCTGATCGAGCAGTCCCTTCGTCAAAACAGCCATTGTGTCGACAGTGTGGCGACAGAATTGGGGGTGGCGAAAAGAACGCTCTATCACCGGATGAAACACTTGGGTGTATCGCTGAGCTGAGAGCACCCGTCATGCGCCCGGTATAGAAAAGTTACATATTAAAAATCCACCGCTAACTATGCATGGAACGTATAAATTTTTTGAACCACATAAATTATGGAACGGCTTTGGCAGGGTTCCGGACTACCCAGGCATCGCCGAGTTCAGTGAAACTAACGTTATGTACGGAGAAAAATATGACTTCCCCAATTAACCCCTATGGTTCCTCCTCGTTCGGCGGCTACGGCGGCGGACTCTCTGACGCGGACGCACAAGCGGCCTTTAAGCAAATTGACGCTAAAAAGCGGAGGGATGGCATAGAAACCGCGATGGAAAAAGCAGAAGCGGAAAAGACCAACGGTAAAAAAGGCGTCACCGATACTATCCGGCTTTCATAAAGTAATGCCTATACACTGTCCCGGCGCGCAGCATCGGGACAGTCACTTCAAACGCAATAACGTCATTGCCAACGACGAATAAGTTTACTCATGGCTTGGAGTAAGGGGAGTTCTATGATCGTAGAAAGCATACGCGACAAGGGTCTCGGTACACTTCAAACGACGCATGACACGCCCGACTTAAGCTCGGATGTAGATTTTTTTAACTCAATGATGCTCCCCTCACCAGTGGCGAGTACGCCCAGCCCTGCACAATCACCGAACCTGTTATCCGAGGCAACAGACACGCTGAACTCCTTGACCCATCGCATGAGCAGGAGCCTGCGCGCATTGGCTGGCAAAGATAAATCTATAGAGGCTCGAAAATACCCGCATCAACTTTCCAATGCGGTGCTGCTTCAGCATATGTTGACGAAGTGCGTTGGTAAAACCGCTCAGAGCATCGATAAAATCAGTAACCTCCAGTAGGTAAAAATGAATCGCACGTTGCTTACTGTCTTAACACTGTCTTTCGCACTTCTACTGAGCGCCTGCAGCGACCGTGTCGAGCTTCACCGCCAATTAACGGAACAAGAGGCCAATGAAGTTATAGCAGAGCTGGCCGACAAACATATTCGTGCCACGAAGGTTCCCGCAAAAGATGGCGTTATCGTGGTCGTCAATGTCACCGATATTGCGCGCGCCGTACGAACGCTGGAGGCCGTGGGGCTTCCTCGAACAGCACGCGCTACGTTGGGCGACACCTTTCGTAAAGAAGGCGTGATCTCTACGCCGCTGGAAGAAAGAGCACGCTATATCTATGCCTTGTCCCAAGAACTGGAAACCACTTTATCGAACATTGATGGCGTTATCGTGGCCCGAGTACATGTAGTTCTACCCGAACGCGTTGCGCCTGGTGAACCTGTGCAACCCGCCTCAGCGTCGGTGTTCATCAAACATGATCCGCGGCTCGACCCCGACAACATCAGGGCACGTGTTCGCAGGATGGTTGCCAGTAGCATTCCGGGTATGGCCACGGCGGTCGATAACCCGCAAAAAATAACAGTCGTGTTCGTACCTGCGACAGCCTATCTGGAGCAACAACGTTTGGTTTACTTCGGGCCTTTTCTGGTTCCGGGGGATGACCTGGGTTTTTGGCAAACCAGTGTGACGGTCTCGTTGCTCGCTTTGGTATTTATAGTGTCGGCAGGCATGTTCTGGCAGAGGCGAAAGCAACGTATGACGCCGGCTCGCACACATGGGCCATCCCTTGACGCTCCTGTTCACTCAAGCAATGAGTAATCTCGCATGGACCCAGTGGTGGGCGGCCCCTTGGTTATATGCACATGACGACTGGAAAAACACAGATATATATACAACGCTTGTAGAACTTCATCGCAGCGGGCTGGTAGTCACAGGCACGCATTACGGTATCGCTCCCTGCCTGCCGCCCATGCCCGACCCAGCCTTACTTCAACTCGTAATTGCTCCAGCAGCCCAGCTGGACCTGGGGCTGGCACTGGTTGACGGGATCTGCCGTCCTGCCAGTGCAACGGCGTTGGATGAGCACCATCTCCTGTGGTGTAAAAGCCTGTCCAAGGCTCTGCCCCTGGATATCGTGCAGACTGATAATGACCCATTGCGGTTGCTACGCGCCTGGATAACCGCTGCTACCTGGCAACGGATCAGACTGCGTTTCCCTCGCCAGCGTGTGCTTTTTCTGGAAGAAAAGCCCCTGATGCTCAATGGCTCGCGTAGCCGTCTCGATACCCTCTGGCATGCAGTGGTCTGGCGAATAGGCGCGCCAAGCCACAGCGACGGCGCTTACGAATCATGGGCGCAAGGAGATTAACAATGTTATGTCGGCGCACAATCAACTCACCTGGCGGAGCGCCCCCCTTGGCGGGAAGCCTGATCTCCCGCGAAGCCCTGGCAAGTTATACCCAGGCCGGCGACGTGATAGAGCAGGCAAGGGCTGGAGCCAAACAATTGCTGAGAGAGGCACACGAACAACGCAAACACCTGCTTGAAAAGGCGGGGCTTGAAATATGGCAGCGTGCCGATGCCCAGCTCAAGCGCTGGGAAGCCGAGCGCCAGGCCTTGTGTGACAACCTCGAACACTACGCCACTTCAATTGCCAACCAGACTATTCAGCTCTTGCTCGAAGAAACGCCCCACACACAACGGATTGGAGCCCTGATCAAGCAACTGCTGGCCTGCCATATTCCTGCGATTAAGGCGACACTGGTTTGTCATCCACATGAACTTGAGACAGTGAGGCAATACCTCGACAGCGGCGGTGATGTTCACTGGACGCTACGCGCGGAAAATACGATCAAGCCTCAAACGCTGATATTGAATACCGACGAGGGGGATTTTCGTATTGACTGGATATCCATGGTCAACGCCGTCATGAAAAACGATGAAAGCCTCCCGGTAGAAAGCGGCAGGGACACATTTCATGACATATAAATAGCTACAAATGGAACCATTTCGAAATAAAAGCCATAAAGGAGTACACACCCACAAAGGCATTTCACATGAACTTTTTCGATGGCCTTAAAGACAAGCTTGTTAGAGACGCAAAATTCGTTGACAGGGAAGTAAACTATGCAGCCGAAAACTTTTCGGGTTCAGAAGAAGACACCGCTTTGTTTTACGAACTTATCGCAAAACAGCGTAAAACCGAATATCTCGTCAATGAGCAAACCCGCGTAAATTTCATGTTACTTAAGTCCGGCCTGGACAGCGCACAGTAAGTGAAAAAATCACTTGCGGAGTATTTGAAGAGTGGCTCCGGGGAACTCAGTTTATTCGAGAGCGATGACGAAATTATCTTACGTCACTGTTCCGACGCCATACTGCTAAGTGCTCAACTGACCCATCAAGCGCCGAATAAATCAACGCTGGCAACTTGGATGCGACAGGGAGCGATCAGCCTGGCTCACTATCAGGGTGCGCTCGCTCAATGCCCAGCCAGTGGTGAACTCTGGTTGATTCATTGCTTGTATAAGCCCTGCGACGAGCAGGATTTGCAGCGCAGTATCGAATCTCTGCTCAACCAACGCGATACCTGGCGTGCCACCTTCGCACGCCTGAACAAGCCGGCCCATCCACTCAGACCTACTTCGCTACGTTCGTTGTTGCGTAATCAGGGAAACACCTATGTATAACAACATTTACAAGCACAACAGCTTGGGCCCCAACCTGTCTGAAACTTCATCCAGGCGTCCCCAACTGGCATGCCTGCTCGCGCTCGCCTGCTTGCTCGCCCCGGTGCAAAGTGCCCTTGCCGCCATCCCCGCCGAATGGAAAAACACCGCCTACGCCTACGAGGCCGAACACAAACCTCTGCGCGAGGTACTCGAAGACTTCGCCCAGACCTTTGGCACGCAACTGCAGATCGAGGGCCTGCTGGAGGGGGACGTCAACGGCAAGATCCGCGCTAACACCCCGCAATCCATGCTGGACAGGCTGGGCGTCGAACACCGTTTTCAATGGTACCTCTACAACAACACCCTTCACATCAGCACCCTGGATCAACAGGAGTCCGCACGCCTGGAGGTCTCGTCAGAGACGATTTCAGATCTCAAGCAGGCGCTGACCGATATCGGCCTGCTCGATAGCCGTTTCGGCTGGGGTGAGCTGCCGGAGGACGGAGTGGTACTGGTTTCCGGTCCCAAACGCTATATCGAACAGATCAAGCAGTTCAGCAGCCAACGCCGCTCGCCGGATGAAAAGCTGAGCGTGCTGAGTTATCCGTTGAAGTTTGCCAATGCGGCGGACCGTCATGTGGATTACCGCGGCGAGAAGCTCATCGTCCCCGGGGTTGCCACGATTTTGCGGCAGCTATTGGAACCCCGGTCCACCTCGTCGCTCTCTGGACTGAGCCAACGCCCTACGTCCCAACCAACCCCTCTCACACCCAACGTACCTCGGTTGGCCAATCCGCTGCTGGGGCAAATGTTCGGCGCCAATGGCAATCCAGGGCAGTTGGACCCGGGGCCGACGTTGACCCCGCGCGCCCCGGTGTCCAACAGCCGTATACGCGTCGAAGCCGATGTACGTAATAACGCCGTGTTGATCTATGACTCGCCGGAACGCCAGGGCATGTACCGTGAGCTGATCACTCAGCTTGACGTTGCGCGCAAGCTGATCGAGATCGATGCAATCATTCTCGATATCGAGCGCACGCAGTTGCGCGAATTCGGCGTGAACTGGGGCTTCCAGAACAGCCGCTTTCGGGGCGGCGTGAACATGGCGCCGGGCAGCTCATCGCAGCTGTCGATCGGAAACCGTGACCGTTTCTACGCTGATATCCGCGCACTGGAAGCCAAGGGGCTGGCGACCATGGTTTCGAACCCTTCGGTGCTGACGCTGGAAAACCAACCGGCGGTGATCGACTTCAACCGCACCCAATACCTCACCCCCGGCAGAGATTACGTAACCATCTTGCCCATTACCGTGGGCACCAGTCTTCAGGTCGTGCCCAGGGTCACCACCAGCCGCGGCGTCAACCAGCTCCATCTGGCGGTGGATATAGAAGACGGTAATTTCGACGAGAGCAACCCCGACCGCAACCCTGACAACCTTGACGTACGCCGAGGCAAGGTCAGCACCCAGGCCGTGATACAGGAAAAGCGTTCGCTGGTTGTCGGCGGTTTCCATGTCACCGAGAGTGCCGACAAACAAAACAAGATCCCTGTGCTGGGGGATATTCCGCTGTTGGGCAAGGCGCTGTTTTCGTCGACCGAACGCAAGAACAACCGGCGTGAACGCTTGTTTATCCTCACACCGCGGGTCATCGGCGACCAGGACGACCCGTCGCGCTATCTGCCGCAGGCCGACCAGGCCGAATTGCAAGCCGCACTCACGCCACTGGCCAGGCGCTATTCCCCCCATGAGCCGGTGATCAAGCGCAGTGACATCATCGGTACCCTGGCACGCCTGGTCAGCGGGGAAGTGCCCAAGGCCTTCAAAGCAGCGCCGATGCCGCTGGGGCTCAACACCTTGTGCAGCACCCGTGACTTGCTGGCACTCAACAACGAACGCAGCCAGTGGTTCGCCGGCCCGGAATACAACGTGGCGGTCGTGGTGCTGCGCAATCAGTTCAAACGCAATGTACGTATCGACGAAAAGGAATGCAGCAACTCGCAGACCCTGGCGGTCACCGTGTGGCCGCACGCCTGGCTCAAGCCGGGTGAAGAGGCCGAAGTCTTTATCGCCATGCGTCCCGTGGTGAAGGACGAACACCTCAGTGTGCCGCGCCCTTCCTTGATTACTCCTGCCCAGAAGGCTACGCCATGAAACTCAGACTCTTGTACATGACCCTGATCGGCGCAGCGATGCTCATCACCGGCTGCGTTCCCACCTGCAAAGGTGATTCATGCTCGCGCCCGCAATCGACCAAGGACAAGATGGTGATCTGGTGGCCACCGCAGATGCGTGTCGAGCCCGGCCCCGCCGGCGAGCGGTCGGATTACCAGACGGTATCGCTGGAACGCTGAGGCCTCAACCCATGCCCGACAATCAACGCCAGGTATTCCTGGACTCTCTGGTGAGCGGCAATGCCGCTCACTTGCCACTGGCGCCCGGGATCAAGGTCTGCGCGCTGCAGGTAGGAACGCGGCCGGGGCTGGCCCTGCAGGTGGCTTGCGAAGCCGTGCAGGCCGGGCAACTGCAGCGTGTGTTGGAGCGGCGTTTTGAGCAGGCACTGGCGTTCAATGGTTGTTTTGTCTACCTCGACGCCCAGGACGCCCTGGTAATCTGGCACGCGCTGCCCGCAACAAACAGCGCGCTCGACAGTATCCTCAGCCGGATGCTGTCACTGGCCAATCTGCAAGCCCTGGACAGGGTCTCAAACCGCTGATCAACGCCGCTCAAGCTCCGGCAACTCAAGGGTTTCACGCTTGGCGTCATCATCCAGCTCGCGCAGGGTACGGTAGATGAGTGCCACCGCCTGCAAGGTTTCGCGGGGGATGCTTGCCCCCAGCTTTTTCGTGTAAAGCGTGCGGGCCAGCCATACGCACTGGATCACCGGAACGTCGGCTGCCTTGGCGCGCAGGATCAGCTTGCGGGCTTCGGTATCCGTGCCCTTGCTGACCAGCAAGGGCAGCGGGGTTTTACCCGGGCGGTAATACAGGGCGACCGCGAAGTGTGTCGGGTTGACCACCAGCATGTCGGATTCCTCCAGCTTGGGCAGCTTGACCTTCGGCTCCTCCTGCGCCAGTTGATAGGCCAGCGAACGCCGCTGGCCCTTGACGTGAGGGTCGCCCTCCATGTCCTTGTACTCTTTTACGACCTCCACCTGGGTCATACGCATGCGCTTGGCAAAAAAGTGCTTCACCAGCACCAGGTCGATGAGCGCCAGCACCAGCAACATGCCGAGGCACACATGCAACAGGTGGCGGAATAACGCAATCAACGCCAGGATGTAACTCTGCAGATCACTGTTGGCCAGGTTGATCAACGTACCCAATGAAGGGCGGATCACCACATACAGGATCAGCGAAATGAAGCAGGCCTTGGCGACACTCATCAACAGGTTCATCAACTGCTGGGCAGAGAACATCTGCTTGACCTGGCTGAGCGGATTGAGTCGATTGAAATCCAACTTCAAGGCCTCGGGCGCAAACAGCATGCCGAACTGCATCCAACTGCTGACCAGCTTCGTGGTAATCGCAACGCCGACCATCAACAGGGCGAATGAGAAAAACACCACCAGGCCTTCGAACAGGACCTCTTCCAACGTTCGCGTAAAGGGCTGAGACAGGCGCGACATCGGCAGCAGGATCAATTGCTGGAAACGTTGCAGGCTGGTCTCGGCGGTGAATAGAGCAATCTCGCTGATGGCCGTCAGCACCAGCAGCTTTGCAATATCCTGACTTTGCGCGACCTGGCCTTTCTTGCGTTGGTCGCGCAGCTTCTTGGCTGACGCCGGGTGTTTTTTTTCGCCCGAGTCGCTCATGACAACGGCGCCTTGAACAAAAATCCGAGCGAGTGTTTAAGGTCGCCCAGCAGGCCCATGCGTCCGACGATCAGGTCCTGCAGCAGCGCAAAGTAGAGCAGCAGGACACCGACGCCTGCCAGGCATTTGACCGGTGGCGCCAACGTACTGACTTGTAGCTGCTGACTGTAGACGCCCAAAAGCGCGATGCCGAATTCCAGCAACAGCAACACCGCGATAAAGGGGGCGGCATAGAGCATCATGTGCGTGAAGGTGTCGCCCAGCAGGTCGACAAACAGGCTCATGCCATTCGCCGCTGGCAGCGGGAACCACACGGTGGGAGGCCAGATAAGGTAGCTGTCCCAGATCAACTGGGTCAACGCGCCCAACCCCAGGGTAGTCATCAGCAGGAAGATCGCCAGTTGCTTGAACAAATGCCCCATCGGCGTGGCGTCCGGCCCCAGCGAAGGGTTGAGTTGGCCACCGGCCAAAGCGCCGCGCTGGTTGTCCAGCAACGCTCCCACCGCCTCGAACAACCAGAACGGCATGGACAGCAGTACCCCCAGCAACAATCCCAGGGCAACTTCCTTGAGCACCAGCCCGCCCAATACCAACGCCGAGTAATCCCGCCCTTCCAACGCCGCATGGATACCCGGCGCCGGCAGCAGCGCCATGACCATCACAATGGTGGCCCGAAGCCTGCCGCGTATATGTTGAAAACAGAACGCGGCCACAAAGATGGCGCAGGGGTAAATACGCGCCATCCCGATGAGCAGGCTGGGCAGGTACTCAAGATACAACAGCACTGGCGATACCTCAGTTCAGGGCCGAGCGGCCGATCATGTCGAAGGTCAGATTAATCAGCTGGATCAGCTCCACGCCAATCCAGCGCCCGGTCATGATCAGCGTGATTCCCACCGCCACCAGCTTGATACCAAACGGCAACGTCTGGTCCTGGACCTGCATCAGCGCCTGTACGAGCGACGTCATGACACCCACCACCACCGCCACAATCAATGGCGGTGCCGACAACACCACGACCAGCAACATGCCTTGCTTGAACAGTACGATCGGTTCCATAAGCCGCTCAGAGATAGGAAAGAAACAGGCTGTCCAGCAGGCGCGACCAACCGGACACCATAACGAACAACAGCAGTTTGAGCGGCAGTGAGATGGTCATCGGCGAGACCATTTGCATGCCGAGCGCGAGCAGCAGGTTGGAGACAATAAGGTCGATGACGATGAAGGGAATATAGATCAGGAAGCCGATCTCGAACCCCGCCTGCAGTTGCGACAGCACAAATGCCGGGATCACCAGGATCAGGTCTTCGCGCTGTACCTCTTGCGCCATTTTTGGAGGCCACAGGCGCGCCGTATTTTCCAGCAGATGCGTCAGCACGTCAGGGTCCACGTTACGCAGCATGAATGCGCGCAACGGCTGGATGGCCTCATGCCCTGTCTGTAGAAACATCGTCAAGCTGCTCGTGTCCAGAGGGGTGACCTTGACGGTCTCGGCGATGTCGAAACCGACCGGCGCCATGATGAACAGCGTGGCCGCCAGCGCGATGCCGTTGACGGCCATGCTCGGCGGCACCTGCTGAACGCCGATGGCATTGCGGGTGATCATCAACACAATGACGATCTTCAAGAACGATGTGCAGATGATCAACAGCATGGGCATCAGCGACAACGCGGCGACGAATACAGCCAGGACGAGGGGATCTATCCCCTGAAATGTCATCGTCCGAACATCACACGGGACAGCTGCAAACCCAGGCGCCCGTCGACTTCCACCAACTGGCCCTGGCCAATCGGCCGATCACCGTAATAGAGACCCGCCATCCCCGGCGCATAGCCGGCAATGCCCAGCACCGCACCGGGCGCGAGGTTGCGCAACTCGCCCAGGGTCAGGCTCAGCGTGCCGCAGCGCACGTTCAGTGCCATGCTCAGCTCATCGAACGGTTCGTGGCCGAATACATCCACCACGGGCTCGCCCTCCTCGTCCCCAGGATAGTGGGGGGTTATGAATTCTTCGTCCACAGACGCGTCCTCGATTGAAGTAAGGGTCAGGCACAACGGCCCGCTGTTATCGTCGATGCATCCATGCAAACGCTGAGTACCCACCTGTAGGTAGCCATCTCCCTGGGCACGAAAAAACGTCTGCTCAAGCAGCACCACATCGCCGGCCCCCAGGCTGCGGGCTTGCTCAATGGGCAACTGCAAACGCCCGAGGGTCACCGCAATGACCAATGGAAACGCCGGCGGCAGCGGCCCGGCCGTGGTACGCCATGGCCCGGCGTCGCACAGCGCCAGGAAGCTTTCGGGGAGCAGCCACACATAGCCCTCGACCCGGGCCGCCCCCAGCGCCACAGTGAGTCGGCAGCCAAATGCCTTGGGCCGCGGGGCCTCCAGCAACCGCACATAACCCAGCAGCGCTCTTATCTGAGGGCTCAGGTGATGCTGGAACAGCGCCCAGAACCAGGAGTCCGGATCATTGCCGGACGGGGCCAATGTCACCGGGCATTCACCCAACAGGCTGAGCAACGGCGCCGCTTCAGCGAGCGCCAGCACACCACACGAGGTTTCAAGGCACGTGACCTCACCCGTCGCAGGAGCACGGCCCGGTTCGAGTCTTAATTGCCCCCGTTGTCCGCCCACCTGAAACGGCAGGCAAAGGCCACGGCCCAGTTGATGACGCGCCGCCACCGTGTCGCTCTTGACCGAACGCAAACTCAGCGGCCGCATTATCATGCGCAGCCGACAGTGGACAGGTGCAGGCTGACCGGTTGCCCCAGCGCCGCTGCGAGCTGATCTTCACAGGGTTTGCGCACGCCGCTGAGCCAACGCGCCGTCGCATCCTCCTGCGCCTCCAGGTCGATACTCCAGGCGCCCTGTTCGCGGCGCACGCGGGCGTTGATTCGTCCCAGACGAGGCAAATACAACGTGGCTTGAAGTGGCCACTGCGAGACGGCTTGCATACGAGGCGTCAGTTGTTCGGTGAGCGCCTCGATCATGGCCGCACTGCCTGAACGCTGCGTCGCCGACCGTGAGGCCTTCGCACCAGCACCCTCACCGTCACCTGCATCAGTCCACAGCTGAGCAAACAACCGCGTCAACTCCGCAGGCGCCACGCCTACGGTTCCAGACTCACGGTCCTCTCGTGTTTCACGCAGGCGTGGACGCTCAGCGGGTTTATCAGAAACCTGGGTCATGTCGGCTCCTGCACCAGTAAAAGGGATAATTCCTGGAGCTTTTCAACCTGCCGCAGGCATTCAGTGACGTGTTTCTGGGCACTGCCGACGCTGGCTTGCTTTTCTTCGCGCTGCCCCCTCAATGCCTCTAGCTGCCCCATTTCGCGCTGGGTATTGGCAGACAATGAACGCTCCTGTCTTCCCCAGGATTTCAGGGCCTGCAAGGTAATAACCTGCCCCTGGTGCTGGTTGAGCAATTGAGCACTCTGCTGCGCCTCCTCCTGCCGGGTTCGCTCAAGCGCATCCTGAGCCTGCTGGATATGCGCAAGTAGAGCCTGCTGGGCCCGCTTCGCTTCACGCAGCGCACGCTCGGCCCGGTCAGCCCGGTGTCGGCGCAGGCGACGCAGCGTCTCGACTTCACCGAGCAGCACGTCAGAATGGGACATCGGCGGTCAGCTCCTTGAGGTGTCTCAGCGTGGTTTCCATCGGTGCGGGCTCACGCAAGTCCTGGCGCAAAAAACCATCGACAGCCTGGCGACTGTCCACGGCGAGGTCAGTCAGCGCATCGCTGCCAGGCTGGTATTCGCCCAGCTTGAGCATCAGTTCGATCTGCTGATAGGCCGACAGCAACCGTCGCAAGGCCGTACCCGCCTGGATATCCGCAGGCTCGGCGACGTTGCTCAGGATTCGCGAAAGGCTGGCCAGTACATCCACCGCCGGATAGTGCCCACGCTCGGCCAACTTACGGGACAGTACGATATGCCCGTCGAGGAGCGAGCGAACTTCGTCGGCTACCGGATCGTTCATGGAGTCCTGCTCGATCAGTACGGTATAGATCGCAGTGATCACACCCTCGCGGGTCAACCCGGCGCGCTCTACAAGGCGCGGCAACAGGCTGTACACCGAAGGCGGCAGGCCGCCGCGTCCGAGGGGTTCGCCGGCGGCCAGGCCGATTTCACGCTGGGCGCGGGCGAAACGGGTCAGGGAGTCAATCAGCAGTAATACCCGTTTGCCCTTGCGCCGAAAGCCTTCAGCCAACGCGGTGGCCGTAAAGGCTGCACGTGCCCGCTCCATGCTGGAACGATCGGACGTTGCACACACCATTACCGCTTTGGCGCGCAGTTGCTCGTCGAGTTCATGATCGAGGAATTCACGCAGCTCCCGGCCCCGCTCGCCAATCAGGCCGAACACGATGACATCGCAATCAACGTTACGGGCGATCTCGGCCAATAGTGTGGTCTTGCCGCAGCCTGCCCCGGCGAACAGGCCTACACGCTGGCCTTCGCCCAGCGTCAGCAAGCCGTCGATCGAACGCACCCCGGTGGCGAGCGCGCGGTTGATGCGTGGTCGCTCGGTGGGCAACGGTGCCTCGCACAACACTGCGCTTGAGTCAGACACGTGCGTCTGGACAAACGCACTGACACCTTCTCCCGTGATCGGCCGGCCGAAACCATCCAGCACCTGTCCCAGCAATGCCGCGCTGACCTGCACCCGATGCGAGACCCCAAGACGCTCCACGCCGGCCCCCACCTGCACGCCTTCAAGGTTGCCCAAGGCACTGAGCACGGCGTCCTGTTGATCGAACCCGATGATCTCCGCCAGCATGTAGTCGCCTGGCTTCTTTTCCACCTGACACAAATCACCGATGCGCGCCTGAGGCAGCCGGCATTGCAGCAACATGCCGTTTACGCGCTGGATTCGGCCCCGCATTGTTACAGGCGAGAAACTGGCCAACGAGCGCGCCTGGCGTTCCTGCCAGGCGTCGAGGCGCGCTTGCAACTGCGCGTTCACCAGCGCACCTCATAACGCTGTACGCCATCGAAGACCACCTTGCTGTTGTCGATCAGCACCAGGCGCAAGCCGTCCACTTCATCACCGACAAAAAGTCGGCTGCCCTCCTCCAGAACCACGTGACCATTGGGCCCGCCCACGATCTGCACGATTTTGAAGGGCAGGGCTCCATCCCGCACGCGCACACGACTGATCACCGGTACTGCGCTATCGAACTGCTCGCCGAAACGGCTGAGCATGCGCGCGACCAGATCCACATCGTCCTGTGAAACGTCCCCACTGAGCGCAACTTGCCCATTGATCACTTGCAAAGTGATCCGCTGGCTTAATTCCCGATCGTTGAGCATCTTCAACAACTGCTGGCGCACCTCGAACGGCGAGGCCAGTTCAGGCTTTTGAATCAATGGCGGCATCAGCGATGCCTGAGCATTGCGCTCTCCACTGAAAATAATGCCGACCGCCGCCATGAGCACGGCAAACGCGAGGGCCAGGCTGAGCAAACGCTTTTGTTGGGACGATGGAATCGATGACAGTTTCAACGCCAGCGGGGCCTGCCCCCCAGGCTCGGAAGACGGCGGTACAGCCACGGGCGCCGGAGGCCAGGGCTGATCGGCAAGGCTGACACACAAGCGAACGGAGCCGATCAAGAAGACCGTGTTCAGCGCCAGCTCGCCGATCTGCGCCAATACCTGCCCATCGCTGTCTCTGATGAGTCCGGCTTCGGCCTGCACCGACCAACGATCATTGGCCAAGCGCAAACGTGCGTGATGCTCGACGACCTCGGGATCGCTCAACAACAGATCAGCGTCCGGGTTGGCGCCCAGGCTCCACTGCTCGCCAAATAACGGCAGCGCGGCGCCCTGGTGCAAGCCATCCAGCACTCGCAGCTCGAACATCATGGGGCCACCCTCGGCGGGCATATCAATAAAGGGTTCATGCCACGGCCCCGCGCAGCAGCTCGTCCTGACCCAGGTCGAATCGGCCCAGGACCTTTACCTTGGAATTGCTCCCCAGCTCGGCGAATGACATCACCGGCACATGGTTGAATTCATCCAACAACAGCGCGCGCAAGGGACTGCGCAGGTCCTGGGCCACCAGCAGCACACTCTTGGTTTTCGGCCGTAGTGCAAACGCCTGGTTGAGCAGGCCGACCAGCGCAGCACTGCTGTCGTTATCGAGGGCGAAAAACACGCCGCTCTGGGTTTGGCGCAAGGCTTCGCGCAGGATGTTCTCGGTGTGCGGCGACAGCAGCCACGCGTGCAGGCCATCGGCCTCGCTGTACTGGTGAAAGATCTGCGACTTGAGCGCGATACGGGCGTAATCGGCCAGGGCATCCGGCTCGCGCTCATGCTGGCCGTACTCGATCAGCGATTCGACGATCAACCGTACGGCACGCAATGGCACGCCCTCGGCCGCCAGGCGCTGCAGCACTGAAGAAAAACGTGAAAGCGGCATGATGCGTTGCAGCTCCTGCACCAGTTCCGGCTGGTTGTGTTCAAGCCAGCTGAGGATCGACTTGCTTTCCTGGATGCCAAGAAACCTTGGCCCGCTAAGCAACATCGCCCGCTTCATGCGTTCGATGACCAGGCTGTGGGCACTGAAACGCTCGACCTGCGGATCGTCGAGCAACGGATCATCAGGGCTGAGCCACAGCCAATCGGCTTCGTCCCGTTCAGGCAGCCCTCTTTCACCCCGCTCCGGAGGCTGCGCGAGGGCGGCGTACTCGACCGCGACACGGTCACTGAAAGTGGCCGTCACGACCGGGACTTCATGCACGCAAAAGCGCATCTCATCGACAGCCAGTGACTCACTGAACTCGGCTTCGAACGGCGGCAGCGTCAAGCCGATATTGGCAACCAGCGCATTTCGGGCCTGACGAATTTTTTGCACGATGTCGATGACCTCCGGGGCCCCGAACATCTGACTGTTGAATTGCAGCAGATACGGCCGTGACGGGTCGAAGCCACGCAAGTCTTCACTGCCGTTCTCTTCCGGACGCACCGCTTTCTCGTCCGCCGCCGCAGGGGCCTCCTCGCGCTGACGCTGGCGCATGAGGTAGTAGCCCAGGGCACCGGTCATCATCGAAATCAGAATGAACACCACGGTGGGCATGCCGGGGAGCGTGGCAAAGGCCAGCATGCCCACCGACGCGATCATCCAGCTCTTGGGCTCGCTGGTCATTTGCCGGGCAATTTCGGCGCCCATGTTGCTGACGCCCTTGCGCCCGTCCGGCGCCACGCGGGTGATGATCATGCCGGCCGTGAGGGAGATCAGCAGCGCGGGAATCTGCGCGATCAGGCCGTCACCGATGGTCAGGACCGAATACAGCGCGATCGACTCGCCTGCGCTCATGCCGTGCTGGAACATCCCGGTCGAGAAGCCCCCCAGCAGGTTGATGACCACGATGATCAAACCGGCAATGGCGTCGCCCTTGACGAACTTCATGGCCCCGTCCATAGCCCCGAACAACTGGCTTTCGCGCGATAGCTGCTCACGTTTGTCCCGCGCCTGTGCACCGTCGATCAGCCCGGCGCGCAAGTCACTGTCGATCGACATCTGCTTGCCCGGCATCGCATCCAGGCTGAAGCGGGCGGCCACTTCAGCGACCCGCTCCGACCCCTTGGTGATCACCAGGAAGTTGACGATGGTCAGGATCATGAAGATCACCAGGCCCACCGCCAGATTGCCGCCCACCACGAAATTACCGAACGCTTCCACAATGTCACCCGCGTCCTGCTCCAGCAGGATCAAGCGCGTGGTGGCAATCGATAACGCCAGGCGAAACATGGTGGTCAGCAGCAGGATCGATGGGAACGACGAGAACGCCAACGGCCCCGGCAGGTAGAGCGCCAGTACGATCAACAGGCAGGAAATACAGATATTCAACGCGATCAGGATGTCCACCAGCCAGGTGGGCAACGGCACAATGAAGATAAACACGATGGCCATGACCACCACCGCGCCGAGCACTTCGGCACGCCGCGCCACCTTGAGCAGCACGCCATTGATCGACGACAGCAGTGTCACCCGTACGTCCTCGTCTCGCCGGGGAATTTCAGGGGGCCGCGTTCTTCGCGTGCCCACTCAAGCATCACGTCCTTGAAGGCTTTCACGGCGCTGGCCTGGGATTGAGCATCAAGCCACCAGGCCAGGGGCAGGGCCTTTATCTCCCTGGACAATTCGTTGAGTGAACGCAGCCTGGCACCAAGCAGCGTGCCGCCAAATTCACTGGCCAGCCTTTGCACCTCGGCCGAATCGATGCCGGTACTGGCGTAGCCCAGAAAACGCTGCAACAGATCCACCGCATTCTGTTCAACGTTAAGGCGCTGGATCAACGCCTCGCAGTTGCCCAGCACCGAGCGCAACTCGCGACACTCGCCCAACCCCTTGAGCAGGAGGCGCAATTTTTCCGTGGGCACAGATTGTGTGTGGGCTGCTATGTCACCGTTCAGCGCCTGAGTCATCAGGCCGACGCCCCTGGAAAAATCCGTCGGGCCGTACATTTTCAACAGCGTTTGCAGCATCAACGCCAAGGATTGGCGCACGACCACAGAGGCGTAATAGAGCGCACGCACGTCCTGACGCTCCTGCGGGTCGGCGCTGGCTTGTTTCAATGCCAGGGCGATATTCAGACCTGCCTGGATCGGGCCGCCGAAATCACGCTTGAGCTCTCTGAGCGCGCCGCGTGCCAGGTCCTCTTCGATCCTCAATCCATTGGTCTTCGCTTCGCTGGCGATAAGCCCAAGCACCACGAAGGCACGAGCGGGATCACTGCCGGCAAGGCTGACCAGTTTTTCGACCGTGGGCTTGCGCAGCAACTCGAACCGAAGCCGGCGAACAATGGTTTCCAGCGTGGTTTGGCCAGGGTGACCCAGTTGCTCATACAGATGCACGAACTCCGCCACAGGCGAAACTTTCGCGCCAATGGATCGCAGGCCCAGGGCTTGCGCATTAAGTGTCACTTCTTCGGCGAAAATCTGCGCAATGTCATCCAGGGCCAGCGAACGGCTTGGCGCTTCGACAGTGCTGACACTGGGCTTGTCCAGGGGTTGGATCTGCTGCACATCGTTGAAGGATTCGACTTTCATGGGCGGGCCAGAATGGGAAGTTTGTGTCCCTATGTGGCAAGCCGCTGCGGTCCAGTTCCATCAAAACGTTTCAAGCCGATGGGCATGAAAATACTTGCACATCCACATCGAACCTTTTGCAAGTTACGGCACAAACAGCTGTACGAGCAATAATATATATTTATACAAATCAACTAGTTATGTGTTTTTCCCGTTTGGCACAGCCAGTGCAAAAGGGGTTCCTATCGAAACCATTTCGATCGAGCCTTTCCGGAGGAAAAACAACATGAAAATACCTATTGGTGATCTCGCTCACCTCGTCGGCAGTTCGCCTCAGTTCATGGTTCAACTGACGGACGACCAGCAAAAGAAACTGCGACGTTTCATTCATAAACGCGTGCTCAACCCCGAAGACGCGGACGACCTGCTGCAACTGACCTACCTGGAAGCATGGCGCAACCGAGAACGTTTCAGCGGCCAGGCCACGCTCAGCACCTGGATGTGCGGGATCGCTCAGAATTTGATCCGCAACCACTTCAGGCGCATGTATGCCAAACCCGTGCATTGCGAGTTCGATGAATCGTTGTGGCATGGTCAGGAGGAACGCAACAGCCTGGATTGGGAATTTGAAGTCAACCGACGCCTGGAAAAAACCCTGAACGCCATCGACCACCTGCCGGTGGAAATGCGCAAGACGCTATACGCTTCGCTCGAAACCGATGGCAGCTATCAGGACACCGCCGATGCGCTGGACATTCCCATCGGCACCGTACGCTCACGCTTGTCACGGGCGCGCGAACAACTTAAACGCGTGACCCACAACCCGCCGCAGCCGTAAGCCCCCGCTATAAAAAACGTTGGGCGAAAAGGATATCTGCCCAACTCGACCGACGCTTTACGTAAGCGGCGGCAAAAGACCGCAGCCTGAAAAGCCCCCCGCCGTTCACCCCGCCACTCGTCGCCATTTAGCCTGTTTTTCGTTAAACAGTTGAAAGCGTAGAAAAAAACTTAACAAAAGCCCTTGACGCATTCCCGTTCTACGCGAATAATGCGCGCCACTTGGCTACATAGCTCAGTTGGTTAGAGCATAGCATTCATAATGCTGGGGTCCGGGGTTCAAGTCCCTGTGTAGCCACCAAGTACTAAAAACGGCTTACCGAAAGGTAGGCCGTTTTTTTATGCCCGCAGGAAAGTCTCGCCAAGGTGCTTACGCTCAAAAATACTTCCCATCTGTATTTTGACGCCCCCGGGAGCCGCTGTTAGTGTCCAGCCTCCCCCCACCACGGAGCGCTCCCGATGCAACTGGACATCTACCAAGTCGACGCCTTCAGCCAGCACGCCTTCGGCGGCAATCCCGCAGCGGTATGTCCGCTCACCGAGTGGCTGACGGACGAGCAACTGCAACACATCGCCGCTGAAAACAATCTGTCGGAAACCGCGTTTTTCGTGCCCCGTGGTGATCTTTATGAACTGCGCTGGTTTACCCCGGAGGTCGAAGTGGACCTGTGTGGTCACGCCACTCTGGCAGCGGCGTGGGTGCTGATTCACAAGTTGCCGGACGCGCCCGCCGTGTTGCGCTTTGCCACGCGCAGCGGCGAGCTGCGGGTGACGCGCAATGGCGATGAACTGGCCATGGACTTCCCGGCCAGGCAACCCGAGCGCTGCGAGCCGCCAAGCGGAATGCTTAGTGCATTGGGGATCGAAAACGCCGAGGTATTCAGCACCGATGACTATATCGTGCTGGTGGAAGATGAAGCACAAGTGGCGGCACTCGCGCCGGATTTCGCAAGGCTCAGGGGCCTGCCCAAACGCGGGATTGCCGTCACCGCCAGGAGCACGCGCTTTGACTTTGTTTCGCGCTGGTTCGGCCCGAATGTGGGGGTCAATGAAGATCCGGTCACGGGTTCCGCGCATACGTCGCTGGCACCGTTCTGGGCCGAGCGCCTGGGCAAGTCGCAATTGACCGCCGAGCAAGGCGGCACGCGCAAAGGCCAATTGCGCTGCGAGCTGCAGGGTGACCGGGTCATCATCTCCGGTAAAGCCGTGCTGTATATGCACGGTGTGATTTATCTGTAAACGAGGCGGCTTGCTTTACGTCAAGCCGCTTTCATCCTGGCTGCCTCAGGCCACCGCATTCGGCGTTCTTATACGCTGGTCCGCCAAGTCGATGGTCAGGTCGTGGCGTGGCAGGGGGCTCAACGTATCGTTCAGGTTCATGCGCAACGGTTTGTCCGCATTGGCTCCGTATTCGAAGTCGACGTTGACGTGCTTTTGCGTGTGACTGAGCGACGCGCTGCTGAAAAAACTGAGCGTGGTCAGGGCCGGCAATGACATGCCATGGGTCTGGGTCGCGGTGTAGTTCATGCTCATGCTTTTCACACGCAGGTTGTCGGGATCTTTCAGCGCTCGCTTGATCAACGGCTCGGTGCTTTCGCCCGCCAGGTGACGACGCTCGATCGTGCGCAGAGCCTGCGGTTTGAGCTCCATGCCGAGCGTCACAGAGGTGCCTTCACCCTGCTGCAGTTGTTGGATGATCCGCGCGAACTGCGGGTCCTCCCCGAGCCACTGCACGATGGCGGCCTTGTTGCCCGGCGCGACATCGTCCAGCCAGGCAAATCGCCCGTTGTCCTGCAGCCCCACCCTTGTCACGCTGGATTCGACCGACGCCAGCTGACGCAAACCGGCTTTCATCAGGGTGTGCTGGGTCATGCATGTTTCCAGCGACTGGCCGATGGCGTGATAGTCATCCAGCTTCGTCGCTGAAGGAGGATGCGCCGCCATGAAACGCTGCAACATCGCCAACTGCTCCTGCAGGTCAGCCGACGGTGCCATGACGGCCAGGTCCTGCCGGAACTGCGGTGAGTACTGCGACAGACGCTTGTGGATATCCTCGATCTGAGCCTGCGTTACCGGTTGCGCAGGCTTGAAGGACAAATCGACGGCTCGGGATTGCCCACGGTCGAATTTCACCCTGGCCGACACTTCCGGCAAGGCAAAGGCGATAGCCGTCGGCCCGCCCGCTTCACCTCTGCCCAGCGCCAGCACGTTGACCGGTGCGAAGTTGGCCCCTGCTTCAGCCTCCCTCAGCCATTGCATGTGGCGCCCTTCGTGACGGCGGGTGTCCGTCGCTGAACGCTCGCCGG
>NZ_CVTN01000083.1:96261-103766 GCF_900004915.1 Pseudomonas sp. 31 R 17
CCCCGCCGATACCGGCGCGTATCACCGAGTCAAACTCGGCAATATTTTCCTGGGGGCTGTACATCAGCCGCAGTTGGGCAAGCCCATCCAGACTCAGATCAGCGCTGACCTTGGAACCTTCTCCAGACGCGTGTTCCTTGCCCAACGCCAACAAGTCCTGGAACCCTCCGGACTGCCCCGTCAGGATCGACATCATCTTGCCGAAGTCAGCCTCCCTCACGTCAAAACCAATGCTCGTCTCCCTGCTTTTCTCGAGGCTCGCCAACAACTCACCCGCCACCCTCAGACCAGGCCCCACGACGCCACCGCCCTGGCCTAACGTCACCCCCAGACCCGCGGAGCCGATCATGCGCCGCATATCATCGGTGCTGATCTCAACGTGTGCACCCTGGTCGGTACGACTGATGCTCACACCATGGGTATGGGACTTCGAGGCCTCCAGGAAAAACTCCAACGGCGCCACTGGTTTTATGCCGGTCACTATCACACCCAGAGCCTGGCCCTGGGTTCGACTGGGGCTGAGGGTCTGACCACTTTGCAGTTGCCGCACTTGCTGCGTCATGGCGTCCTGTATGGACGCATCGGCGGGCAATCCCAGCAGCCCCGACAGGTGCCAATGCAAGGCGGACCCTGGAGTGCCAAGATCCTTGGCCAGCAGTTTGAAGTTGTCATACAGCGATTCCGCCTGGTCGTAGCTGACAATCTGCTGGCTGGACAGTTTGTGCACCGGGCCCTCTTCAAAGCCTTTCATCACCGCCTGAAGCGAGGCCTCGATTCTTTTCAAGGCGCTCGGGCTATGGCCGGACGTGCTGCTCAGTGCCTCAACCATCCCGGCCAACTGTTCAAGCGTGCGGGCATGGTGAATCAAATCACCTTCGACGAGCGCCGAAGGATGACCGAGATCTCGCTGACGCTCCGGCTTCCACTCGGGCAACCTCAAGCCCTGCCCTTCGAAGTTGGCCAGCAGCGCGGCGGTGGGCTTTTGTGATGAAGGTTCGACCCGCTTGAACGCTTCAAACAAGCGGTGCAGCGTCGACTCGGCGCTCACCACCGTGCGGCTGAGCCTGGGCTGTGAGTCAACTGTCAGCCCATGCAGGTCGCCTAACAGGCGGGCGCACGCCTGGCTGCTTTTTTCGACCTCGAGCAATGCCTGGCTGAGCTGCCCGGCCAGTGCCTGTCGCGGCCCGGGCTCGCTCAGGGCCGCAAGGCGAGTGCTCAGGCCGGCGCCAACCGGCTTGCTCCTGGAGAGCGACTCGAGCTGTTGGTGCAGGCGCTTGTCGTCCACGTATACGCTCTCCAATCCCCGGCGACCCTGCATGTGATGCGCAATGGACCGGCCTTTCTCACCCAGCGCCTGCAAAGGATGGAAGTGCGCCTTGATCCCCTGGAAAAAATGGCGCTTGGTGGGTATCCCTTCGCGTGTTTGCCCAAGCACATTGCTGCTGGCCGTCAGTGCGCCCCCTGACACAGGCGTGCGCATCTGGCCGGCCGCTAACGTATCGGCCAATGAACCCTCCGGCACCGCCGCTTGCACTGGCCCCCATGTCATTGCGCCTGGGCCTGCGCTGTCCAGTCGATGGAATTGCTTGTCCCAACCGCCAATCAAGTGTTTGTCAGCCCCCATCCGCAGGGACTCCAAAGACTGACCCTGCGGCAGTTCAACCTGGCTCCAGCGCGGCGCAGCCCCCTCGCGGCCTTGCCAGGCGTGGCGATCGAGCTTGAATAATTCGCCCCCCTGAGTGTGTGCATAAAGATTCGCTTCATGATCCAGCGCCAGTGTTTTGATGGCGAGCGCCGGTGAAGGCCGTAACGGGCCGACTGCCCCGTCCACACAGGCCTGGAGCTGATGATCTTTATCGACGCTTACAAAGTTGCGGCCGTCGGCTACCGCGAAGCCTGTGACCGGACGCTGAATATCGCCCGCAAGCACTTCCTCAAGTGACACCTGGGGGCGAGGCTTGGGCAGTGCGCTCAATTCATGACTGGCGCCCTCGAAGACCGGGTCACGCACCTTTGTGACATTCACCGCTTTGAGTTGCCCTGCTTGCAGCACATAGGCGCGTCCATCCAGGCCCCGCTCCAGATGGGCCACGTCCTTTTGTGCGCATTTGTCCCAACGTTGCGCTGCCGCATCCCAGCTCAGCAATGTGCCTGAATCAAACGCCACCTGGCCGCGCAGCCCGAGATCGACGGCGGTGGTCAATGCCTGCTGGCTGGGCAACGGCAGGCCTTTCTCGATGCCCTTGACCAGCACGTCACTGAGGTTCCACGCCGGGCGCAGTCCGCCAGCCCTCTCCAATGGCACGCTGTGCAATTGCTGCCGGGCATCACGGGCCTGGGCATTGAGCTGCCCGGCGTCATCATGGAAAAACCCCTCGACGCGCACCGCGCCCTTCAGCGCCTGCTCCAGCGATACGAGCGATTGCGCAACCATCGGCAACGTGCCGTCCCGCACCAGCCGCAGGTCCGCGCGCAGCAGTTCACCGTCAGCCGTGGCGCCGTACAGCGTACTGCCAGACAAGCCGATTCGGCTGAGTTGCACAGGCGCGCCGCGCTCATCGAGCGGACGTACAACCGCCCCGTCGGCACCTTGAATCTGCACCACCGATACGCCCTGAACCTGGCTCAACACCGCCGAGGTCCGCCCCTGCGCGCTGCTGTCCAGCGCGTCCCGAGGGGTCTTCAACAGTTGCCCTTCACGGGTCAGCCCGAGACGGCTGTAGGTTCGGTTATCGGCGTCGGGCAGCCAGGACAGGGCAAGGGGTTCGAAGCGATACAGGCGTCCCTGGTCCAGCCGAAATTGCTTGCCGTCGGCGCTCGTCTGCACACCGCTGACGCTTCCCAAGTGCCCGCGACCGGGGCTCAATGGCGATACGCAACCTGCGCCGCCATCCGTCTCGGGCAGGCTGCTTCTGAAGACCGCCGCAACAGCAGGGGTGGGCTGAATATGAAACAGGTAATCTCGCTCATCCCTGAAACGCAAGGTGCCGGCAACCGAGGCGCCATCGGCCACATAATGCTTGTCTGGCGCATTGAGATGGCGGGCGATATCACGTCCCGCGAGGGTCGTATCAGGTTCCAGCCGCCCGCCTTTGAGGCGGATATCGAACAGCATTGAAGCGGGGTTCAACGATTGATAAGAGGGCAGCGGCGGGACAGGCGCGGTGGCCGGGCTGGAAGATGCATTATCGGCGCGAGCATGCTCGATACCGTCATGTTTTGCGTGAGGCAGACCATCTAATCTTCTGTGCATAGCAGGCTCCAGAAATAGATAAATACCAATTACCGAGTGAGCGTTTGCCTCGTTTTGGTTCCAGCGTGGCGCCATAAACCCGGCCCGGTCCCCGTCTCTTCTGCGCTAAAGTCTGCTGACAGGAAGGCCAGATCATTCTCAAAATGAACGGAGTTCAACGCGTGCTTTTTATTTCCCGCCGTCAACTATCAACCGTTGCCATCACGCTCGCCCTGACCGGCTGCCACACCACGATCAATGAACAACCCCCCGCACCGGAGCTGGGTTCGGGCTATCGCACCGATCTCGTCACGCGTCACGCCGCGCGCCATATGGCTGCCGCCGCCAACCCGCTCGCCGCCGAAGCCGGACGCGACATGTTGCGCCAGGGCGGTTCGGCCATTGACGCCGCGATCGCCATGCAAGCGGTGCTGACACTGGTGGAACCGCAATCCTCCGGCATCGGCGGCGGCGCATTCATCATGCTGTGGGACGGCGAAAAAGTGCACGCCTATGACGGCCGTGAAACCGCCCCGGCCGGCGCGACGGAACGGTTGTTTCTAAACGCCGACGGTACGCCCATGGCGTTCACCGATGCGCAGATTGGCGGGCGTTCGGTGGGCACGCCGGGGGTGTTGCGGGCACTGGAAATGGCGCATAAAAAGAGCGGCCACCTGCCGTGGGCCCAGCTGTTCGAGCCGGCAATTCGGTTGTCCGAACAGGGTTTCGCGATCTCCCCACGCCTGCACAGTTTGATTGCCGCCGACCGCTTTATCGCGCAATCGCCGGACATGGCCGCGTACTTTCTGAATGCCGACGGGTCGCCAAAAGCTACCGGTACATTGTTGAAGAACCCGGCGCTGGCGAAGGTGTTCAAACGTATCGCCAAGGAGGGCCCCGACGCGCTGTATCACGGCCCGATTGCCGATGAAATCGCCCGCAAGGTGCAGGGCAATCGCAATGCCGGCAGCCTGACCCAGGCGGACCTTCAAGGCTACGCCGCCAAGGAGCGCACGCCGTTGTGCACCGACTACAAACAATGGAAGGTGTGCGGCATGCCGCCGCCTTCGTCGGGCGGGATCGCTGTTGCGCAAATCCTCGGCACATTGCAGGCGCTGCAGACGCGCGATCCGCGCCTGGCCATCGCGCCGATGACGCCGCTCAAGAGCCCCTCGCCCGCCGGGCTTGAACCCACGCCCGAGGCCGTGCATCTGATCGCCGAAGCCGGGCGCCTGGCGTTCGCCGACCGCGCGCTTTACGTGGCCGATGCGGACTTCACGCCGGTGCCGGTTGCCGGCCTCGTTGCGCCAGACTACCTGGCCCGGCGCGCCGCACTGATCGGTGAACGCAGCATGGGCATCGCCACGCCGGGTCAACCGGCAGGCCTCCAGGTGGCCTACGCGCCGGACCGTTCGCCGCTGCGCATTTCCACCTCGCAAGTGGTGGCCGTGGATGACCAGGGCGGCGCCGTGTCGATGACCACCACGGTCGAGGCGGCGTTCGGCTCCCATGTCATGGTCCAGGGCTTTTTGCTCAATAATCAGATGACCGACTTCTCGTTCATTCCCGAAGAAAACGGCCAGCGCGTCGCCAACCGCGTGCAACCCGGCAAACGCCCGCGTTCGGCCATGGCGCCGACCCTGGTATTCGACCGTCAGAGCGGTGAGTTGCTGGCCACCGTCGGTTCGCCGGGCGGCTCGCAGATCATCGAGTACGTGAGCAAAACACTGGTCGCGATGCTGGACTGGAAACTCGACCCACAGGCCGCTATCGGCCTGCCGAACTTCGGCAGCCGCAATGGCGCAACCGAGCTGGAGGCCGGGCTGTTCAGCACGGGCGTGAAGCAGGCCTTGAAGAGCAAAGGTCATGATCTGAGCGAAATCGACATGACCAGCGGTGTCCAGGCGATCGTTCGCACGCGTGATGCCCGGGGTCAGGTGTCATTGAGCGGTGGTGCGGACCCGCGGCGTGAAGGCGAAGCGCTGGGCGACTGATTCAACCTGGGTGGCGAGGGCGCTTGCTCCCTCCCCCCCCATTTAAGCCCTGTAACGGAGGGTCAGCGATTCGCGATCAGATGTGAACCGAACAAGACGTAGCATCCCCCGGCAAAACGATCGAGCCATTTACGCGAACGGCTGTAAAGAGTGGCCATGCGCTCGCTGGAAAACAGCAGTGCCACACTGGTGTACCAACTGAACGACAAGGTCGCCATGACGATCACCGCCAACGTCAGCAACACCGGCGAAGGCGACGGCGGCATGGTGGATGCGAAGATAGTGGCGACGAACAGCGCCGCCTTGGGGTTGGACAGGTTACCCAACAGCCCCAGACGCCAGGCGGAAAACAGCGAGCGCCGCGCCGCATCCGGCAACGGAGTCTGGCCCATGCTGGTTGCCGAGCGCTTGAACAATTTCAGCCCCAGATAAATCAAATAGCAGCCACCGATGATCTTGAACGCCAGGTACAACATAGGCGCGGCCGTAAACAGCGACTTGATCCCCAGCCCACCCGCCAACCCCCACAGGATCGTACCGGTGGCCACGCCCGCCGAAGCCACTACACCATGTCGGCGCGAACAGCTGGCGGCCAATTGGGCGGTGTTGAAGAAGTTGGGCCCGGGCGTGACCACGGCCACCGTCCACAGCAGGGCCAACGAGACCAGCGGCGCCACATAAGCGGGGTTGAACAGTTCCATCGCGGCCAGCTCCTTGGAGGCAATACGCAGCCTGGATCATAGGCCTGGCCGAACAACTGCACAATCGTACAAGACCCCGGCAGACAAGGGGCGCAGACTCGGCTAACGTGTTTCCACCTCCTTTTGTGACAGTCACCATGGGCAACCCTACCCACACGCTGGACTGGCTGCACCGCGCGCCGCACGCCAGCGGCCTGGACCGTATCGAGGCCTACTTTGCCGGCTTCGCGTTCGACCCTCATCGCCATGACACCTACGCCATCGGGCGCACGTTGTTCGGTGTGCAGAGTTTTCATTATCGTGGCGGCATGACCCACAGTTTGCCCGGCGCCACCATGGTGATTCACCCCGATGAAGTCCATGACGGCCGCGCGGGCAGCGATGAGGGTTTCAAGTACCGGATGATCTACGTGGAACCGGCGCTGATCCAGCAGATCCTCGGCGGCAAGCCGCTGCCCTTCATACCCGGCGGCGTGTCCACCGACCCGCGGCTGCACCGCGCCAGCGAGGTATTGCTGCAAAGCCTGGATTGCCCGATCGACCCGATGCAGGAGCAGGACGCCATGTTCGACCTGGCCCATACGCTCAGCGCTGCGTCCGGCGTCATCACCCACCGCAAATCCTTTGATTACATCGCCGCCGAGCGCGCCCGGGAATTTATCCACAGCGCCCTGGGCCGCAGCATCACCCTGGATGAAATCGCTGATCACGCCGGGCGCGACCGCTGGGCGTTGTCGCGGGATTTCCGCTTGCTGTTCGGCACCAGCCCCTACCGCTACCTGACCATGCGCCGGCTGGACCTGGTGCGCCAATTATTGGCCCAGGGCGTGTCCCTGGTGGATGCCGCGATGAGCGCCGGCTTCACCGACCAGAGCCACATGACCCGGCAATTTCGCAGCACCTACGGCATGCCACCCTCGCGCTGGGTAAAGATGCTCGGACGCTGACTCAAGACCTGATGCTTTTTGTAGGAGCGAGCTTGCTCGCGAAAAACGCCAACGATAACGCGTGCTTCCTGAATGAACGCGGTGCCTGTGAGTTTTTCGCGAGCAAGCTCGCTCCTACAGACGGCATCAGGGCCTGCCCCTCCCACAGCTCAGATAAGGCGGCGTTGCTGGCATTTGGTCATGGTTTGTAAAAGGCCAGCAAGCCGTGTCCCTTTAAATTGCAGGACGTTTCCGAGACAATCCCCGCCGCCTTGTGCCTGTTGGAATCGATGGCTAGTCTTCGGTCCGTCACTGAAATTCAGTGATCTGGTTTAGCAGCCTGAGCTCAATAGGCACACGTTGTCACCGCATTATGGCGGCTGTACGTGGGGCACCTTCGGGTGCGCTGGTTTTCCTATTGACCGGTCTGCTAACCCGCGTACAGCTGCCACCTCACGTTTAGCAGCGTTGGTGGTCGCTCCCTTGTTCAATAGGAGTTACACCATGACCAAAGCACTTCCCGATCCCCCCATGGATTGCCTCGTCGTCAATGAAGAACTCAGCTTCGAAGACGCCCAACTCTATATTTCCCATCTGATCCACAGCGCATCGGCCACGGTGTGGGACTGTTGCGATCACCTGCAACCCCACG
>NZ_CVTN01000083.1:104310-123926 GCF_900004915.1 Pseudomonas sp. 31 R 17
TGCCACGAACCTGAAAACACCACAAAACCAATGTGGGAGGGGGCTTGCCCCCGATGGCGGTGTATCAGCGACAGACAGGCTGGCTGACACACCGCGATCGGGGGCAAGCCCCCTCCCACATTTTGGATAAGGTGGCGTTGCTGGCATTTGGTCATGGTTTGTAAAAGGCCAGCAAGCCGTGTCCCTTTAAATTGCAGGACGTTTCCGAGACAATCCCCGCCGCCTTGTGCCTGTTGGAATCGATGGCTAGTCTTCGGTCCGTCACTGAAATTCAGTGATCGGGTTTAGTCGCCCGGATTTAATAGGCGCATGGTCCTCCATGAGGTTTTATGGTGGCTGTGCGCAGGGCGCCCCAGGGTGCGCCGGACTTTGCCTATTTGCCGGTCGACTAACCTGCGTACAGCCGCCACCCAACGTTTAGTCGCGACGGGGTCGGCTCCTTTGAGTTAATAGGAGTTACACCATGACCAAAGCACTTCCCGATCCACCCATGGATTGCCTCGTCGTCAATGAAGAGCTCAGCTTCGAAGACGCCCAACTCTATATTTCCCATCTGATCCACAGCGCATCGGCCACGGTGTGGGACTGTTGCGATCACCTGCAACCCCACGACCGCGCAAGAATCCATGCCGCATGGCATCTGCTGGAGATGGCCAAAACGGTGGTAAACCGCACCATCGAGTGCATGCCACGAACCTGAAAACACCACAAAACCAATGTGGGAGGGGGCTTGCCCCCGATGGCGGTGTATCAGCGACAGACAGGCTGGCTGACACACCGTGATCGGGGGCAAGCCCCCTCCCACATGAATCACGATCATCGTCCTGACCTGAGCCTCAGCCCACCAGGGTATGTCGCTTGCCGAACACCGCCACACTCGCCACGCCCACCGCCCCCATCACCATGCAATACCCCACGCAAATCCACGGACTGGCAGGCATCAACGCAATCAGCAGCAGCGGCGTGGTACTCGCCCACAGCGCGTAGGCAATGTTGTAGGTGAAGGAAATCCCCGACACCCGCACCTGCGCCGGAAACAGCCCGACCATCACCGACGGCACCGCGCCCACCACCCCGCAGCTCAAGCCGGCCACGGCATACGCGGCGCCCAGCCAGACCCCGCCGCTGATCAGGCTGGCATACAGGATAAACACCCCCACCGGCAGCAGCAGGCTGTAGACCAGCACCGCGCGCCAGGCGCCGATGCGGTCCACCAGCAGGCCCGCCAGTACGCAGCCGATGTTGAGAAACACAATCCCCAACGCGCTCAAGGCGAAGGTGTGGCTGGGGCTCATGCCGAAGGTTTTCTGCATCATGGTCGGGGTGATGACCACCAGCACCACCACCGCCGACGTCAGCACGCACGTGAGGATCATCGCCGGCAGCAACACGGCGCGATGGTCGCGCAACACGGTGCGCAGTGGCAGTTCGGCAGCAGCCTGGCGGCGGGCCTGCATTTCGAGGAATACCGGCGTTTCATTGAGCCAGCGGCGCAGCCATACGCCGATCACGCCAAACACGCCGCCGAGCAGGAAGGGGAAACGCCAGGCATAGTCGAGAATCTCGGCCGGGGTGAAGACCTGTGCAAGCAACGTGGCCGTGAGCGCGCCGAGCAAGTAACCGAACGTCAGCCCGGCCTGCAGGAATCCCAAGGCATACCCACGATGACTGCGCGGGGCATGCTCGGCGACGAAGGTCCAGGCGCTGGGCACTTCACCGCCCACGGCGGCGCCCTGCAATACGCGCAGCACCAGCAGGATCAGCGGTGCGAAATAGCCGATTTGCGCGTAGGTCGGCATGACTCCGATCAGCAGGCAGGGCAAGGCCATCATCAGGATGCTCAAGCTGAACACGCGCTTGCGTCCCAGGTGATCGGCAAAGTGCGCCATCAGGATGCCGCCCAGCGGGCGCGCGAGGTAGCCGGTGACGAAGATGCCAAAACTTTGCAACAGGCGCAGCCACTCGGGCATTTGCGGGGGGAAAAACAGTTGGCTAAGGGTCAGCGCGAAGAACACGAAGATAATGAAGTCATAGATCTCCAGGGCGCCACCGAGGGCGGCCAGGCCCAGGGTTTTGTAGTCGGAGCGGGAAAAACGCTGCGCCCGTGGGGAAAAGGTGGCAGTCATGTGCATGCTCGGCAGACAAACAAAATGGCGTGCAGATTATGAGCTGAACCGGATGATGGCAATCGCGGCGGATATATTTGTTTTACTCATTGATCGATGAAGATAACTACATTCCCAAATCAATGTTCAAAGAGGAACATGCCGCAAAACTGCCCACCCCATAATAAATACAAGAGGAACGACTCGTGGCCGATGCTATCGAAGAAAGCCGCTATGCCCGATTTGCCCTGCGCTGCTCCAACTTCGCCGAGCGCTGGTTCCCGGACTCGTGGGTGTTCGCCGCCCTCGCCGTGATCCTTGTCGCCGTGGCTACCCTGGGCATGGGCGCCGCGCCCACCGAAGCCGCCAAGGCGTTTGGCGATGGGTTCTGGAGCCTCATTCCCTTCACCATGCAGATGGCCTTTGTGGTGATCGGTGGTTATGTGGTCGCCAGTTCGCCGCCTGCGGTAAAGCTGATTGACCGCCTGGCGCGCATCCCGAAGAACGGCCGGTCGGCCGTGGCCTGGGTCGCGTTGATTTCCATGGTGGCCTCCCTGCTCAACTGGGGTCTGTCCCTGGTATTCGGCGGTTTGCTGGTGCGTGCACTGGCGCGTCGCACGGACCTGCGCATGGACTACCGTGCCGCCGGCGCCGCGGCCTATCTGGGCCTGGGCGCCGTGTGGGCACTGGGCTTGTCGTCATCGGCCGCACAGTTGCAGGCCAATCCGGCCAGTTTGCCGCCGTCGATCCTGGCGATCACCGGGATGATCCCGTTTACCGAGACCATCTTCCTGTGGCAATCGGGCGTGATGTTGCTGGCCCTGATCATCGTCTCGCTGATCATCGCCTACGCCACCGCGCCGGGCCCGAACAGCGCGCGTGATGCCAAGGCCTGCGGCGTCGACCCCGCGTTCAACCTGCCCAAGCCGCAGGCGCCGACCCGACCCGGCGAATGGCTGGAGCACAGCCCGCTGCTGACGATTGCGCTGGCGCTGCTGGCGGCCGGCTGGTTGTTCCACGAGTTCTCGAGCAAACCGGCAATCAGCGCCATCTCGGGGCTCAACACCTATAACTTCCTGTTCATCATGGTCGGCGCGCTGCTGCACTGGCGCCCGCGCAGCTTCCTCGACGCCGTGGCCCGCGCCGTGCCGACCACCACGGGCGTGCTGATCCAATTCCCGCTGTACGGCTCGATTGCAGCGCTGATGACCGTGGTCAAAGGCGGCGACGGCCAGACCCTGGCGCACCATATCTCGCTGTTCTTCACCTCCATCGCATCCCACGACACCTACGCCCTGCTGATGGGCGTGTACTCGGCGGTGCTGGGCTTCTTCATCCCGTCCGGCGGCGGCAAGTGGATCATCGAAGCGCCCTACGTGATGCAGGTGGCCAATGATCTGCAATACCACCTGGGCTGGGCGGTGCAGATCTACAACGCGGCCGAGGCGCTGCCGAACCTTATCAACCCGTTCTATATGCTGCCGTTGCTCGGGGTGCTGGGGTTGAAGGCGCGAGATCTGATCGGGTTTTCGTTTGTGCAATTGCTGGTGCACACGCCGTTGGTGTTGTTCTTGCTATGGGCGTTGGGGACGACATTGACGTATTTGCCGCCGGTGATGCCTTAATAGGTGAATGAAGCGCCTGTCGTTGCAACAGGCGCAGTTACGAAGATTCACCATCATACCGGACGAGCCTCAGCCAATACCTTCGCACGAAACTTCGGAGGTAAATCGGCAGGTGTCAGCAGGTCCACGCCGACTCCCAGTAGATCCTCGAGCTCCATTTGAAGCCCCCCAAGATCAAAAAGGGTGGTTCCCGGTGGGGCGTCAACCAGAAGATCAAGGTCACTGCCTTCCTGATCGGTCCCCATCAACACAGATCCAAATACTCTTGGATTGGAGATGCGAAAACGTCCCACCACTTCTCTGACGGCTGCTCGTTGTAAATCAAGGGCGGTTGAAGGCTTCACGGTTCACCTCGGTGACATCCATTAGAAGACAAGTCTAGCAGCGCTCGCCCAGAGTAGACACGCCCCACCCTTCAAACCACTGTCTTCGTTCCGTCACATTGCATTGCTACCGTCCTGCGAAACATCTTGCAACATCTCGCCAAGGACTCCCGCCCAATGAGTGACGAGCACGTAGATCGCCCTTCCACAGATTCCGTAGGCCAGGCGCCGGTTGACAGCAGTCGCCGGCGATTCCTGGGGGGCGCTGCGGTGCTGGGGGTGGGCGCAACCTTGAGTGGCTGTGGAAATGCCGGCCAGGCGCCGGAAAAACCGGCGGCGCGGCCACTTACAGCGCCGGAGTTGGACAAGGCCCTGCGCGACCAGGTGAAGACCGTCGTTGTGATCTACGCGGAGAACCGCAGCTTCAACAATCTGTTTGCCGATTTCCCCGGGCTGGAGAAACCCCTCTCGGCGCTGTCCGCCGCTGATTACCAACAACGCGACCGCGATGGCAGCGTATTGCCGGCCCTCCCCCAGACCTGGGGCGGCGTCCTGCAGGCGGGCCCGCAGAGCGTGGATGGGGTGACCTACCCGAGCGCCGTGCAATTCCAGGAAAACCTGCCCAATGCACCGTTCGCCCTCAAGGGCCCGAATGCCGAGGACTTGCCGCTGAGCCTGGTGACCCGTGACTTGTGGCACGTGTTCTATCAGAACCAGATGCAGATCAACGGCGGCAAGAATGACGGTTTCGTGGCCTGGGGCGATTCCGGCGGCCTGGTGATGGGCCACTATGCCCAAAGCCGTTACTCCCTGCGCCTGTGGGACGTCGCCCGGGAGTTCGTGCTGTGCGATAACTTCTTCCAGGGCGCGTTCGGCGGCTCGTTCCTCAATCATCAATACCTGATCAGCGCCACCGCACCGACCTATCCCAATGCGGCTCAATCGGTAGCCAAGGCGCAGATCGCCACGCTGCAAAGCGACGACCCCGGCGACCCGCGCCTCAAGCCCCTGGACACCTCGCCGGCCAGTGCCATGGCCGGGCCGCCGCAGTTCGGCCCCAGCGCCCTGACCCCGGACGGTTACGCGGTCAACACGCTGGCGCCGCCCTACTGGCCGACCTGGATCCGCGACCCGCAAAACCCCGATTACTCCAAGCCGGACCTGCCCAACGTGCTGGTGCCGCAAACCCATGAACACATTGGCGACAAGCTCTCGAAAAAGAACATCGACTGGGCCTGGTACGCCGGCGCGTGGCAAGCCACCCTCGATCAATTCAAGGACTCGGGCGGTATTCCCAAAATTCCGAACTTCCAGTATCACCATCAGCCGTTCAACTACTTCAAGCAGCAGGGCCCCGAGCACCGCGCGGAACGTGACAAACGCCTGCGCGACGGCGGCCTGGGCGATGAAGCGAGCACCAACAGATTCTTTGCCGATGCCCAGGCGGGCAAACTTCCCGCGGTGACGTTCTACAAGCCCCAGGGCAACCTGAACATGCACGCCGGCTATGCCGATGTGGCCTCGGGCGACCGCCATATCGTGCGTGCCCTGAAGGTGCTGCAGGAAAGTCCGCAGTGGAACAACATGGTGGTGGTGGTGACCGTCGATGAAAACGGCGGCTGGTGGGACCACGTGGCACCGCCCAAGGGCGACCGCTGGGGCCCGGGCACGCGGGTTCCGGCGCTGGTGGTGTCACCGTTCGCGCGCAAAGGCACGGTTGACCATACGGTGTACGACACCGCCTCGATCCTGCGCTTGATCACCCGGGTGTTTGAGCTGGAAACCCTGGACGGCCTCAAGCAAAGGGATGACGCAATGCGCGCTCGCGGCCAGAAACCCATGGGGGATTTGAGCAACGCCTTGCAGTTCAGCGTTTAGGTTCACGTATCCAATCGCGACACGCGCAGCGATTTAGCACGCGGTTTTCCTGGTCAGCCGCTACTGTGTGAAGGTGGGCTTTCATCCCGCGCAGACGGGCTTTCGCTGACAAGGAACCAACCATGTTCAAATCGACCAGACTGGCCTTGACCCTGGCCGCACTGCTGGCCAGTGCGGTCGTACAGGCCGACATCGAAGTACCGTTGGGCAGCACGCAACGTGTCACCCGATTATTTGCGTTTCCCAATAACTGCAACGTGATCTGCTTTCGGCCCTGGACGCTGGAGCAGACCGCCGAGCATTATTTGAACCAGAGCCTGCAACGTGACGGCTACAGCCGGGCGAAGGTCAGCGTCAAGGTCCATGACGGCCAGGTCGCAGCAACCTTCAGCGGCGTGCCGGATGGCTACGGCAAGCCCCTGACCACCTTGCTCGATACGGCCGACCTGGCGTACCACGGCGCCAGCCGGCTCAACAGCGACGGCAAGTGGGCCTACAACTGGTACCTGTTCCTGCCGTTGGGCATGGCCCTGGAAAACCGCAAAAGCATCGAGCTGCTGCACTTCCCGCCGGACTACTCGCTGACCCAGGCCCAGGACTATCTGGAATCGGCCACCACCGACCGCTGGGCGACCTTGCTCACCAGCAACGGCATTGCTGCCGGCGACACCCCGGCCTATCAGACCATTATCGATATCGCGCCCATCGCCGCCCCGTCCAATGCCGGTAAAGACCTGGAAGCGGTCTACAGCTATTTCACCGACTACCAGACGCGCATGGTCAAGGAGTTGAGCCTGCGCCCGGACGGTGCGTTGCCGATGGTGGCCTTCGGCGCGCCGGTACGCAGTTGGATCAAGCAACAATACGGGCAGACCGTGGCGGTGCTGGGGCTGGCGCAGATCAGCCCGGCACCGGGCAAGCCGGTTTCGGTGCTCGGTGCCAACCACCCAAGTTACATCTGGTACGCCGCCAGCCCGGACACCTATGACGGCAATGAGCAAAAGGCCGATGAGGCCGGCCTGAAAGTGATGGGCCAGGACCTCAGCGCGGCCTGCTGGCAAGCCGGCATGGGCCAGAAACCGGCCAGCGACGCGAATGTGTTGCTCAAGGCATGCATGAATACCTGGCAGGTCACGCGTAAAGAACAGACCTGCGAGTTGTTCTACACCTCGGTGCGCAACCTGACGGCGGAGCAGGCCAACGCCAAATGCGCCACGCCCACCCTCAAGGAGCAGTTGAAACAACTGCGCAGTCCCGCGCCGCTCCCCTCTCTCGCGCCACCCGCGCTGTAAGCCGTGGCAACGATTTCTACTGTCAGATTTGACAGTAGAAATCGGCGGCGACTTGGGCGAGTCTTGGGCAGCACCCGTTTACTGCAAGAGATTGGCCGTCAGTTAACGCCCGCAGTTCCATGCAGCCCTAGGAGGAGAGTGATGAAAACTCGCGCCAGGGATAAGGCTGAAGCGGCTGTGTTTGACAGCCTTTACCCGTTCAAGACGCTGGGTGTCGACGAGGGTTACCCCTCGAGCGAACACTTCCAGCTCGTGCAAGGCACTCAGGGGACGCCCGCCGTCATCAAGGCCCGCGTCGCCTTCGGCAAAGGCGTGCGCATCGCCAGGATTTGCGGGTATGCCGTCAGCGAACGCCGTCGGCATACGCTGCAGCTATCGCCACGCATTCACTTGTACGACGCCTGGTTCTGCGGCCTGTTGCAGCACTCGTGCAGCCCAAACGTGTTCCTGGACACCACTTACCTGGAACTGTGGACTGCACAGCCCGTCCCCGTCGGTACCGCGTTGACGGTTGATTATGCCGCAACCGAAGACGCGCTGTTCCGGCAGTTCGGCTGCCATTGCGGCGAGCCGAACTGCCGGGGCTGGATCACCGGCAGCAAGGAGCCGTTGAACGCCGAAGGCCAGGCCTACATGGCCTGGTGGCGCGAGCATCAACGGTCTTAGGCTTCGCCCAGCGGCCGCAGACGGTACTGCGGCGGCAGCTGCTCGAAGCCACTGATGGTGGTATTCAAGCTCTTCCAGCGGCCATCCTTGATGCCGTAGATGCAGCCATGAATCGACAGGCTCTGCCCGCGGTGCCAGGCGTTTTGCACAATGCTGGTATGGCCGACGTTCGCCACCTGCTGAATCACGTTCAGCTCGCACATGCGGTCTACGCGCTCTTCTTCGGTGGGCAACTGGGCCAGCACGTCGCGATTTTCGTAGTAGAGATCACGAATGGTTCGCAGCCAGCCGTCGATCAGGCCGAACTGGCGGTCCTGCATCGAGGCACGCACGCCGCCGCAGCCATAGTGGCCGGTGACGAGGATGTGTTTGACCTTGAGCACATCGACGGCGTACTGGATCACCGACAGGCAGTTGAGGTCAGTGTGCAGCACCACGTTGGCCACGTTGCGGTGCACGAACAGGTCACCGGGCAACATGCCGACGATTTCATTGGCCGGTACACGCGCATCGGAGCAACCGATCCACAGGTATTCCGGGGTTTGCTGGCGGGCGAGCTTGGCGAAGAATTCGGGATCTTCCTGTTTGATCGCATCCGCCCAGCGTTCGTTGTTATCTAGCAGGTCTTGTAGTTCGTTCATCAGGGAAGCCTCAGGAATGATGCGCAGTTTTGTGACTGACAAGCCCTCGTCCGGGTCACGCGCGGCGCAAATTAGCTTGAATCTTTGGGGCACACAGCCTGTCCACTCACTATAAGCCCCACAGTATGAGGATTGGCCATGACTGAATCACGACGTCCCTACGACGCTGCGCAGCCCGAACCGATTGATGATAACGAAGACCGCATGGGTTCGATGCGCGAGCTCGATTTTGATGAAGAAGACCAGACGGCCCAGATCGGCGATGAAATCCCCCGTGAGGAGCGCGAGCACCTGATGCCCGAAGAGCGGGTGCGCGAAGCCGGCATGACCGGCGCTTCGACGGATGATCATGAGTCGACCGATGACGATATGAGCCCGGAAACCCTGATCCATGAAGATGGCGCGCGGGATGCGCGGGAAGCCGGTGAAGACAGCGCGGCTGACTACGATCTGAGCGTTGTGGGTGAAGAGGATATCGGCGGCGGAAATGGCCTGGACGAGGCCGAACTGGCCGACCTGGACCCACTCAACGGCAAGCGCTGAGACAACGCAGTTCAACATGTGGGACGGGGCTTGCCCCCTCCCACATGGATTTTGGTGTTAGTCGACCTGGGTGCAGGCCATGACGACCGCATCTTCACAGCCGGGTAATAATCCCGCCGGCGCCCCATCTGGCCCGCTCACCGGCAAGCGCTGACACAACGCGATCAAATGTGGGAGGGGGCTTGCCCCCGATAGCGGTGTGTCAGGCGCTTATTTGTCACTGATACACCGCCATCGGGGGCAAGCCCCCTCCCACATGGATTTCGGTGTTTAGACAACGGGCGTGCAGGCCATCACGACCGCATCTTCACAGCCGGGTAATAATCCCGCCGGCGCCCCATCTGGCCCGCTCACCGGCAAGCGCTGACACAACGCGATCAAATGTGGGAGGGGGCTTGCCCCCGATAGCGGTGTGTCAGGCGCTTATCTGTCACTGATACACCGTTATTGCGGGCAAGCCCCCTCCCACATGGATTTCGGTATTCAGTCGACTAACGTGCAGGCCATGACGACCGCGTCTTCGCGACCGCCCACAGCAGGGTAGTAATCCCGGCGACGGCCAATCTCGTTGAAGCCATAGCGCTCATACAGGCGAAAAGCGCCGGTATTGCTGTCCCGCACTTCCAGGAAGCATTCGCGCGCGTTGGCCGCATAGGCGCGGGACATCAGATGTTCCAGCAGCGCCAACCCCAACCCTCGGCCCTGGTTCTCCGGCTTGACGGTGATATTCAACAGATGCGCCTCATCGAGGATGATCTGTACCACGCCATGCCCCACCTGCTGCTCGCCTTCGAACATCAGCCAGATCTGGTACTTGCCCAGGCCGTCGAGAAAGATGCCACGGGTCCAGGGGTGGCTGAACGCCGCGTATTCAATCTTCAGCACGGCGTCGAGGTCGGCCTCGGTCATCGGGCGAAAGGATAAAGCCTCACTCATCGGTTGTTTTCCAGCGCGCCATCAGCCGGCGCATGGCTTGCCAGACATCAGCCTTACGCTGTGGCTCTTCCATTAATAATTCCAGGCCGGGCAGCGCCCAGACCGAACCCAGGCTTTCTACCTGCAATTCGCGGTACCAGGCTTCGGCATTGGCTTGGCCGGCAAAGCGCACGGCGGGCAGGCCGATCAGCCACAGGCATACGCAAGGTTCGTCTTCCAGGCGTGCCGAGACAAAGCTCTGTACAAAATCCCGCGCGGCTTCCGGGCCCTGGTCCATGGTGCCGCGCACCAACAGCGGCCAGCGCACCGGGTCGCCGACGATTTGCGGGCTGTCGGGCAGGCCGGCGGCGCGCAGCATATCCTTGAGCAGCAGGTAAGCGGGGTCGCGCGACTGGAAACGTTCGCCGGTGGGCAATTCCACCAGCAGCAGGCAACGGCCCGCGCGCAGCAGTTGCAGGGCAAAGCGTGGTGGCGGCACCACCGGGGCCTTGACCACCGCGGCCGCCTCCTCGGCAACCACCGCCTTGACCACAGGTGACGGGCGCGGCACCTCGATTTTCGTGCGCTCCACCGTCGCCCGCACGTCGGGTACAGGCTTGACCACCGCAACCGGCGCAGCAGCTTCCTCGCCTGAAGGCTCGAACGCATCAATGGGCTCAGGCACCTCAAACAGCTCGGGCCGCGACGGCGCGGCAAACGGCAGTTCGGTGCGGGGCAGCCAGTTGACCACCTGCATGGCGCTCAAGTAAGCGCGACGTCGGGACTCGATAAGCACAGCTCGGCCACTTGTGGATAACTAAAGAGCGGGGATTCTACCGCTGTTCGGCAACAATCGCCCACTGCACACTGACCGGCTGTGGATAAATCCCGCGCCCGATGCAGTACAATCGCGACTTTTAATCGCCAACCAGCCGGCCATTCCCATGATCGAACCCAAGCGCGTCCTGCGCGCCCTCGCCGAACACTGGGCCTTACTTGAGCCACTGTGCGAACACTTCGACCAAGGCACCCTGAGCCTGAGCGAACTGCGCGCGCAACTGGCCGCCCAACAACTGGACAGCACGCCCCAGGACATCACCAGCCTGCTGGACGTGTGGATTCGCCTGGATATCCTGGTGCCTGTTGCCAAGAGCCCGAACCGTTTCGAGCTCAATGCACAGATCCACGACTTCCTGGCTTATCTGCGCAAGGAGCACCGGCTTGGCCTGTGCCTGGAAATCGAAGCCTACCTGCGCCACCTCGAGCGCCTGGCCGGTTATATCCAGGACGCCTTCGACATCCGCGATGGCCACGACCTGGCCCGCCAACTGCGCCTTCTGGATATGCGCGTGCGCGATGTGCTGAAAAAACTCGCCAACGACGAACAGGCCCTGGCGGCCGTGGCCGACCGCGCCAAGACCAGCGACCGCCAGATCCCGTTGCGCCAGCGTTACGCCGAGGTGTTGGCCACCTGGGACGAATACGTCGAACCGATGATCCAGTTGGTGAACGCCGACGGCGCGTTCGAGCAAGGCGTGCGCAAGGTCGAGAATGTGCTGCTGCGCCTGCTCACCGAGCAGCAGCGCCTGGGCCAGTTGGTGGACGATGACATGCTGCTGCGCACCCATGCGCGCATCCTCGAGATGCAGACCAGCGCCCAGTTGACCTTGCGCCATGCGCGCGAGCTGCTGTTGCCGCTACGCGAAGAGGCCCGCCGACACAATGCCGTGACCCGTGGCGCGGCGCTGGCCCTGTCGGCGATCCGCCGCAAAGGCCTGGACGCGGTGCCGCAGGCCGCCATGCCGCTGTTCACCCGCCCGCAAAGCACCTTCCTGGGTAGCGCAAGCCAGGTGGAAGCCTATGTGTATGCCC
This sequence comes from Pseudomonas sp. 31 R 17, assembly GCF_900004915.1. Classification (NCBI taxonomy): domain Bacteria; kingdom Pseudomonadati; phylum Pseudomonadota; class Gammaproteobacteria; order Pseudomonadales; family Pseudomonadaceae; genus Pseudomonas; species Pseudomonas sp. 31 R 17. The sequence continues at coordinate 116,171 of NZ_CVTN01000083.1, forward strand.
TGGCCAATTTCGAACCGAAACCGGCGCGTTTCCCCAAGGCGCACAAAACCCACAAGGGCGAAGCCCAGCGCGCGCCGCGAACGGTCAAGGAAATGCTCGAGCGCTGCGAAGACGCATTGCCGATGCCGGACCTGATGACCTGGCTGCTGGAGCAGGAACCGGACGGTGCCACCGACGAGTTGCTGTACTGGTTCTCGCGGCTCTCGCGGGAAAAACGCTTCAAGCGCGAACGCCTGGAGCGCCGCGACTATCACACACACGAGCACCAGGTCAGCCTGCGCTCCTTCGCCCTGCTCTCGGCCGGCGTTGACGCCACCGAGAATTCTGCGAGCACGCCTTATGCATCTTGATCTATCCGAACTGTCCCAGCTGGCGCCGATCTTTCGCGAGCTGTTCAAGGGTTACCACGTCAGCCGTCGCGACCCGGAGCTGTACGCGCAGCTGTCGAACTTCCAGGACCAGTACCGCGCGCTGTTCAAGGCCCTGGGCTTCGAGCTGGTCTGCGATACCCGTGGTTTCTATTATTTCGTGCCGGATTCGGCCATCGCCAGCGCGCAGGTGAACAAGACCGCGCAGCGTCTGGCCCTGTTCACGTTCATCCTAGTCGAGCACCTGGCGGACCAGGGCCGCGACCCGGTTGCCGTGCTCGATGGCGGCAGCCTGGGCCGCGATGAGCTGCCGTCGTTACTGGAAAAGTACCGCGACCTGTTTATCCAGGCCGAAGTGCAGACCCAGGAAGAACTGGAAGAAAAAATCATGCGGCGCATGACTCAGCTGGGCTTTGCCGGCGAAGACAATGGCATCTATCGCTTCCTGCCACCGATGCATCGATTCCTCGATGTGTGCCTGTCGGTGCAGCAAGACCGCGATCTCGCCGCCAGCGTGCACAGCGTATTGCCGCTGCCGGTGCCGGTGATCATCGACGCAGACAGCGATGAAAAACTGCTGGAGACCGACGACCCGCTGGACCTGAGCGACTTCGCTGAGGAAAGCGAAGAAGACGCCCTCGCCCGCGCCATTGCCGAAGAACAGGAGACCGACGCATGAGTAAGGAACGCTACGGCATACGCCGCTTCGCCCTGTTGAACACCGCCGGCTACAGCCTGGGCTTGTTCCCGCTGGAAGAGCCGCTGTCGGTGTATGGCGCGAACAACCTGGGTAAATCCGCGTCGATCAACGCCTTGCAGTTCCCGATCCTGGCGCGCATGTCGGACATGAGCTTCGGCAAGTACACCCTGGAGCAATCGCGGCGCTTCTACTTTGCCACCGACACCAGCTACATCCTGGTAGAAGTCTCGCTGCCCCACGGCCCGCACGTGATTGGCGTGGTCGGGCGCGGTCCGGGCGGTGGCTTCGGCCACCAGTTCTTCGCCTACGCCGGCAAGCTGGACCTGGCCCACTATCAGAAAAACGACACCTGCCTGCGCCAGAAAGAACTGTTCACCAACCTTGAGCGCGAAGGCCTGAAAGCCTATGAACTCAAACCCGATGAACTGCGCCGCTTGCTGGTGGGCGGCCATACGTCGATTCCGCTGGACCTGACGCTGATTCCGCTGCGTTCCACCAGCGAACAAAGCCTGAAGACGTTCCGCGCGCTGTTTATCAACCTGCTGCACATGCGCGAAATCACCGCGGCCAAGCTCAAGCAATTGTTCCTCGATGCGTTCGAACACAGCTTGCGTTCCGGCAGCGTCGATTACATCGCCGCGTGCGAAGAAGCCTTCCGCGATGTGCGGCGCATGGAGCAGGACTACCACTCGCTGGTGGCCGCCGGGCCGTTGGTCGAAGCGCTCGCCAATGGTGTGAAACAGCGCGATATTTTGCGCGGCAAATTGCATCGCCTGTCGCCGTTGCTGGATTCGCTGCTGGGCACCTGGTCGGACTACGCCAGTGCGCGCAAGGAAGAGCTGACGATCCAGGCCGAGCACTATCGCAACGAGCAGGATGCGCTGCAGCACGACCAGCGCGGCGGCACCCAGGAGCTGATGCGCCTGGAGCGCGAGATCAGTGGCATCCAGCGTTGGTTGGGCGAGCTGTCGGTACTCAAGCATCGCTTTGCGCTGGTCGATGATGTGAGGGTGCTGGAACAGCAACTGCTGGCGGCCAAGGACGCTCACGACGAATTGGCCGGTGCGCTGGCGCAGTCCCGCCAGTTCAGCGCCGAAGACCTGGACGAGCGCCTGCGCGACCTGGAAAAACGCTTGAAGTCGGTCAAGCAGCAGCTGGACCACGCGGACAACAACAGCTACGCCAAGCTGCGCGAAGAATTTTCGCAGCAGGACGTCGAGCGCCTGATGCGCCTGTTCAACAGCTCGTTGTTCAGCCTGCCGCTGGGCGAGCACGGCATCACGCTGGACGAGGACGGCCAGTGGGTCAAATCCCTGGAGCAGATCCTCGATGGCTTCAAGGGCGAGCGTTTCGAAGTGCCGGGGCTGTCCATCGACATCTCGCACATTGAACCACCGGCGTTGCAGGCGCTGGCCGATCGCGCGGCACTGCGCGATCAGAAAGAGCGTCTGGAAAAAGAGCTCAAGCAACTCAAGACTCAGCAAGCCGTAGCCTCCGACCGCGCCGCGAGCAAGACCCAGACCGAAGCGCTGTACCAGCAGGTGCTCGACGCGCAGAAGGCGCTGGAGGATTTCCGCCGTGCGCAAACCCTGAGTGCGGAAGAAGGCGAGAAGCTGGAACACCTGGCGCAGATGGAAGCGGCCCAGGACGAATTGAAGCGCTCCAGTGATGCGTTCACCGAACGCGTCCAGCAGCTGTCGGCCAAGCTGCAACTGGTCGGTCGCCAGATCGGTGATATGGAAGCCAAGCAACGCACGCTGGACGACGCCTTGCGCCGTCGCCAGCTGTTGCCGGCGGACCTGCCCTTCGGCACGCCGTTCATGGACCCGGTCGACGACTCCATGGACAACCTGCTGCCGCTGCTCAACGACTATCAGGACAGCTGGCAAGGCCTGCTGCGCGCCGATGGCCAGATCGAAGCGCTGTATGCGCAGGTGCGCCTCAAGGGCGTGGCCAAGTTCGACAGCGAGGATGACATGGAGCGTCGTCTGCAACTGCTGATCAACGCCTATGCGCACCGTACCGACGAAGCCCTGACACTCGGTAAGGCACGCCGCGCAGCGGTCACGGATATCGCCCGGACCTTGCGCAATATCCGCAGCGACTACGACAGCCTGGAACACCAGCTGGCGTTGTTCAACCGCGAGATCAACAAGCGCCAGGTCTCCAACCTGCAGAGCTTTCGCATCGTGCTGGCGCCGAACAAGGAAGCCCTCAAGCACATCGACCAGATCATCCACAGCGCCGGTCAGTATGAAGAAGGCGAGACGTTGTCGGTGTTCGATCTCAGCCAGAGTGCCGAGCAGGACAACAAGAACGAAGAAGCCAAGGAATACCTGGCCCGCCTCGTCGCAGCCAACCATAACCAGCTGGGCCTCAAGGATTTGTTCGAACTGGCCTTCGAGATCACCAAGGTCAACGGCCAGCCGGTGATTCATACCGATATCGATGGCGCCGCGTCCAACGGCACCACCATGACCATCAAGGCGCTGACCAACATGTACTTGTTGCTGCACTTGATGGACCGCGAGCAGGCCGGACGCGTGCGCTTGCCGTACTACCTCGATGAGGCAGCGGATATCGATGAGAAGAACCAGGCCGCGTTGCTGGAAACCAGCCTGCAGCTGGGTTTCGTGCCGATCCTGGCCAGTGTGAAGCCGCAGGTGTCCGCCCAGGTGGCGATCGACCTGGAAGGCGGCAGCGGGCCGAACGGGATCTACATTGATGAGGCGGACTGGAAGTATATTCGTCGACATGATGCGGTGAAGGCGACGATGAATGTGCAGGCCGATGAGCCGGAGCTGGATGAAGTCTGACGGGGAGCGCTGAAATGCACAAAGGCCGCGATCTTTTGGATCGCGGCCTTTTTTGTGGGCTGGCGTTTTTGTGTTGGATTTGAGGGCCTCATCGGGGGCAAGCCCCCGATGGCCGCGCCTCGGTCTACTTGCCCAGTGGAATCTTGGGCGCCCAGGTCAGCCACTCATCCTCGAACTTGTCGAACAGCGCAAAGGTCTGCTGCGGCCGCGCCGGGTTGCCCATGCGTTCGCCATCAGGCGTGGCAAAGGCAATACCGCCGGCGACCAGCGTCTCCAGGGACTCGGTACGCACCGTCGCACCCTTGAACAAGCCGAAGTCGAGCCCGAAGCCGCTGGTGTTCCAGAAGCGGCTGCCGCTGCGGACCAAGGGTGCATATTTGGGTTCGATCAGGATATGCACCAGGACACGGTCGGCGGTCTGCCCCAACTCATAGCCGGTGACTTTGCCCACGGTGACTTCACGGTAGGTGACGGGCACGCCTTCCTTGAGCGAACCACGGCGCGCGGCGCTGAGCGTCAGGCTCAGGCCAGCCTCCCGGTGTGCGGCTTCAGGTGGTTGTGCGAGCGCGACAAAACTCTTCTGCGGGCCGGCGTTTTTCGCCGCCGGTTGCACTTCGATGTATTGCCCGGTGACCAGGGTCTGCAGGTTCGCCGTCTTCATCAGGCCCAATTCAGGCTTGACCACCCAGAACTGACTGCCCACCCGTGCAATGCGGTCGGCCACTTGAGTGATACGCGCGCTGAGCAGCACTGATTGCATGTCGGCACTCAGGTCCACACTTTCGATCTTGCCCACGTCCAGGCCCTTGAAGCGCACCGGCGTGCCAGTGCTCAAGCCGTCGGCGCGGTCAACCTTGATGGTGACCAGCGTGCCGTGCTGATTGGCAGCGTCGCGATCGGCAAACAGGCGGAAACGCGGGATGTGCCTTTTCAGCGGCACATTCGGTTCCGGCGTTTCAAAAGCAATACCACCGGCCATCAGGCTGGCCAGGGATTCACTTTTCACCTGGATACCGCTGGTGAGCCCGCCGGTGAGGGTGACACCGCTGGCATTCCAGAAACGGGTCGAACCGTTGACCAGGCTTTCATACTCTTTCTCGATGTGAACACCGATCACCAATTGCTTTTTCTTGCGTGAGAACTGGTAGCTCTGTACCGAACCGACCTTGACCTGCTTGTACAGAATCGGGCTGCCGACATCCAGCGAGCCCAGGTTGTCGGTGAGCAATACCATGTGCAGGCCCGGGGAGCGCAGGTCCAACGGTGGCGCCTTGGCGCGAGCCACGTATTCACGTTGTGGCGCGGTGCCCTTGTCACCGGGGCGGATGGCGATGTAGTTGCCTTTGACCAAGGCCTCCAGGCCGGTGATGCCGGCCAGAGAGATGGACGGTTTGACCACCCAGAATTGCGTGTCCTGCACCAGATAATCTTCGGCCAGCGGGTCGAGGGTCAATTCAGCGCTGGCACTGGACAGGTCTGGGTCGATCTTCAGGGTTTTCAGGCTGCCGACCTCGATACCCTTGTACATCACGGGCGTACGTCCAGCCTGCAGGCCTTCGAAATCGGTGAGCTTGACCTTGACCTTGATGCCCGCGGCGGCGGCGTCGAAATCCTCGTACAAGCGGAACGGCAGGCTCGGGTCGGTTGGCGGGCTGTCCTTGCGATTTTCCGGCGTGGCAAAGGCGATACCGCCGGCAACGATGCTGGAAAGCGATTCGCTGCGAACCTTCACACCCGACAGGTTGGCGTCGATGCTGATGCCGCTGGCGTTCCAGAAACGCGTGTGTTTGCGCACCAGGTTGGCATAGGTCGGCTCGATATAGACCTTGATCTCGACGGTACTGTGGTCCTCGGACAACAAGTAGCTTTTGACCTGCCCCACCTGGATCTGCTTGTAGAACACCGGGCTGCCACGGTTCAGCGAACCCAGGCGATCAGCCTTGAGCGCCAGGTGCAGGCCTGGTTTGGCATCGGATAACGGCGGCTCCTCGGAGAGCGCCTTGAACTTGCGGGTCGGCTCACCATCCCCCGGGCTTGCGGCGATGTAGTTACCCGACACGAGGGTTTCCAAACCGGTGATACCGGCGAGACTGACGCTGGGCTTGACCAGCCAGAAGCGAGTATTGGTCCTGAGGTATTGCTCGACGTCCTTGTTCATCTCGATGGTGGCAATCACCCCGCGATTGTTGCCTTCGTCATCCAGCGCCAAGGCTTTGACCTTACCCACCGTCATGCCTTTGTAGACCACCTCGGTCTTGTTGACTTGAATGCCTTCGCCGCTTTCAAAGCGGACCTGGATCTCGAGACCTTGCTGGGAGTAGGCACGCCAACCCAGCCAGCCGCCGATGATCAGGGCAATCAGCGGCAGCACCCAGATGGCCGACCAATTGGATGCAGGGCGGGTTTTAGCTTTAGGCAAATCACTCATGGTCGTCATCCGACTCCGTGTTATCCCAAATCAGTCGGGGATCGAAGGTTACTGCGGCAAGCATCGTCAAGATCACCACACTGGCGAACGCTGCAGCGCCGAGATTGGCCTCGACACTGGCAAGTCGCCCAAAGTTTACGACCGCCACCAGGATGGCGATCACGAAGATATCCAGCATGGACCAGCGACCGATGAATTCGATAAAGCGGTACATGATAATGCGTTGTTGCGCGGACAGCGGCTGACGGCGCTGCACCGAAAACAGCAGCAGGCCGATGCCCACCAACTTGAACGTGGGCACCAGGATACTGGCGATGAACACCACGGCGGCGATAGGGAACATGCCGTGCTGTACCAACTGGATCACGCCGGACATGATGGTGCTGGGGTCGCCCTGGCCGAGGGAGTTGACGGTCATGATGGGCAGCAGGTTGGCGGGGATATACAGGATTGCCGCCGTGATCAGCAATGCCCAGGTACGTATGAGGCTATTGGGGCGACGTGCGTGGATCAGCGCACCGCAACGGCTGCAGAGTTGCTCATCGGCGTCCGCGTCCTGCTTGTTCAACTCATGGCATTCCGTACAAACCAGAATGCCCGCATCAATCGCCCGCATGGTCATCCTCTCCCGACAACGCCTGCCAGATCTGATGGGGTGACATCACCACCTCGAGCAGGACCTGGACCATTAAAAGACTGACAAAGCACGCCAGACCCAGGCCGAGCGTAATGGAGGCCATGTCCGCAAGCTTCACAAGCGCCACCAGGACGCCCATCAAGTAGACCTCCAGCATCCCCCAGTCTTTCATATGGTGGTAGATGCGGTAGAACAGCAGTCCATAACTGCGACCGATGTTCCAGCGGATGCTGAGCAGCACGGCCAACTGGCACAGCAATTTGAGCAGGGGAATACCCATGCTGCAAAGGAAAACCACGATGGCAACCCCTTGCATACCGGTGTTGAACAGGCCGACCACGCCGGTCCACACGGTGTCCTCTGAGGATTGCCCGAGTAGATTGAGCTGCATGATGGGTAAAAAGTTCGCAGGTATGTACAGCAACAGAGCTGCCAGCACCAGGGCGAGGCTTCGCTCAACGACATTGTGACGGTGCGCGTATAGCTCGTAGCCACAACGTGGGCATTGAGCTTTTTCACCGAGGGCGAGCACGGGCTTGCGCATCAGCAGGTCGCACTCATGGCATGCCACCAAGTCATCCAGCGGTAAGTCCGACACCTGGAGGGCATCAACCGGATCGGGCATAAATAGGGCTCTGGCTCTAAAAAAGGTTAGGTACCTATTCTAGTGGTCTGGTTCAGAAATAACTGTGCAAATTTGTCGGCCAGGAAGGCTTTTCAAGCGCCCAAAACAAAACCCCTGTTTGCGTTAGCAAACAGGGGTTCTGGAATTTAATCTTGACGATGACCTACTCTCACATGGGGAAA
>NZ_CVTN01000081.1:0-46363 GCF_900004915.1 Pseudomonas sp. 31 R 17
AAGATCGGCTTCCTGGTCAAACAGGCCGAAGAACCCTGGTTCCAGACCGAATGGGCCTTCGCCGAAAAAGCCGGCAAGGAGCACGGTTTCACCGTGATCAAGATCGCCGTGCCGGATGGCGAGAAAACCCTGTCGGCCATCGACAGCCTGGCCGCCAACGGCGCCAAGGGCTTTGTGATCTGCCCGCCGGATGTGTCCCTCGGCCCGGCGATTGTCGCCAAGGCCAAGGTCAACGGCCTCAAAGTGATGGCCGTGGACGACCGCTTCGTCGACGCCAAGGGCAACTTCATGGAGGACGTGCCGTACCTGGGCATGGCCGCGTTTGAAGTGGGCCAGAAACAGGGCGCCGCCATGGCCGCCGAAGCGAAAAAACGCGGCTGGGACTGGAAGGACACCTACGCGGTGATCAACACCTTCAACGAACTCGACACCGGCAAGAAACGCACCGACGGTTCGATCAAATCCCTGGAAGAAGCCGGCATTCCCAAGGACCACATCCTCACCGCCGCGCTTAAAACCCTCGACGTGCCCGGCAGCATGGACGCCACCAACTCGGCCCTGGTCAAGCTGCCCAGCGGCGCGAAAAACCTGATCATCGGCGGCATGAACGACAACACCGTGCTCGGTGGCGTACGTGCCACTGAAAGCGCCGGCTTCAAGGCCGCCAACGTGATCGGCATCGGCATCAATGGCACCGACGCCATCGGCGAATTGAAGAAAGCCGACAGCGGCTTCTTCGGCTCGATGCTGCCAAGCCCGCATATCGAGGGCTACAACACCGCGCTGGCGATGTACGAGTGGGTCACCACCGGTAAAGAGCCCGCCAAATACACCGCCATGGACGAAGTGACCCTGATCACCCGCGCCAACTTCCAGGAAGAACTGACCAAGATCGGGCTGTGGAAATGACCGCTGCGGCCCTGCGTTTTGACGGTATCGGCAAAACCTTCCCTGGGGTCAAGGCGCTCGATGGCATCAGCTTCACCGCGCACCCGGGGCAAGTGCACGCCCTGATGGGCGAGAACGGTGCGGGTAAATCGACGCTGCTGAAGATCCTCGGCGGCGCCTATATTCCCAGCAGCGGCACGGTGCAGATCGGCGAGCGGGTCATGGCCTTCAAGAACGCCGCCGACAGCATTGCCAGCGGCGTGGCGGTGATCCACCAGGAGCTGCACCTAGTGCCGGAAATGACCGTGGCCGAAAACCTGTTCCTCGGGCATCTGCCGTCGCGTTTTGGCGTGGTCAACCGCAGCGTGCTGCGCCAGCAGGCGCTGGCGTGCCTCAAGGGCCTGGCCGATGAAATCGATCCCCAGGAAAAGCTCGGCCGCCTGTCCCTGGGCCAGCGCCAATTGGTGGAAATCGCCAAGGCGCTGTCCCGTGGCGCCCACGTGATTGCCTTCGATGAGCCGACCAGCAGCCTCTCTGCGCGTGAGATTGATCGCTTGATGGCGATCATTGCGCGCCTGCGCGATGAGGGCAAAGTGGTGCTCTATGTCTCGCACCGCATGGAAGAAGTGTTCCGTATCTGCACTGCGGTGACGGTGTTCAAGGACGGGCGCTTCGTGCGCACCTTCGAGGACATGAGCGCGCTGAGCCACGATCAGTTGGTGACCTGCATGGTCGGCCGCGATATCCAGGACATCTACGACTATCGCCCGCGCGAGCACGGCGAAGTGGCCCTGAAGGTCGACGGCCTGCTCGGCCCCGGCCTGCGCGAGCCGATCAGTTTCAACGTGCGCAAAGGCGAAATCCTCGGCCTGTTCGGCTTGGTGGGGGCAGGGCGCACGGAACTGTTCCGCCTGCTCAGCGGCCTGGAACGCGCCAGTGCCGGCAGCCTGGAGTTGTGCGGTGAGCCGCTGCAATTGCGTTCACCCCGCGATGCCATCGCGGCCGGCGTGCTGCTGTGTCCGGAAGACCGCAAGAAGGAGGGCATCATTCCGCTGTCCAGCGTTGCTGAAAACATCAACATCAGTGCCCGTGGCGCGCATTCGGCGTTCGGCTGGCTGCTGCGTGATGGCTGGGAAAAGGGCAACGCCGACGGGCAAATCAAGGCGATGAAGGTCAAGACGCCCAGCGCCGAACAGAAAATCATGTACCTGTCCGGAGGCAATCAGCAGAAGGCCATTCTCGGCCGCTGGCTGTCGATGCCGATGAAGGTGCTGCTGCTGGACGAGCCCACGCGCGGTATCGATATCGGCGCCAAATCGGAGATCTATCAGATCATCCACAACCTCGCGGCCCAGGGTATTGCGGTGATCGTGGTGTCCAGCGACCTGATGGAGGTCATGGGCATTTCCGACCGCATTCTGGTGATGAGCGAAGGCGCCCTCACGGGCGAGCTCCCTCGCGACCAGGCGGATGAAGCACGACTGTTGCAATTGGCACTTCCGCGTACGCGGGCTTGAAGAACAAGAGGGCACAGGTATGTCTCAGGTAAAAACGGCAAAAGGCTTCTGGCCAGGGTTCAATCAACGCAAGTTTCTCGACGACTGGGTGATGCTGTTGGCCGCCTTGGGCATCTTCGTGCTCAGTGCGCTGTTCATCGACAACTTCCTTTCGCCGCTGAACATGCGCGGGCTGGGCCTGGCGATTTCCACGGTGGGCATCGCCGCCTGCACCATGCTGTTCTGCCTGGCGTCGGGGCACTTCGATTTGTCGGTGGGCTCGGTGATCGCCTGCGCCGGCGTGGTGGCGGGCATCGTGATCCGCGACACCGACAGCGTGATGCTCGGCGTGTCGGCGGCCCTGGCCATGGGCCTGGTGGTGGGGCTGATCAACGGCATCGTCATTGCCAAGCTGCGCATCAACGCGCTGATCGCGACCTTGGCGACCATGCAGATCGTGCGCGGCCTGGCCTACATCTTCTCCAACGGCAAGGCGGTGGGGGTGATGGATGAAGGCTTCTTCGTGTTCGGCAACGGCCAACTGATGGGCGTGCCGGTGCCGATCATCATTACCGTGTTGTGCTTTGTGTTCTTCGGTTGGCTGCTCAACTACACCACCTATGGGCGCAACACCATGGCCATCGGCGGTAACCAGGAAGCGGCGCTGCTGGCGGGGGTCAACGTTGATCGCACCAAGATCATCATCTTTGCCGTACACGGCCTGATCGGCGCACTGGCCGGGGTGATCCTCGCCTCGCGCATGACCTCGGGCCAACCGATGATCGGCCAGGGTTTCGAGCTGACGGTGATCTCGGCGTGCGTGCTGGGCGGGGTGTCGTTGAGCGGTGGTATCGGCATGATCCGCCATGTGATTGCCGGGGTGTTGATCCTGGCGATCATCGAGAACGCGATGAACCTGAAGAACATCGACACGTTTTACCAGTACGTGATTCGCGGTTCGATCCTGTTGCTGGCCGTCATCATCGACCGCATGAAGCAACGCTGATCCCAGGCCATATAAAGATCAACATGTGGGAGGGGGCAAGCCCCCTCCCACATTGGATGCCCTGTGTTCAGAAGGGCAGCTTTTGCCATAATGGCGCCGTTTTCGTACTTCCCAATAGGCCCGATATGCAGGAAAACGCTCACTCCCCCGTCAAAGACACCGCCCCCACCGGCACCCAGACCCTGCTGCGTGGCCTGGGCGTGGTGCAGGCGGTGGCGGCCGGTGCGCGGGATCTGAAAGAGATCGCCCGCCGTATCGGTACCACCCGCAGCACCACCCACCGCCTGGCCAGTTGCCTGGTGGATGAGCGTTACCTGCGGGTGGTACCGCAAGTCGGTTACCTGCTGGGGCCCAAGCTGATCGAACTGGGGTTCCAGGCGCGCGAAGAACTGCCGCTGGTAAACCTGGCCGTGCCCTATTTGGACGAGTTGTCGGCCCTCACCGGCGACACCATCCACCTGGCGATTCGCGAATACGACGAGGTGCTCTACCTGCACAAGAACCCCGGCCGCAACGGTCCGGAAATGCGCTCGCGGGTGGGCCATCGCATGCCGCTGGCGCGCACCGGCATCGGCAAGGCGTTGATGCTCGATGACAGCGTGGAGGAATGGCAGCGCCTGTACGACGTCAGCCTGCCGGCGGGGGGCAAGAACCTGCAATGGCCGCAGCACCCCGAGCAGTCCTGGGCGCAGTTCGAGCAGCGCATGCATGAATACGTGGTGGGCGGTTATGCGTTCGATCTGGAAGACAACGAACCGTCGATCCGTTGCGTCGCGGCACCGGTGCGCGATGCCAGCCGGCGAATCGTCGCCGGCATCAGCATCGCCAGTACCGTGCCCTACATGCCGCTGGAGAAAATGGCCGAGCTGATCCCTGTGATCAAACAGGTCGCGGCCCGGCTCTCGGCACAACTGGGCGCGAAGGCCTGATCAGGCCTTCAGGGTCGCCATGTCGATGACGAAGCGATACTTCACATCGCCGGCGATCATGCGGGTGTAGGCCTCGTTGATCTGGCGGATGTCGAGCATCTCGATGTCGCAGGTAATGCCATGCTCGGCGCAGAAATCCAGGACTTCCTGGGTTTCGGCAATGCCGCCGATCAACGAGCCGGCCAGCACTTTGCGGCCCAATACCAGTTTGGCGGCATTGACGGGCGGGTCCACCGGCTCGATCAGGCCGACCAGGATATGCACGCCGTCAAAGCGCAGCACGTCGAGGTAGGGGTTCAGGTCATGCTGCACCGGGATGGTGTCGAGCAGGAAGTCGAAATGCCCGGCGGCGGCTTTCATCTGTTCGGCATCGGTGGACACGATCACATGGTCGGCACCCTGGCGACGGCCTTCTTCGGCCTTGCTCGCCGAGCGCGTGAACAGCGTCACTTCGGCGCCCATGGCCTTGGCGAACTTGATACCCATATGGCCCAGGCCGCCCATGCCGAGAATCCCGACCTTGTCACCGGCCTTCACGCCATAGTGCTTGAGCGGCGAATAGGTGGTGATGCCCGCGCAGAGAATCGGTGCCGCGCTGGCCAGGTCGAGCTTGGCCGGGATCTTCACCACGAAGTGTTCGCTGACCACGATGCTGTCGGAGTAACCGCCCATGGTGTTGCTGCCGTCCACGCGGTCCGGGGTGGCGTAGGTCATGGTCGGGCCTTCGAGGCAGTATTGCTCCAGATCCGATTTGCAGGCGTCGCAGTGGCGGCACGAATCGACCATGCAGCCCACGCCCACCAGGTCGCCGACTTTATGGGAGGTGACGCTGGCGCCGACGGCAGTGACCTTGCCGACGATTTCGTGGCCGGGCATCAGCGGGTACACCGCTATGCCCCATTCGTTGCGCGCCTGGTGGATATCGGAGTGGCACACGCCGCAGTAAAGAATCTCGATGGCCACGTCATCGGCGCGCGGGCTGCGGCGTTCAAACGACATGGGGGCGAGGGGAGTGGTGGCCGACTGGGCGGCGTAACCGATCGCTGTGTACATGAGGAAACCTCGCAAATGCATTGAAAAGTGAGGCGGGCCATTTTCCTCACCGACCTTGCGTGCGGCCATGGCGATTGCTCCGAGTCTCATGCCTATTCGTCCGACAGTGCCCCTTGTTTGGATGCATGTGGCGCCAGACCTGCGATGATGTTCTTATCCCTTTTTCGCGAAGTTTTTTGCCATGCTGTTGACCCGCCATCTCGACGCTAACGCCACCCTGGTTTCCTTGATCGAGGGGCTTGCCTCCCGCGACGGTTTTTCGCCGACTCACTTGCCTGGCGTAAAGGTGTTGCGTGCCAGTTGCGACGTGGCGCGTGGGCCGCAGATCTACGAGCCGAGCCTGATGTTCGTGGCTCAGGGCAGCAAGGTCGCCTATCTGGGCCCGCGTACGCTGGAGTACGGCGCCGGGCACTACCTGATCCAGGCTATGCCGGTGCCGTTCGAGTGCGAGACCTTTGCCATGGCCCCCGGGGCGCCTTTGCTCGGCGTGACGGTGGGCATTGATCGCGTGGTGCTGGGGGAGTTGGTCATGGCGATGGGCATGCAAGCCGGACCACCGCCGGCGGCGCAGACCCTGGAGTCGATGAGTTCGGTGGTGCTCGATGACGCCATGCGCGGATGCGTCGAACGCCTGTTGCAGTGCCTGCACGATCCGCTGGAGAGCCGGATCATGGGGCCGGCGCGGGTGCGTGAATTATTGTTCACCGCGTTGCGTGGGCCACAGGCCGATGTGTTACGTGCATTGGTGGAACAGCAAGGGCAGTTTTCGCGGATTGCCACGTCCCTGAGCCACCTGCATGCCCATTACGCCGAACCGCTGAATATCGAGACGCTGGCCGGTTTTGCGCACATGAGTGCGTCGACCTTCCACGAACACTTCAAGCGCTGCACCTTGTTATCGCCGGTGCAGTATCTCAAGCGCCTGCGGCTATTGAAGGCCCAGCAACTGCTGCTGGTGGAGGGGGTGAGCGTGGCGCAGGCGGCGCATGGCGTGGGGTATCAGAGTACGTCGCAGTTCAGTCGCGAGTATAAACGCTACTTCCTGCGTAACCCCGGCGAAGAACGGGCCGCCTGAATCTTGCCGACACTCTGGCGTCAAAATGTGGGAGGGGGCTTGCCCCCGATAGCGGTGGGTCAGCCACAGACAGGCTGACTGACACACTGCCATCGGGGGGAAAGCCCCCTCCCACATTTGATTTACATATTCGGGTAAGTCGGCCCACCCGCACCTTCCGGGGTCACCCAGGTGATGTTCTGCGAAGGGTCCTTGATGTCACAGGTCTTGCAGTGCACGCAGTTCTGGGCGTTGATCTGGAAGCGCTTTTCGCCGTCTTCTTTAGTCACCACCTCATACACGCCGGCCGGGCAGTAACGCTGCGCCGGTTCATCGTAGAGCGGCAGGTTGGTGCCGATCGGGATGCTCGGGTCTTTGAGCTTGAGGTGGCACGGCTGTTCTTCTTCGTGGTTGGTGCCGGAGATGAACACCGAGCTCAGCTTGTCGAAGCTCAGCTTGCCGTCGGGTTTGGGGTAGGTGATCTTCTTGCTGTCCTTGGCCAGCTTGAGGCAGGCGTAGTCCGGCTTGGCGTCGTGCAGGGTGAAAGGAATTTTGCCGCCAAAAATGTTCTGGTCGAGCCAGTTGAAGCCGCCGCCGACGATGGCGCCGAATTTGTGCACCGCCGGGCCGAAATTGCGGCTGGCGAACAGTTCTTCGTACAACCAGCTGGCTTTGAAACCGTCGACATACGCGGTCAGTTCGTCACCGCCTTCGGATTCGGCAAACAGGCGGTCGGCTACCGCGTCGGCGGCGAGCATGCCGGACTTCATCGCGGTGTGGCTGCCCTTGATCTTGGCGAAGTTCAGGGTGCCGAGGTCGCAACCGATCAGCGCGCCACCCTTGAAGACCATCTTGGGCAGCGAGTTCAGGCCGCCTTTGCAGATCGCGCGGGCGCCATAGCTGACGCGCTTGCCGCCTTCCAGGTATTGGGCCAGCACCGGGTGATGCTTGAGGCGCTGGAACTCATCGAACGGCGACAGGAAGGTGTTGCTGTAGGACAGGTCGACAATCAGGCCGACCACCACCTGGTTGTTTTCCAGGTGATACAGGAACGAGCCACCGGTGTTCTCGTTACCCATGATGTCCAGCGGCCAGCCGGCGGTGTGCACCACCAGGCCCGGCTGATGTTTGGCCGGATCGATTTCCCAGATTTCCTTGAGGCCGATGCCGTAGTGCTGGGCATCGGCGTCGCTGTCCAGGTTGAAGCGCTGGATCAGTTGCTTGCCGATATGCCCGCGGCAGCCTTCGGCGAACAGGGTGTACTTGCCGCGCAGCTCCATGCCCGGGGTATACAGGCCTTCTTTGGGCTTGCCTTCGCGGTCCACGCCCAGGTCACCGGTGATGATGCCGCGCACCACGCCGTTTTCATCGAACAGCGCTTCCTGGGCGGCGAAGCCTGGGTAGATTTCCACGCCCAGGTTCTCGGCCTGCTGGGCCAGCCAGCGGCACAGATTGCCCAGGGAAATAATATAGTTGCCTTCGTTGTGCATGGTCTTGGGCACAAAGAAGTCGGGAACCCGGGTGGAGGTATCGCTGCTGCGCAGTACATAGATGTCGTCACGCACCACCGGCGTGTTGAGCGGGGCGCCGAGTGCTTTCCAGTCCGGGAACAGTTCGTTCAGGGCGCGTGGTTCGAACACGGCACCGGAGAGGATGTGTGCGCCCACTTCGGAGCCTTTCTCGACCACGCAGACGCTGATTTCCTTACCGGCTTCGGCGGCCTTCTGCTTCAGTCGGCAGGCGGCGGACAGGCCCGCCGGGCCGGCGCCGACGATGACCACGTCGAATTCCATGTATTCGCGTTCCACAGGCTATCTCCTACTCAAGGCTCAACAGGCTTTTTTTCTAATGGGTGGAGGTTCGGTAGTGTCATGCGGCAACGGCACGACTCACCTTTCTCTCTAGGTGGCGCATTATATCTACACCACTGGCAGCGTCCAATACAAACGTTTGTTTGAATTGCCCGCAGGCTAGGTAAATCAAAGCAACGCGGCTTATGACTGACCATTTTGCCGTATTGACCAGAATAGGCGTTCCGGTCAATATACGGTCGGTTTTGCGCTGACCGTAGGCAGACTGCAGGTTTCAAGAGCACGTCCAAAAGCAAGACAGGTGACGCGTGCCCGGACACTGGCGCGCAGTTTACATGCTGCGATAAAGAATGACCTCTCAGTCACCCCTGACGAACGGTCATCACTTCCCGTGAGCAAGGTCATCCGCCGAGGTTTTTGGAGGTGCCCTTGTGTGCCGATGAGCATCAACCGCCAGGTTCGCCTAGGCGACTTTCTTTTCACCGGAGAGTAACGAGGAATCCATGAAGGTTCTTGTAGCTGTCAAACGCGTTGTCGATTACAACGTGAAAGTTCGCGTCAAGGCGGACAATTCCGGCGTCGACCTTGCTAACGTCAAGATGTCGATGAACCCATTCTGTGAAATCGCCGTGGAAGAAGCCGTACGCCTGAAAGAGAAAGGCGTGGCGACCGAGATCGTCGTGGTTTCCATCGGCCCCACCACTGCCCAGGAGCAATTGCGTACCGCCCTGGCGCTGGGCGCCGACCGCGCCATCCTGGTCGAGTCCGCCGAAGAGCTGACCTCCCTGGCCGTGGCCAAGCTGCTCAAGGCCGTTGTCGACAAGGAACAGCCGCAACTGGTGATCCTTGGCAAACAAGCCATCGACAGCGACAACAACCAGACCGGCCAGATGCTGGCTGCACTGACCGGTTACGGCCAGGGCACCTTCGCGTCCAAAGTGGAAGTGAGCGGCGACAGCGTTGCGGTCACCCGTGAGATCGACGGCGGCGCGCAGACGGTTTCCCTGAAACTGCCGGCCATCGTCACCACCGACCTGCGTTTGAACGAGCCGCGTTATGCGTCCCTGCCAAACATCATGAAAGCCAAGAAGAAGCCGCTTGAAGTGCTGACTCCGGACGCTTTGGGCGTTTCCACCGCCTCCACCAACAAGACCGTCAAAGTCGAAGCGCCGGCTGCACGCAGCGCCGGCATCAAGGTCAAGTCGGTGGCTGAACTGGTCGAGAAACTGAAAAACGAAGCGAAGGTGATCTGAACATGACTATCCTCGTAATCGCCGAACACGATAACAAGGTGCTGGCCCCGGCCACCCTGAACACCGTGGCCGCTGCCGCTAAAATCGGTGGCGACATCCACGTCCTGGTAGCCGGTCAGGGCGCTGGCCCGGTGGCTGAAGCCGCCGCGAAAATCGCCGGTGTGAGCAAAGTGCTCAACGCCGACAACGCTGCTTACGCGCACCAGTTGCCGGAAAACGTTGCGCCGCTGGTTGCAGAGCTGGGCGCCGGCTACAGCCACATCCTCGCTGCCGCCACTTCCAACGGCAAAAACATCCTGCCACGCGTTGCCGCGCAGCTGGACGTTGACCAGATCTCCGAGATCATCGCGGTCGAAAGCGCCGACACCTTCAAGCGCCCGATCTATGCCGGTAACGCCATCGCTACCGTGCAGTCCAACGCTGCGGTCAAGGTCATCACCGTGCGCGCCACCGGTTTCGACCCGGTTGCCGCTGAAGGCGGTTCGGCTGCCGTTGAAGCCGTCGCTGCTGCCCATGACGCTGGCACTTCCAGCTTTGTCGGCGAAGAGCTGGCCAAGTCGGATCGCCCGGAGCTGACCGCTGCCAAGATCGTCGTTTCCGGCGGGCGTGGCATGCAGAACGGTGATAACTTCAAGCACCTGTACGCCCTGGCCGACAAGCTGGGAGCAGCGGTCGGCGCGTCCCGCGCAGCCGTTGACGCAGGCTTCGTACCCAACGACATGCAGGTCGGCCAGACCGGCAAGATCGTTGCGCCGCAGCTGTATATCGCGGTCGGTATCTCCGGCGCGATCCAGCATCTGGCCGGTATGAAAGACTCCAAGGTGATCGTTGCGATCAACAAGGACGAAGAAGCACCGATCTTCCAGGTGGCCGATTATGGCCTGGTGGCGGACTTGTTCGAAGCCGTTCCCGAGTTGGAGAAGCTGGTCTAATCCAGTCGCTTCACTTATAAAGAGCCCGGTCTTGTGACCGGGCTTTTTTTTGACGTGTAGGAGCACCTCGCCATGCAACTGCGTTCCCTGATCCCGCTGCTGGGCCTTACGCTGCTGCCGACCTTGTCGCCGGCGGCCGGCAAGTGCGAGCGCCTGGTCATTACCGGCAGCCCGGATGCACCGCCGTTGCTGTGGCGCGACCCGCAGGACCCGACTCACCTGATCGGCGCCACCGCCGATGTGCTGCAACAAGTAGCCACGGACCTGGGCCTGAAAATCGACCTGCTTTACGGCGGCAAGCGCTCCATGGCCCTGGAGGAAGTGCGCAGCGGGCGCATGGATATCCTCGCCGATGCGCCGTTGAACCTCGGCGAGCTGGAAAACCTCGACTACATCCACCCGGCGTTGATGCAGATCGATTACCTGGTGTGGACACGCAAGGACTCGCCCCTGGTCTACACCACCGCTGCCGACTTGCACGGCCATAAGGGCGCCGCCTCGGAGCGCGCTCGCCTGAGTGCCGGGTTTGATGCCTTTGCCGGTGAGCAGTTGACCTTGCAGCGTCTGCCCAGCCTGACGCCAGCCTTCCAGAAACTGTTGCTGGGGGAGGTGGACTATGTGCTCGCCAGCCGCTATTCCGGCATGGCCATGGCCCAGACCCTGGGCATGAGCAATGACCTGGTCGCGCGCGAAGTACCGATCGACCAGCCCGGCCTGTACCTGGCCATCTCCCACAATTCGGCCTGCAATGATCCGTGGCTGCGCGGACAGCTGGCCAAAAAGATGACAGAATTGCCCGCGTCCGGTGCCGCGGAACCCGCGTTGCAGCGCAATCTCGAACGCTGGAAGGCGCAATTGCAACAACCCGTCGGTACCCCAACAAAGTAGGGATTTTCAGTGACTCTTCGACCTCTTTTCGCGGCCCTGGCCGTTGTCGCCCTGGCGGGATGTGCCACCGATCCCGCGCCGATTGAACAAATGCGCCTGACCCAGCAAGCCCTGGAGCAAGCCAACGCAGTGGGCGCCAATACCGATGAATCGCCCGAGCTGAAACTGGCCGAAGAAAAATTTGCCAGAGCCCAGGGCAACATGGCCGACCAGTCCTACAAACACGCCCGCATGCGCGCCGAACAGGCTGAACTGGATGCGCGTCTTGCCGAGGCCAAAGTGCTGACCGGCAAGAGCCAGGAACAATTGAACGTGGTCAACACGCGCATCGCGCGCCTGCGCAAGCAGTTGCAGCTGGGAGAAGCCCAATGATCCGCGGTGTGAGTGTGGCGTTACTGCTGAGCAGCGCGGTGCTGGGCGGATGTGCCAGCCAGCCCAGTAGCGAGCAGGCGTTGCAACAGGCCGGCAATGACTTTCAGTCGGTCAAGGAAGACGCCAATGTATTGCGCTTCGCGCCCAAGGATGTGATCCGCGCCGGGGAGTCCCTGGCGCGTGCCGATCGCCTCTCCAGCTACTGGGGCAGCGGCGCCGACGTGGTGCATTACGCCTACCTGAGCCAACGCTACAGTGCCATCGCCCGGGAACACACCGAGCAGGGGCTGAACGCCGAGCGCCTTGCCAAACTCGAGCTGGAACGCCAGCGCCTGCAATTGGCCTTGCGTGAAAGCAAGTTGGCCAGCGTGCAGCAGCAGGGCAAGTGGGTCGAACAGCAAATCGCCAGCCTGACCACCCAGACCGAGCGCGGCCTGGTGATGACCCTGGGCGATGTGTTGTTCGATACCGGCGAAGCCGAGTTGCAGAATTCGGCCAACCGTACGGTGTTGAAGGTCGTGCAGTTCCTGCAACTGAACCCCAGGCGCAAGGTGCGCATCGAGGGCTACACCGATGATACCGGGGGCGAACGCGACAACCTGAACCTGTCCCGTGACCGTGCCCAGTCGGTGGCAGATGTGCTGGTTGACCTGGGCATCGACGAAAAACGCATTCAGGTTGAGGGGTATGGCGACAAGTACCCGGTGGAGGCCAATGCCTCCGAGCGTGGCCGTGCGCAGAACCGCCGGGTGGAAATTGTGTTCTCCGACGAAAAAGGCCAACTGGGCGCCGCTCGCTAAGAACCAGGCCCGGATCAAAATGTGGGAGGGGGCTTGCCCCCGATACCATAGGTATCTACACAACTCAGCAGCGCCCAACCGTAACCACGATGCGAAGCGAGTCGCTCTTGATCTTGATCTGCTTTTGATCTTGATCTCAGGCGCCCCGTCAAACCACGCTGGCCGAACGCAGGCTTGAATCCGTGGGTAACCCGGCAGGACGCCGGGTTAGCCGCAATGGGCCATGGATGGCCCATTGCGGCGGCCCACGGATTCAAGCCGGAGAGAGGGCACACCGAGCCTGAGCGAGGTGCCGAGTGGTGGGGCAAGAGCGTTTTGCTTACTTTTGCGCTTTTCAAAAGTGAGCCGCTGTAAAAGCGGAACCCTAAGTGGCCGTGACCTAAATAATGGATATGTACTCGGTCTGATCCAACATCCTGGTCGGCCCTAAGGCCGCCATCGGGGGCAAGCCCCCTCCCACATTTGGACCGGGATCGACACCAACATCCTGGTCGGCCCAGAGGCCGCCATCGGTGCTAGCTCCCTCGCCACATGTCGGTGTCATATCAAAGCTGTGTAGATACCTATGCTCATCGGGGGCAAGCCCCCTCCCACATTTCATTAGGCGTACACCCTTACAGTTTTTTCTGTCACTGCGGCCCGTGCTCGACTATTGTGGCAACTGTCCCCGTACACTTCTAAACTGTGCCGGTATGTTTCACACAAAAATAAAATACCCGTGAAATCGAGTGCTGCGTCATGACCAATCTGTTGCTCTACCAACGTATTGCCCAGCAATTGGCTGAGGACATCCGGCGGGGTGTCTACCAGCCGGGGGAGCGCGTGCCTTCGGTGCGCAAGATGAGCTCCCAGCTCAATGTGAGCCATGCCACGGTGCTGCAGGCCTATGCCAACCTGGAAGACCAGGGGCTGATCAGGGCGCGGCCGCAATCGGGTTATTACGTGCACCAGACACCGGCACTCACGGCGCCGACGCCGGATATCGCACGGGTTGAACGTCCGGGGTTGGTCACCCGCAGCAGCATCATCCAGCAAGTGTTGGTCGAGTCGCGCCGCGAAGGCGTATTCCCCCTGGGCGCGGCGGTGCCGAGTGTGGATTACCTGCCGGTCCGGGCGTTGCACCAGCAACTGGCCAAGGTCACCCGCTTCCAGAGCCCGCGCGCGTTCAGCTACATGTTCAGCCCGGGCTTTGAACCGCTGCGCCGCCAGGTGGCGATTCGCATGCGCGATGCCGGCGTGGTGGTGGACCCCTCCGAAGTGGTGATCACCCACGGCTGCGTCGACGCGTTGCAGATGTCCCTGCGCGTGCTGACGCGCCCCGGCGATCTGATCGCCGCCGAGTCACCCACCTATTACGGTTTGCTGCAACTGGCCGACCTGCTGGGCCTCAAGGTTATCGAGATCCCCAGTGACCCGGCCACCGGCATGAGCCTTGAGGCCCTGCAACTGGCCGCCAACCAGTGGTCCATCAAGGCGTTGGTGCTGACCACGCGCTTGAGCAATCCCCTGGGCGGGACCATGCCCGAAGAGCGGCAGAAACAGTTACTGCGCCTGGCCTCGGATTTCGATATCCAGATCGTCGAGGACGATATCTACGGCGAGCTGATGTTCGAACTGGGTCGCACCAAGGCCCTGAAAGCCTATGACCGTCTTGACCGGGTCATCTATTGCTCGAGTTTTTCCAAGACCTTGTCCCCCGGTGTGCGCATCGGCTGGATGATTGCCGGCAAGTACCAGCAGGAAATCCAGCGTCTGCAGATGTTCAGCACCCACTCGGCGTGCAGCGTCACACAGATGGGCGTTGCCGCTTACCTGGAGAATGGCGGTTACGACCGGCACCTGCGTTACATCCGCCAGGAATACCGCAAGAACCTCAGCGCTTTTCAACTGGCGGTGCAGCAGTATTTTCCGGAAGGCACACAGATGACCCGCCCGACCGGCGGCTTTATTTTGTGGGTCAGTTTGCCAGGAAGGGTCAATACCCAGGAACTGCACGTGCGCGCCCTGCAACAGGGCATCAGTATCGCACCGGGGCTGATCTTCAGTAATACGGAACAGTTCAACCACTGTATCCGGCTTAATTGCGGTACCCCGTGGAACCGCGAAGCGGAGCGTGCGCTGATGACCCTGGGAATGCTGGCCAGCCAGTTGTGCCAGGAGACGGCGGCGAATATTTGAGGGGGGTAAAAGGGGACAGGATTGATCTCCATGCTTGTCATAATCCGCACAACAAGCGAGCATATGGCCTTCTGCCGTTAATGCTGTTGGCGATATGACCTCTATTTTTCGCGTTGTCTGGATAGTTGGCTTGTTAGGCCTGTGCAACGCTGGCACTGCGCTGGCGGCATCGCCGGTCACGCAATCCCAGCCCACCGCAAGCGCCGGGCAGGACGCCGCCGGGCAAAAGCCGGCACCGGTAAAGAAAGCGCCGCAGACGAAGAAAAAAACCGCCAAGTCAAAAAAGCGCGCGCCCGTGGCGAGCAAGTCCAAGTCCGCTCGCGAAGTCGCCCAGACCAAACTGCCACCGGCACAGTTGGACCTGTCGTTGCCATCGAACATGGTCAGGCTATTGCAACCCATCGGCACCATGCCCAAGCCCAAGAGCGTGCCGTTGTTGCCGCCAATGTTCAGTGAAAAACCTTCCGACAACAGCGCATTCCAGATCAATGGCCGCTTGCTCAGCAACGAGATGAAGCTGCAATTGCGTAACGATGAGCGGCGTGATGTGGAAGGTGCCGCGCTGGATTTCGAATTCAAGCGATAAACGTTCGATCATCGGTGACCCACGGCCCTGACCATCTGTCGCAGACTGGTCAGTCATCTTTGTTTTGTGCGAAAAACCCCTGTAGGACCATTTTAAAACGGCTGTTTAAGGGCGTACTCTAGCCCGGCCATCCCATTGAGTCGTCGAGGACCTGCTGGTCATGAAATGCCGTGAAGGCTGTGGCGCTTGCTGCATCGCCCCCTCCATCAGTTCGCCGCTGCCGGGAATGCCCCAGGGCAAACCTGCGGGCGTTCGCTGCCTGCACTTGTCAATCGAACAACTGTGCCAGTTGTTCGGTCAACCGGAGCGACCGGCAGTGTGCAGCGATTTCAAGGCAGATATCGACGTCTGCGGCAACGACCAGGCCGATGCGATCCGCTTGATCGGCTGGTGGGAGCAGATGACGGCGGCTTGATGGGCTTTACTATCGGAACTTCAACAATAAGGAATACATCGATGGGTTCGCTGAAACGAATGGCTGTGGTCTGTGGTTTTACAATGATGTTCGCCGGTGCTGCCCAGGCCGAGGACTGGCAAGTGGCCAAGGACGACGACGGGATCAAAGTGTCCCTGAGCGAAGTGGCCGGTTCCAAGTACAAGGCCTATCGCGGGGTGACCGTGATCAAGGCGCCAGTGGCGAAGATCGTTGCGCTGCAGGAGGACGTAGCGGGCGCCTGCAAGTGGATTCATGAGTGCAAATCGCAAAAGCTCGTCGACAAGAAAGGCGATGAGGCCTGGACCTACACCCAGTTCAAGGCGCCGTTCCCGGTGACGGACCGTGATTCGTACATCCATGTCACCACCACCCGGTCCGCTGACGGTACCGTCACCCGCAAACTGGAGGGTGTGCCGACCTACAAGCCTGAAGAAAAAGGCTATGTGCGGGTCGCCCAGGTGCAAGGTGCCTGGACACTGGTGCCCAAAGGCGCCAACGAGACCGAAGTGACCTACCAGGTGCACACCGAGCCGGGCGGCAGCGTGCCGTCGTGGCTGGCCAACAAGTTTGTGGTGGACGCACCGTTCAACACCTTGAAAGCCCTGAAGGAACGCGCCGAGAAGTAAGCGCGGCGAATCCTGTGCCTCCTGCCTTGAGTGGAACGTTTGGTGAGCCCTCAAGGTCCAGATAGATGTGAGCCCACACATGGGTTTTATCGAGGAGGCACCGATGCCGAAGTGGAACATTTCTTTCATCAATGACCGTGGTGAGCCGGTAGTCGAGCAATTTGACTGCGATCATGAGCCGACGCTGGAAGAGGCCGCACAGATGGTGCGCATACGCGTGTCGCCGGTATTGGAAAAGCTGGACCTCAACGATCTTGCCGATCGTGTTCCCGATCCTACGGTCAAGAGCTTGCACGACCAAAATGGTATCAAAGACCTCAGGGTCGAACCCGCCGCCTGAATATTCCCTGCATGCCATCTTTGCGCCTCTGGTGCAGGTGGTAGCTTCGCGCTACTCTGCAATCGAGATCAGCGAATCAATCGCTCAGGTCTGGTCTTGTCAGCTACATGCTTGTTTTCCTGCGGTGGTCATTGCCGTGGTACCCGCGCCAGTAGCGCGCGGGCTTCAGCTTCAGGAAGCACGGAAAGTCTATCCATCAGTCTGAGGAGGACGTTTCATGAGCACAGCCTATCAAGAAGACATCAGCACCAACGTTCTGCGCCGCATGAAAGAAGGCGGCTTCGACTTCTCACGCTTTCACCCCATCGAGTTCTACGCCATTTTTCCTGATGAAGAACGGGCGCGCAGGGCTGCGGGTCGATTTCGTGGAGAATCGCTGAACGCCCAGGTCAGCGCACGCGACGATGGTGCCTGGTACCTGGAGTTGAGCAAAATCATGTCTGCAACCTACGACGGTATAGGAGACTTCGAGCAGGACTTTGAGGCAGTGGTAGAGCCGCTTGGCGGGATCATCGAAGGCTGGGGCGTCAAGCAGGAGGTGCGTGGGTTACCCATGTAGCGTTTATGAGCAACACAGCACATCGGCTGACCTTTGGGTCGGCCGATTTTGTTTGAGCTGCCCGCCAATGTTCGCAACGTGCAGCGCGCTTTGTGTGCGCCCAAAAAAAAGCCACCCGAATAGGGTGGCTGAAAGGGAAGATCGAGGAGCCGATCAGTACACGAGTTGACACGGTACTGGCTGTGCAAAGGGTTTAGCTGTAGGACATGTCCTTTTCAGCCGATGGAGATGATTATCCGCAGGTGCGGGCGGGCAGTGAAATCAACTCTGACTATGCTGGTGATAGTCAGAGCTCGCATCGCCATGAAGCGTGCGGCGAAACTCCGGTGATTACGCGCACCAGGACGGTGCAGCGACAATCCCCGGGTTGTCCAGGTTTTTGATTTTCAAGTGTTTATGCCGCTGGCACGGGCCTTGCGAAGGTCCTTGCGTCCGGGTGACAAGGAGTACGGCATGATCCGCACTTATTACGATGAAATGTACGATGGGGCAGGGCAGGTCCGGCCCCATTACCGCCAGTTCGCCCGATGGTTGGCCGATACCCCTGCCGAACTGCTGGCCCAGCGTCGGCGCGAGGCCGATTTGCTGTTCCATCGTGCAGGGATCACGTTCACGCTTTATGGGGACGAGCAGGGGACCGAACGCTTGATTCCCTTCGACACCATCCCCCGCAGCATCCCGGCGAGCGAATGGCGAACGGTCGAGCGCGGCTGTATCCAGCGGGTCAAGGCGCTGAACATGTTCCTCGCCGACCTGTACCACGAACAACGCATCATCAGGGCCGGGATCATTCCCGCCGAACAGGTGCTGGCCAACGAGCAATACCAATTGGCCATGCAGGGCCTGAACCTGCACCGTGATCTGTATTCCCACGTCTCCGGGGTCGACCTCGTTCGCGATGGCGACGGCACTTACTACGTGCTGGAAGACAACTTGCGTACGCCGAGCGGCGTCAGCTACATGCTTGAAGACCGCAAGATGATGATGCGCCTGTTCCCGGAGCTGTTCGCGGCCCAGCGTATTGCGCCGATTGATCATTATCCCAACCTGTTGCTCGACACCCTGAAAAGCGCCAGCCCCCTGGATAATCCCAGCGTGGTGGTGCTGACCCCGGGGCGCTTCAACAGTGCGTTTTTCGAGCATGCCTTCCTCGCCAGGGAAATGGGCGTGGAGTTGGTGGAGGGCGCCGATTTGTTCGTGCGCGATGACCGCGTATTCATGCGCACCACCGACGGCCCCAAGGCGGTGGACGTGATCTACCGCCGTCTCGACGACGCGTTTCTCGACCCCCTGGCCTTCAACCCGGCCTCGATGCTCGGCGTGCCGGGCCTGCTGGCCGCCTACCGTTCGGGCAATGTCGTGCTGGCCAATGCCATCGGCACCGGGGTGGCGGATGACAAATCGGTCTACCCCTTCGTCACCGAGATGATCCGTTTTTACCTGGATGAAGAACCGATCCTGCAGAACGTTCCGACGTTTCAATGCCGTAAGCCCGACGAACTGTCCCACGTCCTGGCCCACTTGCCCGAGTTGGTGGTCAAGGAAACCCAGGGCTCCGGCGGCTACGGCATGCTGGTGGGCCCGGCGTCCACGGCGGCGGAAATCGAGGCGTTCCGCGCACGCATCAAGGCCAAGCCCCACGCCTATATCGCCCAACCCACCCTGTGTTTGTCCACCTGCCCGACGTTTGTTGAAAACGGCATCGCGCCGCGGCATATCGACCTGCGCCCGTTCGTGCTGTCCGGCAAGGAAACACGCGTGGTGCCCGGTGGCCTGACCCGCGTAGCGTTGCGCGAAGGCTCGCTGGTGGTCAATTCGTCCCAGGGCGGCGGCACCAAAGACACCTGGGTGGTCGAGGATGACCTGTGTTGATTAAAAACTGTTCCCCCCTGGAGGCGGCATGAGACTCTCCATCAGCCACGAAACCACTTACCGCTACGAAGACCAGGTGCGCGCCAGCATCCAGTATCTGCGCCTGACGCCCCACGACAGCGAGCGCCAGCACGTTCTCAGCTGGCAGCTTGACCTGCCGCGCCCTGTGCGGGCGCAAGTGGACCCGTTCGGCAACATCCTGCATGTGCTGACGCTGGACGAGCCTCACGACTCCATCATTATCGGCGCCCGTGGCCAGGTGGATATCGACGAGCTGCGCGAGGCCGAACATGAGAGCCAGTCGGCCTTTCCGTTCCTGCGCTGCACGCGCCTGACCGAGCCCGACGAAGCCCTGCGCGGTTTTGCCCGGCAGCACTGCCACCAGCGGCGTGACCGCACGGCCCTGATCGACCTGATGCAGGCCTTGAACCAATCGATGCGCTACACGCCGGGCGCCACCCAAGTCGACACCTGCGCGGCTGAAGCCTTCGCCGGCCACGCGGGCGTCTGCCAGGACCATACCCATGCGTTCCTGGCCTGCGCGCGCAGCCTGGGCATTCCGGCGCGGTATGTATCAGGGTATTTGTACACCGAAGACACTACGCACCTGGCCAGCCATGCCTGGGCCGAAGCCTGGCTGGACGACGCCTGGTACAGTTTTGATGTGACCAACCAGTTGGCCCGGCCGGAGCGGCACTTGAAGCTGGCCGTGGGCCTGGACTATCTGGATGCCTGCCCGGTGCGCGGCATGCGCCGTGGGGGCGGGCATGAGCAGATGCATGCCAAGGTATTCGTGGCGCCGACCCCGGTGATCTCTGTCCAGCAACAATAATCAGCGACTGAACGCAGTTCAAATGTGGGAGGGGGCTTGCCCCCGATGGCGGAGTGTCAGTCACAGCATCTGTGTCTGACCCCCTGCAATCGGGGGCAAGCCCCCTCCCACATTTTGATCTGCGCAAGCCTCAAGGCATCTGCTTGCGCCCCGCCATATGCCGCAAGTACCTCACCAGCAGATCCAACTCGTCGTCCGGCAACACACTGGCCGCAAACGCCGGCATCTTCGCCTGCGGCCAGTGCCTCAGGCTCTGCGGGTCGCGAATGTACCGCTCGAGGAAATCGCCGCTGAAATATTCAGTGGGGTTGTAGGGAATATTCAGATCCGGCCCTACCTGTGCATCACCGGCCCCATTAAGCCGGTGGCAGGCCAGGCAGTTCTTCTGAAACAGCGCAAAGCCTTGATTGACCGGGTCATCCGCCGGCAACGTCGGGTCGGGTAACAAGGCGGGGAAGCGCTCGGCGACCGTCTGTAATTGCTTGATCCTGGAGATCTGGAAGGGCCACTGCTCCGGGCTGACATGCCCTGCCTGCGGGTCGGTCCACACCAGGTAGAACGGCCCGGCGCTCGGTTTGCCATCCCCCAGCGAGGGCCAGGGATGGGCCGGGTCTTCTACCGCCAGCCAGGCGCGGGCGCCGTTTTTTTGCAGCAGCGGCGCGGCGGCGAGTTCAGCGGCAAAACCGTCAAGGGCGACCGCTTGCAGATGGCTCGCAGGGTTCAGGCCCTTTAGGAGAACCGCCAAAGGCACTGCGCGATAAGTCATGGTGCGCTTGTAGGAAACATCATCGACAACCTGCACCGTCTGCGCGTCGGGGTGTTTGAGCAGGTCCGTGGTCTGCCAGGTCTTGCTGGCATGCTCCAGTTCAATGGTCAATTGCGCGGCCCAGGCGGGCAGTGCCAGCAGCAGGGCAACGAAGGCGAGGATCGATTTCAAGGGATAGCCCGGGTTCGCAGTGGCGGAAAAGGCACGATAGCGCAAATCCGCACGCAAAAAGACAGCCCCCGCAACGGGACCGCTATTCGCAATGTCCCGGCAGGTGCTGCCAAAAGCTGCAGTCCCGACGCTGTGGGTGCGCGCAACAGGTCGCTCGCGTCGTCACCCGATAACCTTGGTTAAGTTGGGCAAGATCAGAATCAGTGTGGTGGCGAACAGAATAAGTCCCGCCTGACGTACTTTCGAATGTTTGAACATGGCTGACTGCCTTTTGTTGTTATTCCTGAGCGTCAAATGCGTGCCTGTTAATCAAGTATCGCGATCTGGCGTGACATTTTTCTTACAGCGGCTCCAGCAAAACCCGGCAGCAGCTTCTTACAGATTCAACCTTAGAGCCCTCGTTCTTCGGCGCTTAGATCCATTTCATATCAACTAATCACGTTTTCTGCTTAAAACGGCATGAGGCCTAGTGCCATCTTGGCGCCAACCCCAAGGCTAGACAGCTAAAACGATTAACCCGGGGTTTCCCATAGCTGCCTACCGTTCGTCCGAGCGAGGGGGTCAAAAGCAATGAGCGCATCCGTCATTGAAACCGTGTCAATCGGGCCTAAGGTAAGGGCATACGCCCACTGTGGTTCGAGGACATCATGACCCAAGCTCTGATCTTTGATGCGATACGCACGCCCCGTGGCAAGGGCAAGGCCGACGGTGCCCTGCACAGCGTCAAGCCGGTAAACCTTGTCGCCGGTTTGCTCATCGCGCTGGCGCAGCGTTGCGACCTCGACACCCGCCAGGTGGATGACATCGTCCTCGGGTGCGTCACCCCGGTGGGCGATCAGGGCGCCGATATCGCCAAGACCGCCGCGCTGGTCGCGGACTGGGACGTCAGTGTTGCCGGCGTGCAGATCAACCGCTTCTGCGCCTCGGGCCTGGAGGCGGTAAACCTGGGGGCAATGAAAGTACGCTCCGGATTTGAAGACCTGGTGGTGGTCGGCGGCGTCGAATCCATGTCCCGCGTGCCGATGGGCAGCGACGGTGGCGCCTGGGTACTCGACCCGCAAACCAACCTGCACAGCCACTTCACGCCTCAGGGCATTGGTGCCGACCTGATCGCTACCCTGGAAGGCCTCACCCGCCAGGACGTGGACACCTTTGCCCTACAGTCGCAGCAGAAAGCCGCCAGGGCGCGGGCAGACGGTTCCTTCAACAAGTCGCTGATCGCGGTGCAGGACCAGAACGGCATCGTGCTGCTGGACCATGACGAATTCATTCGCGGCGACTCAACCCTCGAGGGCCTGGGCAAGCTCAAGCCCAGCTTCGAAATGATCGGCCAGATGGGTTTTGACGCCACCGCGCTGCGGGTCTACAGCCATGTGGAACGCATCGACCATGTGCACACGCCGGGCAACAGCTCCGGCATCGTGGATGGCGCCGCGTTGATGTTGCTCGGCTCCGAGGCCAAGGGCCGCGAACTGGGCCTGCAACCACGGGCGCGCATTGTCGCCACGGCCGTCACCAGCACCGACCCGACCATCATGCTCACCGGCCCTGCACCGGCCACCCGCAAGGCGCTGGCCAAGGCCGGCCTGCGCGTCGAGGACATCGACCTGTTCGAGGTCAACGAAGCGTTCGCGTCGGTCGTGCTCAAATTCATCAAGGACATGGGCATCGACGCCGCCCGCGTCAATGTCAATGGCGGCTCGATCGCCATGGGTCACCCCTTGGGCGCCACCGGCTGCGCGATCCTCGGCACCTTGCTCGACGAGCTGGAGGTGCGTCGGCAGCGCTACGGCCTGGCCACCCTGTGTGTCGGCGGTGGCATGGGTATCGCCACCATCATCGAACGCCTCTGAGCCCAAGGACACTGTCATGACCGACGCCATTCGTTACGAAAAAGGCCAGGACCAGATCGTGGTGCTGACCCTCGACATGCCCGGCCAAAGCGCCAACACCATGAACGCGGCCTACCGTGAGGCAATGGCGGCCACCATTGCGCGCCTGGAGGCGGAAAAGGACACCCTGGCCGGGGTGATCATCACCTCGGCCAAGAAAACCTTCTTTGCCGGTGGCGACCTCAATGAGCTGATCCAGGTCGACAAAGCCCACGCCAAGGCGTTCTACGCCGACGTAGGCGTGTTGAAGGCCCAACTGCGCAGCCTGGAAACCCTCGGCAAGCCGGTGGTGGCCGCGATCAACGGCGCGGCGCTTGGCGGTGGCTGGGAGATTTGCCTGGCCTGCCATCACCGCATCGCGCTGGACGACACGTCCGTGCAGCTCGGCTTGCCGGAAGTCACCCTGGGCCTGTTGCCGGGTGGCGGCGGGGTGGTGCGCATGGTGCGTTTGCTGGGCCTGGAAAAAGCCCTGCCGTATCTGCTGGAAGGCCAGAAAGTGCGGCCGGCGCAGGCATTGCAGGCGGGCCTGATCGATGACGTGGCGGCAGATCGCGACGAGCTGCTGGCCAAGTCGCGCGCCTGGATCCTGACGAATCCGCAGGCCAGGCAGCCGTGGGACAACAAGGGCTACCAGATTCCCGGGGGCACCCCGTCGAACCCGAAAGTCGCGCAGATGCTCGCCATTGCGCCGTCGATTCTGCGCAGCAAGACCCAGGGCTGTTTCCCGGCACCGGAGAAAATCCTCTGCGCCGCCGTGGAAGGCGCACAGGTGGATTTCGACACCGCGCACCTGATCGAAACCCGCTATTTCACCGAGCTGGTGACCGGTCAGGTGGCGAAAAACATGATCGGCACGTTCTGGTTCCAGCTCAATGAAATCAACGCCGGCTGCTCGCGACCACAAGGTTTTGCGCGCTATGTGACGCGCAAGGTCGGCGTGCTCGGCGCCGGCATGATGGGGGCGGGCATTGCTTACGTCAGTGCCTGTGCGGGCGTTGACGTGGTGCTCAAGGACATCAGCCTGGCCGCTGCCGAGAAGGGCAAGGCCCATTCGGCGGCGTTGCTGGACAAGAAAGTCAGCCGTGGGCAACTGACCGCCGAGCAGCGGGAAACCATCCTGGCGCGGATTCAGCCTGCACAGGATGACGCCGACCTGACCGGCTGTGACCTGGTGATCGAAGCAGTGTTCGAAGACCGCGAACTCAAGGCCAGGGTAACGGCCGCCGCGCAGCGCGTGGTCGGTGCAGACGCGGTGATCGCCTCCAACACCTCGACATTGCCCATCAGCGGCCTGGCGAGCGCAGTGCCCGACCCTGGCAAATTCATCGGCCTGCATTTCTTCAGCCCGGTGGACAAGATGCCCCTGGTGGAAATCATCAAGGGCGCCCACACCAGCCACGAAACCCTGGCTCGGGGTTTCGACTTCGTACTGCAAATCAAGAAAACCCCGATTGTGGTCAACGACAGCCGCGGCTTCTTCACCTCGCGGGTATTCGGCACATTCACCAACGAAGGCATCGCCATGCTCGGCGAAGGCGTGGCCGCGCCGATGATCGAGACCGAAGCGCGCAAAGCCGGTATGCCGGTAGGGCCGCTGGCGGTGTCCGATGAAGTGTCCCTGAGCCTCATGAGCCATATCCGACAGCAAACCGCCAAGGACCTGCAAGCGCAGGGCAAGGCAGCGCCGACCCATCCGGCGACGGCGGTGATCGATCTGCTGGTCAACGACCACAAGCGCACGGGCAAAGCTGCGGGTGGCGGTTTCTATGACTACCCGGCAGGCGCCCGGAAGCGCCTGTGGCCCGAACTCAAGACGCGGTTCGAACAGTCCGATAAACAGATTTCGCCCCAGGACGTGCGCGATCGCTTGTTGTTTATCCAGGCCATCGAAACCGTGCGCTGTGTGGAGGAGGGCGTGTTGATGTCCACCGCCGACGCCAATATCGGTTCGATCTTCGGCATTGGCTTTGCGGCCTGGAGTGGCGGCGCGCTGCAGTTTATCAATCAGTACGGCCTGGACGACTTTATCGCCCGGGCGCGCTATCTGGCCGAGCAGTACGGGGAGCGTTTCGCGCCACCGGCGTTGTTGCTCGAGAAAGCGGCACAAGGCGCAACCTTTTGCTGATCAACCAGGGGCTTGCTTTGCAGATACCTTTCAAGGCACGCTCTGGGGTGTTCAATATTCCCATCGCCGTGTCAGGTATTTTTTATGTCGCTACGCGTCTGCATCCTGGAAACCGATATTCTGCGTCCGGGCCTGATCGATCAGTACCAAGGCTACGGGCAGATGTTCAAGCGCCTGTTCGCCAGGCAGCCGATTGCCGCCGAGTTTGTGGTGTACAACGTGGTGCAGGGTGAATACCCGCCGGATGACGAAGTGTTTGACGCGTACCTGATCACCGGCAGCAAAGCCGACTCGTTCGGCACCGACCCATGGATCCAGACCCTCAAGACCTACGTGCTAAAGCGCTATGAGCGCGGCGACAAGCTGTTGGGTATCTGCTTCGGCCACCAGTTGCTGGCGTTGCTGCTCGGCGGCAAGACCGAACGCGCCAGCCAGGGCTGGGGCATGGGCATCCACGATTACAAGCTCGATGCCAAGGCGCCCTGGATGAGCCCGGAAGTGCCGGAGCTGACGCTGTTGATCAGCCATCAGGACCAGGTCACCACCCTGCCGGAAAATGCCACGGTCATCGCCTCAAGTGAGTTTTGCCCCATCGCGGCGTATCACATTGGCGACCAGGTATTGTGCTTCCAGGGCCACCCGGAATTCGTTCAGGACTATTCCCGCGAACTGCTTGAGATTCTTCAGACAACCCTGGGCGAAAAGGTCTACACCAACGGCGTGGCCAGCCTTGAGCGCGACCACCACGGCGCGACCGTGGCGGAATGGATGATGCGCTTTGTGGCGCACACACCTAAAGCCAACCCGACCGTTTGAAGCTCGCCCACAAGCTGGTGCAGCCCACGGCAATAAACCCGAGCACTGCAAAGTAGCCGTAGTGCCATTGCAGCTCGGGCATGTTCTGGAAATTCATCCCATAAATCCCCGCCACCGCCGTGGGGAACGCGAGGATCGCCGCCCAGGCGGCGAACTTGCGCTGCACCACACTCTGGCGCGAGGCCTCCAGCAGCACGCCGAGCTCGATGGTCTGGCTGGCAATGTCGCGCAGAGTCGTCAAGTCTTCCATCTGCCGCGTGACATGGATCTGCACGTCACGGAAGTAGGGGCGCATGTTCTTGTCGATAAACGGAAAGCTCAGCTTCTGCAACTCCTGGCTGATCTCCACCATCGGCGCCACATAGCGCTTGAGCCGCAGCACGTCGCGGCGCAGGCCGTGGAGGTTCTGGATATCGCGCTCGCTCAGGGAACTGCACAGCACATTGCGCTCCAGTTCATCGATCTCGGCGTGGATCGCTTCGCTGACCGGCTGGTAGTTTTCGGTGACGAAATCCAGCAAGGCATAGAGTACGAAATCTTCCCCATGCTCCAGCAACAACGGACGCGCCTCACAGCGCTGGCGCACAAAACCGTAGGACGCCGAATGCCCGTTGCGGGCGGTGATGATGTAGCCATTGCCGGCGAAGATATGGGTCTCGATAAACTCCAGCTTGCCGTTCTCGCGAACCGGTGAGTAGGTGACGATAAACAGCGCGTCGCCGAAGGTTTCCAGCTTCGGGCGACTGTGTTTTTCCATGGCGTCTTCGATCGCCAGCTCATGCAGGTTGAACTGGTGCTGCAGGTTGGTCAGTTCCTGGGCGCTGGGTTCTTCCAGGCCGATCCACACAAAGTGGCCGGGTTTGGCGGCCCAGGCCGCACCTTCGTCGAGGGTGATATCCGTGACTTTCTTTCCGACGCTGTAGACGGCGGCGGCAACGACTCTACCCATGGTGCTGATCACTTCTTATCTGGAGGACAGGTGTTGGGCAGCTTAGCGTGAATGGCGTTCCCTGAAGTGATCGTTCAAGCGCCT
The DNA here is from genome assembly GCF_900004915.1 of Pseudomonas sp. 31 R 17. Lineage (NCBI taxonomy): Bacteria > Pseudomonadati > Pseudomonadota > Gammaproteobacteria > Pseudomonadales > Pseudomonadaceae > Pseudomonas > Pseudomonas sp. 31 R 17. Next base: position 26,715 of record NZ_CVTN01000081.1, read on the forward strand.
TGCAGTTCGCGATCCATCTGCGCAATGCACGCATCCATCTTCGCCTGGCACGCCAGCATCAACCTCGGAACGTCGTCCGCCGTCATCCCCACAGTAGGAATCGGCGCCAACGAACGTATGAGCACCTCGCCACTGTTCCAGCGATTAAGGCGCATATGCGTGACATAGTTACTGACACACACCTGCACGATCGGCACACCGGCCGCAATCGCCATATGGAACGCGCCTTTTTTGAACGGCAACAGACCTTTGCCGAGGTTGCGCGTGCCTTCCGGAAATACCCAGATGGACGTGTCTTCATGCTGCAGGGTGCGGGTCGTGGTGAGCATGGCACGGCGTGCCTTGTGCGCATTGCCGCGGTCGATCAGCACATTGCCGGCCAGCCAGAACAACTGGCCGAACAACGGCACCCACTTCAGGCTTTTCTTGGCAATGCATACCGTGCGATGCGGCACCACGGTGCCCAGCACGAACAGATCATAGTTGGACTGGTGGTTGGCGATCACCACGCAGGTGCCGGGCTTGTTGCGCAGCGAGTCGACATCCGTCCTCACCTTCAAGCGCAGTATCCACATGGCGGGCAGTGCATAGAGGCGCGCGCAGAGGCGACTGTTGTCAGGATTGAACGGGCGGCATACCCCTATGAGCACGCCCACTATCCCGGCGAGCATAAAGTGCAGGCCCATCAACAACATACGTAACAGAAAAAGCATCGACACAGCCCATCGAAACAAAAGGTGGCGCAGTGTACGGATGTGCACTGTATTCGGCAATTGCCCCTAAAGACGTAGGAGATAGGCGATGTTTAAGCGCATGTTTCAACATAGGCCGATAAAGGCTGTCTAGAGCGGCGCAGGCTGTTTCGGCTTTGGCTGTAAGAAAAAGCCCGACTCAAGGTTGTAATGTCGTTCAGTTAAGTAAGGCTTTTTGTAGGAGCGAGCTTGCTCGCGAAAAACCACAGGCGCCGCGTTCATTCAGGAAGCACGCGTTATCGTTGACGTTTTTCGCGAGCAAGCTCGCTCCTACAGAGGGCGATGTAGGCTTAACTGAACAGCATTACGACTCGAGGTCGGGCTTTGGCACGGCAGGTTCAGGCATCACATCAGCACATGACCTTGATCCTGGATAATTGCATCGTCCAGCGTCTCCAGCAGCGCCTTGCGCACCTTCAGCTTGGTCTGCTTGTGCGCGTTCATATTGATCTTCTTCAACTGCCGCGCCGCTTCCAATGCCGCCGCGTGCAATTCTTCCGGCGCCACCACCTTGTCGAGGAAGCCCGCCTGCAAGGCGCCTTGCGGGTCAAACATCTCGGCATTGATCACCGAGCGATGAAACGCCGACTTGCGCAGACGGTCCCGCGCCAACTCGATACCGGCGTGGTGCATGGTCATGCCGATCGCCACTTCATTCAGGCCAATGCTGAACGGGCCCTCAACGCCAATCCGATAATCCGCCGACAACAGCAGGAACGCGCCCTTGGCCACCGCATGCCCAGGGCACGCCACGATCACCGGAAACGGATGCGACAACAAGCGACGCGCCAGCGTCGAGCCGGACGTCACCAGGCCGATGGCCTCTTTAGGGCCGGCCGTCATCACTTTCAAATCATAACCACCCGACAGAATGCCCGGCGTGCCCGTGATGACCACCACTGCCCGATCCTGCTCCGCCTGATCCAGCGCCGCATTGAACGCACTGACCACTGCCGGCGAAATGGCATTCACCTTGCCGTTGCTCAGGGTCAGGGTCGCGATACCGTCTTCGAGGTGGTAGGCAATCAACTCACTCATGACGCGGTTCCTTATAGGGCTTGTTATAGAAGAATGCAGCAAACGTTACCCAGCGCGCCCGCGCGGGTAAAGCGCCGTGACTGACTGCCCAGTCAGGCTTTTGCTTCACAGCCGGCAGCAGAGCGCCTGAAGCAGGGCACCACAGCCAGCGTAGACCATCCCGATCCATGCCCGAGATTGGCACAATCGCCATCGCCCGCAGACCCCGTTCCGGCATAACCGTCTAACCGCATGAAAATTCTGAAAAAAACCTTTGCCATCAGAAAGGCTTTCGACTACATTAGCGCGCCTCGACAGGCTGAACTGGTTTGCCGAGATACGGTGAAGTGTCCGAGTGGCTTAAGGAGCACGCCTGGAAAGTGTGTATACAAGAAATTGTATCGAGAGTTCGAATCTCTCCTTCACCGCCAAATTTGAAACGACTAAACCCCTGAAAACGTTGAAGTTTTCAGGGGTTTTGTGTTTTTAGGGTGGGCAAAATAGCTTTCTTGGGAACATCCATGGGAACAACGGGAGAGCCAGACAGCCTGCTTTATCAAGGCATTCAGGTTGCACGGCAACCTGGCGGTCCCCTTCTCAATCTTGCTTTGACGTTTGGAATGCAACCGTCCCGCTTCGTGGATTCGAGAAATAGGGCGCGTTCGGTTTTGCAATGTGCCAGTTACCCTTTTCTAAGCCGTGTCGTCCGCAATGATCAGCCTGACAGTCAGCGACTTGACTGGATTTAATCCACACTCTTTAATAGCTACTACCTAATAGTATTTTACCGTGCTATAGCGCGCTTATGAACTAGCGCTGTTTCAAGTGAGTTTTTAAGCTCTGCCATTTAAAACGAACATGAGCGAATTGCATTTTCAATACTTAATTTGGAAGGGGAAGCAAATGGCTATTGAGGGCTTCGAAAGGTACAAGGTGGAGAAAACAGTTAAGAAGATAGTAGAGGGGAATTTTGATGAGAATACTGTTGATGGTCTTCTTATGGGGCTGCGCGAGCATTGTGCAAGCAATAGTGTGTTTAGGGAGATAGCCCACTTTGTTGCCCATAACAAAGTGAGAAATCAAGGGCTAACTAATAGCGAGCTTGAAGCTTTCTATTTGTCTCTAAGGCATTTTAGTGAGTATGTCGGCCCTGAAAAGCGTCTTGATTTTTCAGTCCCGGTACCCATGTACATAAAAAAGTTGTTAATGGTGCAGTTGGATAAACTAACTGATGCAGAGATAAGGAAGAAATATCGAGAACGCCGTAAGGTACTAAAATCTAGGATTGATAAATTATTTAATTTTGATGAGGGAAAGGGCACCATATTGCTCAAGGAGGCAGTCAGCAATCCTACTGCCAAGCTCATTACAGATCTTCTGTCATTCATACAGGCGCGCCCCGTTTTCACGCAACAGTTAGTTTTAGATCAGATCGTCTCGACTTTGAATATCAATAATTTAATGTTCGAAATGTCTGACCTAGTTCTTCAGTCTGATAAAATTGTATTATGTATTCTCGCTTTGCTTCATAACACTACCTACGAAACTGCGGATAAAGCAATTAGTAAATGCTATATATCGTCAGAGCACGATCTAATACCATTAGGCCCCCTAGTGGGCCTCCATGGTGAGGCAGTTGTCAATTCTTCGTTTGGGAAGTTGTCGTTAAAAGGCACTGTGCCCGTTAATTGGAGAGGTAGGAATAACATATGGGCAGCGTTTTCTATTTTTTTAACGGACCTGCTTGTAGAAGATTGGTGCGAGCCCAGTATGGTAAAAATTGTTAGCGTGGGCTCGACTTCAGGTCTCCCGACACATGTTTTAAAAGTGGATTTTGATCGCCCGCTTTTCATAAATGATGACTTCAAGCTTCAGCCGCTTTAGCCTCAGCTGAAGTTCTAAGCTTTACGTTAAGTGTAATTGCGAATTAATGGTTCTAGATATATCTATCTAAGGCCTGCGCCGGTTCGCCTATTAATCGAGTTTTGTCTTTATACCCAAAGCGTGTTCAAGTATACCGATGACGTCGGGACCGTCCTCGTTGATCCATGTTCCATAGTGCTGTCGGATCATGTTCGCACTGGTGTGGCCCATCTGCTCTGCAATCCAGTCAACCGAGGCAACGCCCGTGGTAAGCAGTTGGCTGGCATAAGTGTGTCGGCACTGGCCAGGTCCGCGATAACGAACGCCTGCCGCTTTCAAATGCGCTTTGAAGAACCTGTCCCTTACGACGAAGTCGCTGACGTGCGGCAGGCCGCTTTTGGTGTTCAGGAATACAAAGTGCAGCTTGTGCTTGCGAATGGTCTTGTTATCGCGCTCGACGACGTCGACCGTGTCCACAGTCTTGAGCTGGTTGATGGCGTCCAATTTGCGCAGGGCATCCCAGGCGGGCTCCAGCAGGCGTACCTTGCGCGTCGAGCGCCGGGTTTTGGTCACCCGATAGGCGCCCCCGCACCTTGGACCGGCGAAAAGTCACCGTGCCCTGTTTCAGATCGACGTCCTCCCAGGCCAGTGCAATAGTCTCCGACACCCGAGGGCCGGCCCAAATCATGAACTGCACCATCAGTAGCTCTTGAGTGCGGCTACACGAAGGCCGTATCTCCCGATCCGTCCGAACAGTTTCCATACGTATGCACTTTTGCATGCCATGGGTAAAGGGAGAGATAGCGCCGTGTCTAACAAGCCCAGCGATGAAAATCAGCAAATGGAGAATTGCAGTACTGAGTTAAATACGCCGGAGTTTTTGCTTTTATCGCTATTACGAATGTTGTCTGAGACTAATCAGGAGCATATTTTGGGATGCATTGAGGTTTTGCATAAGGCACAACGCTCTAAATAAAACAACCCGGCAATGCCGGGTTGTTTTTTATCGTTGTCTTGGTGCTGGCGCTGTCGGGCGTGGTGGAGGGGGGAGGCGAACATCGCCTCTTACGTTTCTAGTTGGAGGTGGAGGTGGAGGTTTTTGCGCCATGGTTTTAGCTCCTAGAGTTTAGGTATAGTGATTACTGCATAAGCTATTACAGCAATGCCTGCTGCAAGTATAAGGCACACATTGCAATAGTATAAGCTTGAGCTCTTTATGTCGTTATTGGTTGTACAAATTGTTGCGCAGTTCATGTAGTTTTCATAATAGTACTTGTTCAGTTGTTCAGCTACTATCGTGTCTGAATTGGCTTCGTCACTATAATACGCTATTAGGTCTAGTCGATATTTCTCGATGGTGTTAGGTGCAGGGAGGTTCTCATCTACTCTCCCTAAAAGGGCGTCGATGAAGAAGTAAATTCCTATGCCTAGTACAACTATCGACAACGCGATTATTGTGAGGAACCAGATCTTTGCGCCTAGCGTTAATGTAGCTCTGTCGCCTGTGATGATGACCGAGTAAAAACCCGCGATTGCAATGATTGTTGCTAGTGGAATACTTAACCTAGAGAAGATCTGCTCTTTTCTGGCTAATTCGTGAAAGTAAATTTTTCATAGTGTTTGAATAAATTTTCATTTGTCAATTCCATTCTCCGGGGATTTATATTCTTCCATTATTAATTAGTTTCCAGTAGTGCTCGCCGAGTACAGTCAGTTTGCATGACTTTGAATTCATTGCAGCAAAGTACATATGCTCCTCATTAACAGGCTTAACCAGATTTAATCGATTCAGCTTTTGAAGTATTGCAAACTTTCGATTGTTTTCAGGGTCGGGCTCTATTCCATGATTAGGCGCCGGTGGTTGGGGCTCGAAGCTGGGATCTAGCGCTATTTCAGAGTTGGGAGTTTCAAATAAATCATTAATTTGGCGTAGTTCGGAAAGCTGGATTGGTGGTGAAACTTTTCTCAGGGACGTGAAGGCTCTGACGTTGGTCTTGAATACTGGCCTTTGCTCCCAAAGACTTAAGGACTGATCAATGTGAGCATAGATACTGCCTGGTGTTATATCTCCTAATAGGTTAGCCGCGCCACCATTTAACGCATCGACAAACAAAGATGTGAAAACGCCGGACCCATTAGCTTCTTCTGCATATTGGTCTTTTGTGGAAGCGGTAAGGATGGTCATCCCTTCAGCTAGAAGCGCTTTTTCTCCAAGCGATTTCTGAGTGCCAGCGGCGCCCGAGTAACAGCTATCTAATACTATTATTTTGTTAATGGCCTTTGAGGCGTTTGCCAGCTCTAATACTTCCTGTAGTGACAGGCCGTCATCACCTTCGGAGCATTCTGATGTTAGTAAATAACCACCTGTTTCTTCAATGTGCCCATGTCCTGCAAAATAAAATAATGCAATTTGGCACTCGTCCTCAAAAAGCTTTCTTATATTTTCTTTAAGGTCTTTTCGTGTGATGGAGCTTGCTGCATCTACAGAAGTTATATGTTTTACGTCGAAATTCAATTCACCATTCATGTGTCGTTCTAGCACTTGGTTTACTGCATATGCGTCGGCTACGCATCCAAATAGGGGGTGTATTTTTTCGTAATAGTTGATCCCCACGACCAAAGCCTTCTTCATATGGATCTTCCCGCATTCTTCCCTTCGCCCATCATTTGGGTCACAGCGTTGGCAATCCCTGGCCACGTCCATGTGATAACACGATTTCTGGCAAGGCCAGCAGGTAAGGTGCTATTGGCATCAGCGTCATCTACATAAACTCCAAAAATGGGTACGTTTTGAGAGCGAGCCATTTCAATTTCTTTAACCACTCCGGTGGCTGTTGCCATGTGACGACCAACAAGGACGATGAGAAGATGAGTTTTGTTGATCTTTTCTTTGACGATTGCCTCCCATTGGGATTGCGGCATAGGGCTTTTGGCAGACCAGTCTTCATGTTTGAAAGGGGTTTTCGAATTCCAGGCTTGTCCAGCAAATAGAGTTTTATGAGTGCTGTTGTTATCAACATCGAAACTGATGAAAGCGCGTGGTTCAGCCATCTTATAATCCCTTAAACAAATGAATGAGGGGGTAGTGTGACTCCGTGAAGGCGTTTTGCCAACACAGTAAAAAAACGGCTAATAACTTGCTGTTTTTTAAGAAAAAAATATCTGTTTTAGACTCGTGCTTTGCTCATAGGTCTTGTTTGAGCTTTAAGTTTTCTCTGTCTACAGCACGCTTTGCAGTCTTCTCGCTAGCGTAAAGCCATCTCAGCCGTCTCGGCGTCGTTTGATTCCCTCTAGATTTCGAATCTCAGCCCCCTACACGTGTGATGCGCACGCGTAACGCGGTGCAATCTGAGGCTCATGGGAATGGCGTGGGAATGCTTTCGCGCAACTGGCACCGCTGGAGCCCTTGTATTCCGGGGCCTCGGCTGAGCGATCGAGGGTGCGGGTACTTTCGAATCTCTCCTTCACCGCTACATTCTGAAAACGCAAGCCCATGATTTTACTAGAGAAAAACTGTGGTTTGTGGTTTTTGGCGTCCAAAAAATAGCTCCATGAGACCACCATGGGACTGGCGCTCCATTATTGGGCGGGCAGTGGTCGCTAAGGCGTACTCAGGAAGGGGCGCTTTTCGTTCGTTTTGTTGTGAAGTTTTGCCTGCATGGGGTGGCCTAATTGCCTCGCCGCTGATTACAATTGGCCATCATCCAAGGAGAGGTAAAATGATGTATCACTACTACTATTTTGTTTTTCACAATATCGAACACGACGGTAACTTCACCTATCACTCGTCGTATATGTGGATCGATGAGCAAAAAGTCACGACGTCCGTGATTGAGGAGGCACGTCGCACTGCACAAGCGAGTTCTAGGGCGATACTTCTTAATTGCTCCTATCTGGGCCGGATGACCGAAGCAGAGTTCGATTCGTAAAAGGTTAGGGGCACAGACTTTCTATAACGCCGCTTATGTAAAAAAGGCCCACGCACTTTGACCAAGTGCGGGGGCCTTTTGTTTGCCGGGTTTGTTCCGCCATCTGCCCCCGTTCGGACTCTGGAGGGCTAGCCTCGCCGTCAGGTGATTCTCGCCATAGCGCTTATCCAAGCATACAGGCTCTATGCGTCGACACACCCGGACGAGCCGCTGCATCTGCTTCCGCCTCAGCGCTGCGACGCCCTGGATCGTCTTCGCCAATACCGCACCACTGCCGCCAGGGCCACCAGCGCTACCACGACGAGGAAGATCGGCAGGCGATACGGCTTCAGGTCGCCAAAGAAATGCTGCAATGCTTCGCCGGCCCAATAGCCGGCGCCGACGAACAGGGTGGCCCAGATTGCTGCACTTGGCACATTGATCAGGGCGAACTTCCAAGGCGATAGTCCACTGGCACCGATCACGATGGGCCCCACCAGGCGCATGCCGTAGAGAAAGCGCACGGTAAATACCGAGGTCGTCGGATAGCGGTGGATAAGGTTCTCTACCCGTTCGATGGCTGACTGGTGACGCTTGAGTTTGGGCAGCAGGCGCTGCCCGGAATAACGTCCGGTCCAAAACAGCAGTTGATCGCCGAGTATCCCGCCGGCAGTGGCCCACCCGATCACCTGCAGCACTTGCAAAGTGCCCTGGTGCGCAGCCATTCCGCTCAGGATAAGAACGGTCTCGCCTTCGAGCAGGCAGCCCAGGAAGATTACCCAGTAGCCGTAGCCAGCGATCAGCGCATTTAGATCAAGATGTTCGAGCACGGCGTATTCCTTGTTGCTTGGCACGGAAAGGCCGCGCCGGATTCTTCGCGTTTCCTTTGAGGTATCCGTCAGCAAAAAGGTTTCGACAATGTGGCCAGCGCTTCCGGCCGCCGTTCTATGCGGTCATACGGGAGGGGGGATGAGCGCGCGCGTTCACGGCCGTTGGATGCCTGCTGCGGATTAGACAGCAGGCACCAGGACGGGACTTAGCGAGCAATCATCCCGGCAGCTTGTTCGGTCGCTTCAGTCGTACGCGTTGCCAGCTTGCGCACTTCGTCTGCAACGACCGCAAAGCCGCGACCCGCTTCGCCCGCGCGCGCGGCCTCAATCGCCGCGTTCAGTGCCAGCAGATTTGTCTGGTTGGCAATGCTCTGAATCGTCCCGACGATCTGTGACAATTGGGCGATGTTGTTCTCAAGCGTCCGCTGGTGCTTGACCTCAGTTTGCCGCAGCGCCTCCTGCTCATGCTGCAAGTGGACATCCACGAGGGCACCTACTACCCGAAGGGGTGAGCCGCTGGAGTCGCGGCGGGTCTGACCTCGCGCTCTGAACCACCGATACTCACCGCTCTTCATCTTCAGGCGGTACTCGATATCAAAGGGCGTTTTACCCGATCGGTCGTTCAGGTGAGCACCAAATGCGTCGAGGCTTTGTTCCTTATCATCCGGATGTAGTCGGGATGCCCAGCTGTCCAGGACATCCGGGAACTCCTCCACCGTTTCAAATCCAAGCAATCGTCGGAACTGCGGAGACCACCAGAAAGGGTTCTTTGGATTGACCGGGTCTCCCGCGATGACTTCCATATCCCACAGACCGTCCGAGAGCATCTCCCTGGCCAGTTCAAATCGGGTGATGATGACGTCGTGCTCCTGGTCTCGCTCAAGCTGATCATGGATATCACGCAGAGAACCCGCGACGCGTAGAGGCATCCCCCGATCATCCCGCAAGGTCTCTCCCTGGGCATAGAACCAACGGTAGGAACCGTCCTTCATGGCTAGGCGATTTTTCACTTTATACGGTGTGTGCCCGGACTTATCGTTCAAGTGGCGGGCAAAAGCGTCGAGGGTGGCTTGCTTGTCCTGTGGATGCAGGCGGTCGGCCCAGCTGGCTAACACATTTGGGAAATCGCGCTCATCGTTGAACCCCAGAAGGTTTCGCAGTTGCTGAGACCACCAAAAGCGGTTTTTGGGATTCACCGGGTCGCCGGCGACGACCTCCATATCCCAGAGCCCTTCGCTGGAGGCGCGGTTTACAAGATCAAACCGCACCTCGTGGGCATGCGCGGACGACGCAGCTTCGCGAAGCAGCTCACGGGCTGCCTCCAGTTCCTGCTCAAGCGCATGGATACGGGACTGGGCGTCGCGATCAAGGGAGTCAAAAGCCTTCCAGGCATCGAGGACAGCAGCGCGTTCAGCGCACCCGTCTACTTGTGGCGGTACCCGGCGGGTGATTGCAGCAACCAATTGTTGAACAGCGCGACGATCACGGCGCATTTTGAAGACATTAATCATGGAGATTGGACTCATAGATGTTGCGGGCCCGATCCATGGCACCTTGCCATCTATATCGTCATGAGTGAAAAAAACTGTACACGATTTTTGATTTGTACATGATCTGATGAGCGTGCCCTGGAGATCGGTGGCCCTTAACGCTCCCGGCGTGCGGCGGTCGCTTGAAAAGTAAACAAGCCCCTGATGCTGCAAAAAATCAGGGGCTTCGTTATTTCTGCAGTTTGAAAATCTGGTGATTCAGGTCAGGCGCAAGGCATGTCCATCCGCCGCCCTATGACGTCCAGCAAATCGCAGCCGTCGCGCAACGGTATTGAGCAGAGCAGTGCGAAATCGCCGAGTACGACAGCATCACTGCTGATCTCACTGCGTAGTGCGAGGTTCTCAAGGACCTGGGTAACGGCGCGAAGTCGATAGGTTGCTGCGTCGAGAAGTATTTCCAGCGGCGCCGTGGTGTCGACAAAAAGAGCAGGGGTGGCGCTGTCGTTGTTGGTGAGGGCTATGTAGTGGTTCATATGTGCAACTCCGGTTGTCAGAGGAAAGCAGCCACACATTTGTCGCCAAACAAAAGGTGGCAGCTGTACGCAGGTTGGCGAACCGGGACAATCGGAAAAACCGGCAGACCCGAAGGTCTCCCGCGCACAGCTACCGTCGAGCAGCTTATTGCGCGCAGAAGCATCCCGCAAATATGCGAGGACATTTCTGTCGATTTATCGTCGAGTCGCCAAACCCGGTCACCCTATGAGTGACCGGATGACTATAGGCATGGGGATTTTGAAACGGGAGCCCCCCGTTTCTGCGCGTCGTGTAGGACGTTGCCCAAATGAATGAGCTGTGGTCGTGGCTTTTAGTCGCGCTACGGAGGCAGGACGAATCTGAAGGTTGTGCTAGAGAAAATATTTCTCTAGCATTTGACGCCATGGCGACCCTTCACAGTGAACGAAACTGGAAAATAAAAATCTATCCCGACGACCACGCGCCGCCGCATTTTCACGTGCAGACACCGGATGGTGAGTCGTTGGTTCAGATCGAAGGGCTTGTTGTGCTCGGTACAGGCGCCGAGAAGAAAGCTTTGAAAGCTGCCCTGCTTTGGGCAGGCGCTCATATCGCTGATCTTGAGCGGGTATGGGACGAACAAAACCGGAGGGACTGACATATGACCAGCAAGCTTCGCATTTCTGCTGTGCAACCAGTTGCCGGCAAGCATGCGCTAGAGATCGAGTGGAACAACGGTAAGCGACATACCGTCGACCTCGCCGATTATATAAGTACGTTTACTGTTCTCACGCCGCTCTTGGATTTGGCGCTATTCAGTCAAGCGAAAGTCGGTGAGTGGGGTTTTGATGTGACATGGGGTAATGACCTCGAACTGTCCGCAGTCACGCTGCACCGTTTGGCGTTGGAACAATCTGGCGAGGTTATGCTGACGCAGGATTTCAGAAAGTGGATGCTCAGCAATAATTTGTCCCTCTCAGCAGCTGCCGTAGAACTGGGCTTTTCGCGTAGGACTATCACTGCGTACAGCAGTGGTGCCGCGTTGATTCCCAAGCATGTTGGGTTGGCGTGCAGGGGATGGGAGTATGAGCATAAGGGCTACAAGGGCCATCACGCTTAAATGTACCTGCACATCATTACCAAGGGTCATGGACCATCCTCTCAAGTCAGGCCCATGACCGTCGCTTGCCAGGCTCAGCGTTCTGGCAACCTGATACTTATTGCGCGGTTTTCAACTTGATCACATCACCGGAGATCTTGGTGGTGTAGCCATTGAGGACCCAGGCCCAGAACCATTTTTCCTGGACTTGGGTGTTGATCATCGCGTCGCCGCCTTTGGCCTTGATGGCTGCATCCTGAGCGCGGACGAAGCGGCTGTTCTGGCCGATCGGGATAACGCCCAGCAGCATGATGCCGGTGGCGCTGGCTTCGCTGTGGCCGAGCACGGTGTATTGGCTGGCGTCGTATTGCTGGGTTTTCATGGCGGTGCCGGTGCAACCTGCCAGGGTGAGACCAAGAACGGCGGCTGTTGCTACTTTACTGACGTACTTCACGCGTAACTCCATGGGCTGAATCTCGAGACTCAATTCTCGAGGCGCGACACTTTAATCGCTCAGATGGCGGATTGAAATCAGCCAGCCAAGGTTTGTGGAGACGATCAGGCCGCCATCCGGGGGCAAGCCCGAATGCCAGTCAGTTAAGGCTTTTTGTAGGAGCGAGCTTGCTCGCGAAAAACTCACAGGCACCGCGTTCATTCAGAATGCACGCGTTATCGTTGACGTTTTTCGCGAGCAAGCTCGCTCCTACAGAGGGCGACGTACGCTTAACTGACTGGTATTAGGTTTTCCTGCGCTCGGTCAGAGATGCAGCCAGGCCAGGCTGCCGAGTACCACGGCCACGCCGCCGGCCGCGTACGCCATGCGCTTGAGCCATTCCTTGCGCGTGAGCAGGGTAATCGCCGCCAGTGAGATCGCGATCTGAATCGCCGTCATCGCCTGGGCCCAGCGATGGTGCTGGTGCAGCGCTTCTTCGGATTTGCGGTCCCATTCCTGGGAGGTGGCTTCAAGCTTCTCGGCTTGTTTGCGCACCTCTTCCTTCTGGCTTTTATAGCGCTGGATTTCATCGTTGTAGTGGGCGGCATCCACGCCGGGAATATGCGTGGCCAGCTCCGCCAGGTTCTGGCGGCTGGATTTGGCCTGGTAGTAATTCCACTGGTTGGCGGCTTCGGTCTTGATGATCGCGGCGTTGTTCTTGTCCATCGCCGCCTCGCTTTCGCTGGAGCCGGCCTGGTAGCTGAGCATGGCGCCGACGGTGGCCATGATGGCGGTCATCACCGCGATACGACTGGCAAAGGTATCGCCTCGACCGTGGGCCTGTTCGGTGGTGTGTTCGAGGTGCTTTTCGTGGGGGCTGGGGACTTCGAAGGCTTCGGACATGGCGGCGTCTACGAGGGGGCAGAGGGAGCCTGATTCTTCACCAGTGCGGCTGTCTCAAGCCTGTCGATAACGTCGGATCAGGTGCCCATACACCGCAATATTGACCAGCAGCACCAGCGCACCCAGGCCCAACTGGATCTGCGGCGTGAGCCCGGCCGGGTAGATCAGCGCGAGGATGTAATGTTCGATGAAGCCTGCGCCATAACTCTCCTGCCCAGCCATGTGGCGCAACAGGTTTTCCCAGCGGGTGAGCGGGCAGGGCAGGTGAAACACCTCGACGGCAACGCCCCAGGCCGCTGCGGGCAGGTGCAGCCAGATGAGCGGTCGCCATTTGAGCGCCAGCAGGCCACCGAACAGCACGAACAGGATGAAGCATAAATGGAACAGCACCAGGCTGTCGGCGGCTAGACGGTAGAACATGTCTGGGTTCGCTTTGAGGGCGTCGAAGGCGCGGGCTTTGGGGATGAGGTTATAACTCAAGTTGACAGGCATTTATGCCGAGGGCCTTGGCGATTTTTTCCCGCGTGGTTCGACGTGGTTTGGTGACCGCTTCTTGCTGGGCGAATGCCGATTGTGAAATGCCCAGGCGCTTGGCAACTTCATCCTGGGTGAGGTTCAAGTGCTCGCGCCAGGCCCGTATGGGTGTCGCTCCCTCTACCAGGCGGCTGACGACAGCGTGGGGAATCAGGTCCGGGTCGTTTTGCCGGGCCAGATAATGTTCATAGGGGATCACCACAAAGGCTGGCTTGCCCTCGGTATTGTGGATGATCTGTACGGCAGTAGGTTCGTTCGTCACGTTTCTTGACCTCTTGAATGCTGACCACATGGATGTCGCCGTCCCAGTCGAAAAGGACGCGGTAATTACCCACTCGCAACCGATAGCCGTGTGGATGGTTAACCAACGCCTTGACGTTGACTGCATCCGGCATGCGCTCAAGCGCTGACACCGCATTGCGTACCTGTTGCTGATGGTAGGTATGCAGCCGAAGCAGTTGTTTGACCGATTTGCGGGTCCAGTGGATCGAATTCATTGGAGGTTAATAAGTCTTTTATAAGGTTTGCAAGGTGCATTTTCAGATTGTGGTCAAAGGCAGATCACTGTTCACTCACAAACCCTAGACGGCCGCGGGCGCGCCAGCGGATAAAACTGTTGCGTGGCATGAATGCCTTATCGGGGCTTCACCAAGGTTGCTTGCAGGCAACCAGGGCCGCTATTGTGCTGAATCCTTTTTGTCTTCCCCCCGGGGTTTCTGTTGTGATGAACGCACCGCGTACCGCTGTCCCGATCAAGGCTGTGATTTTCGATATGGACGGTTTGTTGCTGGATACCGAAGGCATCTACACCGAAGTCACGCAAATTATTGCCGAACGCTACGGCCGCACCTATGACTGGAGCATCAAGCAGCACATCATCGGGCGCGGTGCACAGGACCTGGCCGACTATGTCGTCAAGGCGCTGGATTTGCCGATCACACCGGCCGAGTTTCTGGAGATTCGCGAGCCGTTGATGAGCGAGCGGTTTCCCAAAGCCCTGGGCATGCCTGGCGCCGAGACGCTGGTGCGGCATTTAAAGGCGCATAACATTCCGATTGCCGTGGGTACCAGTTCGTCGCGCAACTCGTTCGGCCACAAGACGACGTTGCACCGCGAGTGGTTTGGCCTGTTCGACACCATCGTCACTGCCGACGACCCGGAGGTCGGCGCCGCCAAGCCTGCGCCGGATATCTTCCTCACCGCTGCGCGTCGCCTGGGCGTGGCGCCTGGGGATTGCCTGGTGTTCGAGGACTCGCCATTCGGCGTGACAGCGGCGAAAGCGGCGCACATGACCGCCATCGCCGTGCCCGATGAAGCCATGGCTGACAGTAAATATCAGCATGCCGACCAGATCATTCGCAAACTGGCGGACTTTGATCTGGCGGCCTATGGCTTGCCACCTATGTCCTGATTCAGCACAGGGCTGAAAATGTGGGGGGCTTGCCAGTCAGTAGCGTATACCGCCCTTTGTAGGAGCGAGCTTGCTCGCGAAAAACTCATAGGCACCGCGTTCATTAAGAAAGCACGCGTTATCGTTGACGCTTTTCGCGAGCAAGCTCGCTCCTACAGACGGCATTAGGGCAAGCCTATGCAGTGTTGTAAAAACCTCAGGCGCTGAACCCTCCATCGATGGTCAGGCTGGCACCGGTGATATAGCCCGCTTCCGGCCCGGCAAGATAGACCACAAAACTGGCAATCTCCTCCACATGGCCATAGCGCCCCACCGCCATCAACCCGATCAAACTCTCGGCAAACTCACTGTTCGCCGGGTTCATATCCGTGTCCACCGGCCCTGGCTGCACGTTGTTGATGGTAATCCCCCGTGGTCCCAGGTCGCGTGCCAAACCCTTGGTCAAACCTACCAGCGCCGCCTTGCTCATCGCGTACGGGCCACCGCCGCCAAACGGCATGCGCTCGGCGTTGGTGCTGCCGATATTGATTACGCGGCCACCTTCGACCATATGTTTGGCGGCTTCCTGGGTGGCAATAAAGACGCTGCGCACGTTGATCGCCAGGGTCTGGTCGAAGTCTTCCAGCGTGAAGTCTTCCAGCGGGGCGATAGCCAGCACGCCGGCGTTGTTCACCAGGATATCCAGGCGCCCGAAGGCCTCGACGGTGGCGTTGACCGCCGTGCGAATCGCTGTGGCATCGGCGCTGTCGGCGTGGATTGCCAGGGCTTTGCCGCCTGCGCTGATCACGCTGTCCTGCAAGGCTTGCGCCTTGGCGGCCGAGCTGACGTAGGTAAAGGCAACGGCAGCGCCCTGCGCGGCCAGGCGCTTGACGATGGCCGCGCCGATGCCACGGGAACCGCCTTGAACCAAGGCGACTTTGCCAGTGAGGGTTGCAGTAGTCATGTCGATCTCCAAGTAGTTGATGAGCCGAGTATCGGCCTCACGCGACCAGGCCGGTAGAGCGTGATTGCTATAGTCTGTGTAAACCAAAAGTTTAGAGTGGCGGGTTATGGAGAGCTTTGGCAGTATCGAATGCTTTGTGCGCAGCGCCGAGGGCGGCAGCTTCGCCGAGGCTGCGCGACACCTCAGCCTGACGCCGGCGGCGGTCGGTAAAAGCGTGGCCAAGCTGGAAGCGCGCCTGGGTGTCAGGCTGTTCCAGCGCAGCACCCGGCGCCTGACCCTGACCGAAGCCGGCAAGCTGTTCCTGGGCGAAGTCAGCGGGAGCCTCACGACGATTCAGAACGCCGTGGCCAACCTGGCCAGCGCCGAGGGGCGACCGGTGGGCACGCTGAAGGTGAGCATGGGCACGGTGTTTGGCAATCGCTACGTGGTGCCGTTGCTGGGTGAATTCATGCGGCGCTTTCCGGCGATCGGCCCGGATTGGCACTTCGATAACCGCCAGGTGGACTTGATCGGCCAGGGCTTCGACGCCGCCATTGGCGGTGGCTTTGAACTCCCCCAGGGCGTGGTGGCGCGCACGTTGACCCCGGCGCACCGGGTGCTGGTGGCGTCGCCGGCTTATCTGGCGCAACACCCCGCAGTGCGTGCGCCCGAGGATTTGTCGCGCTGCCACGGCATCCTGATCCGCTCGCCGCAGACAGGCCGGGTGCGCTCATGGCAACTGACCCACCGCGAGCGCGAGCACAGCCCGCTGGTGCTCAAGCCCGCCATGACCATGAGTGATTCCGAAGCCGCCTGCTGCGCCAGCGCCCAGGGCCTGGGCATTGCGCTGGTCAGCCTGCCGATGGCCGTGCCGTTCCTCGACAGCGGCGCGGTGGTGCGGGTGTTGCCGGACTGGTATGTGGATGACGGCAATATCTCTATCTACTACGCCGAGCACAAGTTGCTGCCCGGCAAGACCCGGGCGTTCGTGGATTTTGTGATCGAGCAGTTTGCCGAGCAGCAATTGGGCCGCAGATTCAGTGCAGTCGCAAAGTAAACAGAATTCCAAGTGTGGGAGGGGGCTTGCTCCCGATTGCAGTGTGTCAGCCAGCAGATTCATTGGCTGATCCACCGCCATCGGGGGCAAGCCCCCTCCCACAGTTGATTTTCAGTGGCCGAACTTGCCGGGCCAGCCCAGGATTTTCTTCGGCCTTGGCGCCGCATAGGTCCTGACCTTGGACGTCGACAACCCCAACCGCACCAGCGACTCAGCGATCGTCACCGCCGCCGTCACCCCGTCCACCACCGGCACCCCGGTGCGCTGGCGAATCTGCTCGTCCAGCCCGGCCATGCCGCCGCAGCCCAGGCAGATCACTTCCGCCTTGTCCTCAAGGATGGCCAGTTCCGCCTGGCGCACGATCGCTTCCATGGCCGCCACCGGGTTTTCTTCCAGCTCCAGCACCGCCATGCCGCTGGCCCGTACCGAGGCGCAGCGCTGGTACAGGCCGGCGAGTCTCAGCCGGTCTTCGATCAGCGGCACCGTGCGGTCCAGGGTGGTCACCACCGAGTAGGCATGGCCCAGGAACATCGCCGTGCTGGCCGCGGCTTCGGTGATATCCACCACCGGCACGTTGAGCAGCTCCTGCAAGCCTTCGCGGCCATGCTCGCCGTAGCCGGCCTGGATCACCGCATCAAACGGCTGATCGTAGGCCATTACGCGGTCCATGACGGCGATGGCGGCCAGGTAGCTTTCAAAGTTGCCCTCCACCGACTCGGCGCCGAAGTAGGGGGTCAGCCCCACAATCTCGGTGCCCGGCGAGGCCACGCTTCTGGCCTGCTCAGCGATGGTCTGGGTGATGGATTCGGTGGTGTTGACGTTGACCACGAGGATGCGCATGGAATGTCCTTGTTTAATGACTGACGTTATCGACGGCAATGCTTTCGCCGCTGACATCGGCGTAGAACGGCTGGCGCTTGGCGATCAGCAGGTACAGCAACCCTGCAATACCGGCGCCAAACAGCCAGGAGAACGGCGAGACACTGGCAAACCCGGGCAACAACGCCAGCAGGATGGCAATCACCGCTGCCGGAATGAACGCCGCCACCGCGCGCAGATTCACGCCCCGGCTGTAGTAATAAACCCCCTGCGCGTCTTCGCTGTACAGTTGCGGCACATCCACCTGGCTTTTGCGGATCAACCAGTAGTCGACCATGATCACCCCATACAACGGCCCCAGCAGTGCGCCCAGGCCGGACAGGAAATACACGATCACCAACGGGCTGTTGTAGAGATTCCACGGCAAGATCAACACCGCGACGGTGGCGCTGATCAACCCGGCGCGACGGAAGTTCAGGTACTTGGGCGCCAGGTTGCTCAATACGAACGCCGGGGCGACGAAGTTGGCCATGATGTTCACCGCCACCGTGACGATCAGGAAGGCCAGGCAGCCGAGCACGAGAAAGAAGGTATTGGGAATGGCGGCGATGATTTCGGTCGGGCTTTCGATCACTCGGCCATTGAGCTGGAACTGCCCGCCGCACAGCAGCACGGTGATGGCGGCGAACACCAGGATATTCACCGGCAGGCCCCAGAAGTTACCCACCTGGATCGTCCTGCGGCAGGGCGAGGAGCGTGCAAAGTCGCAGAAGTTGAGGATCAGCGTGCCGTAGATCGCCAGCCACAGCGCGCCTCCGGCAAAGATATTGCGCCACATCTCGCCGCCGCTCAGCGGTTCGCGGATCGACCAGGCAATGTGGCCGCCTGCCTGGAAGTACATCCAGCCGGCCAGCGAGGCCACGGTGAGCAGAATCACCGGTCCGGCGAATCCTTCATAGCGACGTACCATTTCCATGCCATAGGCCAGGATCACCAATTGCACCAGCCAGATCGCCACGAAACACGCCCAGCCGAGCGATGACAGGCCGAGAATCGAGTTGTGGTCGTAGTCGGCAAACCCTGGATGAATCGCCGTCAGCAGCACCCGGAAAACCACCGAGGCCAGGTAGGTCTGGATACCGAACCAGGCAATCGCAATCACCGCACGGATCAACGCCGGAATCTGTGCGCCATGGATACCGAAGCTGATACGGCTGATTACCGGGAACGGCACGCCGGTCTTCTGGCCCATGTACCCCGACAGGTTCATGAAAAAGTACACCAGTGCCGCGCCTATCCCCAAGGACAGCAGAATCTGCCAGCCACCCAGGCCCAATGCATACAGGCCGATGGCGAATGAATAGTTGGCGATGTTGTGCACGTCATTGGTCCACAGCGCAAAGATGCTGTAGCGCCCCCAGCGACGCCCTTCGGCCTTGGTCGGCGCCAGGTCCTTGTTGTGCAGGCGTGGGCTGAGTACCAGCGGGCCGGGGCTGGCTGCCTCGGGATTCAGGGCGGAGGAGGGCAGATCCAATGCGACGTCATGGGAGAGGCTAGTACGCATTTCGGCGGGCTCCAGCACATCCGCAGCAATGCGGCAGATGGCAAAGTGTATTTAGATTTTGTATTTATTGTATACAAAGCTTAAATACCCTTAAGCCACATGCGTGCCATCTTTGGATCTATTAAAACCGCGGTTAATTTCGTTTTTATTGGTTGTTGGAATAAATCGCTGAATTTAAAGCGATATAAATTGACCGATCGAACAGCTATTTATTTTCTTGAGGAGGGGGATCGATCTGGGAGGGCAAAAAATTTTAGAAAGGAAGTGTTACGTTTTGGTGCGCTTCAAGCGAGATTGCACACATAAATGGCACCGATAGTTACAGTAGTGTGTACATCTCAATGGTAAAGGCGAGTCCAATGTGGGGAGGGGGCTTGCCCCCGATTGCAGGGGGCCAGTTGCAGATGTGCCTACTGACACTCCCTCATCGGGGCATAGGCATCTACACAACTCTGTAGCGCTCAACCGTAACCACGATGCGAAGCGAGTCGCTCTTGATCTGCTTTTGATCTTGATCTCAGGCGCCCCGTTAAA
>NZ_CVTN01000081.1:46413-130247 GCF_900004915.1 Pseudomonas sp. 31 R 17
GAGCCTGGGCGAGGTGCCGAGTGGTGGGGCAAGAGCCCTTTGGTTACTTTGGGGCTTTTCCAAAGTGACCCGCCGTCAGGGCGGAACCCTAAGTAGCCGTTTCCGCAGAAACGGATATGTACTCGATCTGATCCAACATCCCGGTAGGCCCAGAGGCCGCCATCGGGGGCAAGCCCCCTCCCACACAAGCCCCCTCCCACAGGTTTTACCGCATCAACTTCAAGCCTTGCTGATGATATTCCCCGCATGCAGCCCGCATTCCTTCTGCGTAGCTTCTTCCCACCACCAGCGGCCTTCACGCTCGTGCTGATTGGGCAATACCGGGCGGGTGCAGGGCTCGCAACCAATGCTTATAAAGCCGCGTTCATGCAGGCTGTTATAGGGCAGCTCAAGCATGCGGATGTAACCCCAGATTTCCTCACTGGTCATCTGCGCCAGCGGGTTGAACTTGTACAGGGTACGTTCCGGGGTAGAGAACGCCGTATCGATTTCCAGCGCGGCCACCTGACTGCGGGTGCCCGGGCTCTGATCGCGGCGCTGGCCGGTGGCCCAGGCAGGCACGCCTGCCAGTTTACGGCGCAGCGGTTCGATCTTGCGGATGCCGCAGCACTCGCCATGACCGTCCCTATAGAAGCTGAACAGGCCTTTCTCCTTGACGAAGGGTTCCAGCTTGCTCTGGTCCGGCGAGATCAGTTCGATGTCGATCTTGTAAAAGTCACGCACCTGTTCGATAAACCGATAGGTTTCCGGGTGCAGCCGGCCGGTGTCGAGGCTGAACACCTTGACGTTCTTGTTCAGTTTCCAGGCCATGTCCACCAGCACCACATCTTCGGCGCCGCTGAAGGAAATCCACAGGTCGTCACCGAACTGGCTGAACGCCAGCTTGAGAATGTCCTGGGCGGACTTGTTGGCATAGGTCGTGGCGAGTTCAACGACGTCGAAGGCTTGGTTCATCAGGACGGTTCCTACAGGTCAGTGGCGCTGAGCGCTCTATAGGCGGCGATGGTATCAAAATCCGCCCTGCGTTGCGGCGGCGTGCTTGAATCGCTAGAGTTCGGCAGTCCTTTTGCTCGCTCAACTTGAATAATACGAACGGAGTGTCTTGTGGAAATTGCCTGTCTCGACCTGGAAGGGGTGCTGGTTCCGGAAATCTGGATCGCCTTCGCCGAAAAAACCGGTATTGAATCCCTGCGCGCCACCACTCGCGACATTCCCGACTACGACGTGTTGATGCAGCAGCGCCTGCGTATCCTCGACGAGCACGGGCTCAAGCTTGCCGATATCCAGCAAGTGATCGCGACACTCAAGCCACTGGACGGCGCCATCGAGTTCGTCAACTGGCTGCGCGAGCGCTTCCAGGTGGTGATCCTCTCCGACACCTTCTACGAGTTCTCCCAGCCGCTGATGCGCCAGTTGGGCTTTCCGACCTTGCTTTGCCACCGCCTGATTACCGATGAAAGCGACCGGGTGGTCGGTTACCAACTGCGCCAGAAAGACCCCAAGCGCCAGTCGGTGCTGGCGTTCAAGACGCTGTATTACCGCGTGATTGCTGCCGGCGATTCCTACAACGACACCACAATGCTGGGTGAGGCTGATCGCGGAATTCTGTTCCATGCGCCAGACAATGTGATTCGTGAATTCCCGCAGTTTCCGGCCGTGCACACGTTTGAGGATTTGAAGCGGGAGTTTATCAAGGCGTCGAATCGGCCGTTGAGCCTGTAAGTTATCCGGCGCGGCTGATGGCCTCATCGGGAACAAGCCCCCTCCCACATGGGCCTCCCAGCCTGCGCCTAAATGCCTGCCAGCAATCGTTCGTAAGGAATACACAATCCTTCATGCAGGCGTTTGATCATCGCCAGGCTCAGCTTGCGCTTGCCGTTCAGAACTTCTGAAACTCGCCCGCTGGGGCCGATAAAGGGTTCAAGGTCGCGGGCGGTCAAGCCCATTTGTTCCATGCGGAATTTGATCGCTTCTACAGGGTCCGAAGGCGGCATTGGAAAATGTTCCGCCTCGTATTTCTCGATGAGAACAGCGAGAATTTCGAGCTCGTCACCTTCGGGGCTGCCGATGGCCGCTCCCCAAATCTGCTCGACGCGCGCGAGCGCAGCGGCCAGGTCTTCATGAGAGTGAATAGGTTTGATGTTCATCATACGGTCTCCGCGTTGATTGAGTCGTACTGCGCGTGGGTGCCGACGAAGCGGATAAACCCAAGTTGTCGCTCATAATCGATCGACATGATCACCCGATACTTGTTGCCACCCACGTTGAACACAACCCTGGCGCCTTTGAGAATGCTCGCAGTCCTGAGCTCTGCCTTGAGGGCCTGTGGTGTCGGATAAGTGGCTTTTTCCATATGGCGATATAGCTCGACCAAGGGCGTTTTCGCGTCGGCAAAAGCCGGGCGACTCTCCCAGAATATTCGTAGGGTGGAGAGGGCGATTATGCGCATCGTTCTGACCTCCCGTTTTGGGAGATGGTAGAGTGGAGCGGGAGAGGATGCAATTCCTGAAACAAATCCTGACGATTGAACAGTCGCATATGTGATCCTTCACAGACGGCCGGTGGGCGGTGGAAGACGGAAGCTATCGCGCAGCTCACCGTCGGTCCACAACCGTTCTGATTCGGGGTTTTTCGTGGCGAAGTCGCTGCCTTGCGCGGCAGGAATGGCCTGGTTCTAGAGCGCTTCCAGTGTCTGTAACAACACCCGTACCTTGGTCAGCGACTCCTGATATTCCGCCTCCCACTGCGAGTCCGCCACGATCCCGCCGCCGCCCCAGCAGCACACCTGCCCGTCCTTGACCAGCAGGCTGCGGATGGCAATGGAGCTGTCCATTTCGCCGCGCACGTCCAGGTACATCAGTGAACCGCAGTACAAGCCACGTCGGGTCGGCTCCAGTTCGTCGATGATCTGCATGGCGCGGATCTTCGGCGCGCCGGTGATGGAACCGCCGGGGAAGCTGCCTTCGATGAGGTCGAGGGCATCCTTGTCGTCGGCCAGCGTGCCGGTGACGCTGCTCACCAGGTGGTGCACGTTGGGGTAGCTTTCCAGGCTGAACAGTTCCGGTACGTTTACCGAGCCGATTCGGCAACTGCGGCCGAGGTCGTTGCGCAGCAGGTCGACGATCATCAGGTTTTCCGCGCGGTCCTTGGGGCTGGCCAACAGTTCGTCGGCGTGCGCGGCGTCTTCCTGGGGTGTCAGGCCACGGGGGCGGGTGCCCTTGATCGGGCGGGTTTCGACATGGCGCTCGCTGATCCGCACGAAACGCTCGGGCGACAGGCTCAATACCGCACCGTGATCCGGCAGGCTCTGAAATCCGGAGAACGGCGTCGGGCACGCTTGGCGCAATGCGCAGTAAGCCACCCAGGGATCACCGGCGCACGGTGCGCGAAAACGCTGGGCAAAGTTGACCTGATAGCAGTCACCGGCCTGGATGTAGTCCTGGATGCGCACGATGGCCTGGCGGTACGCCTCGGCCGTGAGGTCTGGCGCCATGGGGCCTTGCAGCGTGAAGCTGGCCGTTGGCGCAGTGAATGGCCGACTGAACAAGGCAATCAGGCGCTGCCGCTCACGGTCGGCCAGTGTGGGGTGAAACACCAGTTGGCTGGTCTGCGCCTGGTGATCACTGATCAGCGCCCAGGCATACAGGCCCAGGCGCGCGTCCGGCAGGTGCAAGTCGTCTACCGCCAAGTGCGGCATGTGTTCCAGGTGGCGGCCGAAGTCATAACTCAGGTAGCCGATCAAACCACCGGCAAAGGGCAGCTCTGCACCGGCGGGCAGCGCCGCTTCGCCCAAGTTCGTCAGGCTATCGCGCAGGCGTTGCAGGAAATTGTCGCCGCGCTCCTCAGGCTCAAACGCGAAGGTTTCCTCCGGCCAGGCGCTGAGCAGGTCATAACGGCCACGCTCGGCAGCCGGCCGGCCGCTGTCGAGCAGCACCGCGCCAGGGGCATGGCGAATCGCCGCAAAGTACTCGGCGGGATTGGCCCGATAGGGCAGCGGATGTACGGAACAGGTCGACATGCGGGGGTGGATCAGCCAGTGGCGCGGGGGAGGGGATTGTAGTCCCCTGTAGGATTTGCTCCTAGAGGGGATGTCGGGGATAGACAGTTTGAAGACCGGATCAGCCTTCCACCGGCGGAATATGACCGAACATTTCCTGTACGAACTTCACCCGCTCTTCCACGGTTTCGGTCACGCCGGCGGCTTTCAGTTCTTCCAGCCGCGCCTCCACCGCATGGGTGCGCAGGGTCAGGCCGCAGTCGTTGGCAATCTGGATATTCAGCCCCGGCCGCGCATTCAGCTCCAGGATCAGCGGGCCTTTTTCCTGGTCGAGCACCATGTCCACGCCGATATAGCCCAGGCCGCACAGCTCATAACAGCCGGCCGCCAATTTCATGAAGCCGTCCCAGTTGGGCAGTTGCACGCCATCCACTGCGTTGGTGGTATCGGGGTGCTTGGTGATGATGGTGTTCAGCCATGTGCCACGCAGGGTCAGGCCGGTGGCCAGGTCCACGCCCACGCCAATCGCGCCCTGGTGCAGGTTGGCTTTGCCACCGGACTGACGGGTCGGCAAGCGCAACATCGCCATCACCGGATACCCCATCAGCACAATGATGCGGATATCCGGCACGCCTTCGTAGCTGATGCTCTTGAAGATCTGGTCGGGCACCACGCGGTATTCGATCAAGGCGCGGTCGCGGTGGCCGCCCAGGGAGTACAGGCCGGTCAGGATGCTGGAAATCTGATGCTCGATTTCTTCATGGCTGATGATCTTGCCGGACACCGTGCGATAGCGCCCTTCAAAACGGTCCGCCACCACCAGGATGCCATCGCCGCCGGCACCCTGGGCGGGCTTGATCACGAAGTCGCTGCGCCCGCCGATAATGTCGTCGAGCTTGTCGATTTCCTTCTCGGTGGAGATCACCCCGTACATTTGCGGCACATGGATGCCGGCCGCCATGGCCCGCTCCTTGGTGATGATCTTGTCATCCACGATCGGGTACAGGCTGCGCTTGTTGTACTTGAGCACGTAGTCGGCGTTACGCCGGTTGATGCCCATGATCCCGCGCGCCTCCAGGGCTTTCCAGGTCTTCCAGAAGCCGAACATTACGAGTCAGCCTTCAAGAACGCCTTGAAACGTACCAGTTCGGTCAGGCGATAACCGCGATAACGCCCCATGGCCAGCATGAAACCTACCAGGATCAGCAGGATCGCCGGGAAGGTGAACACGAAGTAGACCAGCTCCGGCACGCTCATGATGATGTGCGCCAGGGAGGCCGCGAACAGCGTGCCGATCGCGACTTTCAGCGCATGGTTGGCGCCACGCTCTTCCCAGGTGATCGACAGGCGTTCGATGGTCATGGTCAGGATCACCATCGGGAACAGCGCCACCGACAGGCCTCGCTCCAGGCCCAGCTTGTGGCTGAACAGGCTGATGGCGGCAATCAGCACCACCACGAAGGTCAGCACTACCGACAGGCGCGGCAGCATCTGCAGCTTGAGGTGTTCCAGGTAGGACCTGAGCGACAGCCCCAGCGCGGTAATAATGGTGAACAGCACAATGCCGAAGCCCAGTTGCGTCTCGCGAAACGCCAGGGCAATCAGCACCGGGGTGAAGGTGCCGAGGGTCTGCAGGCCGATCAGGTTGCGCAGGATCAGGATCACCAGCACGCCAATCGGGATCATCACCATGATCATGAACGTCTGCTGGGTTTGCAGCGGCAGGCCGTACAGCGAGTATTCGAGAAAGTTGGCGTCGGT
Source organism: Pseudomonas sp. 31 R 17 (assembly GCF_900004915.1). Taxonomy (NCBI): domain Bacteria; kingdom Pseudomonadati; phylum Pseudomonadota; class Gammaproteobacteria; order Pseudomonadales; family Pseudomonadaceae; genus Pseudomonas; species Pseudomonas sp. 31 R 17. The sequence continues at coordinate 52,172 of NZ_CVTN01000081.1, forward strand.
GTTTTCGTCGGTCAGCTTGGCCAGGCGAATGGCATTCATCTCGCTGTTGTTCAGGCTGAAGGTGACCATGGCTTTCTTGCCGCCATCGACCGTGATCAGGTTTTCATCGCCGGTCCACCACAGCAGGCGGTCGGCGGGCAGGCCTTGTTCACCGGTTTCCGGGTTGAAGTACAGCCAGTCGTTGCCGTTGAAGCTGCGCAGCCACAGTTCAGGCGATTGCGGCTGGTCGGCGACGAGGCGGATGGTGTGGACTTTTTCCACCGGGACGTGGGCGATGGACAACAGCAATTCGACGATCTTGGCCTTGTGCGGCGTCGACGGGTCGCCCGCCAGCAGCAGTTTCACATTGTCGTCGTTGAGGTTGTTGGTGCGCTTGATGGCTTCGGTGATGAAGGTTTCGACGTCTGCCGAGTGCTGGCGAATCGGCGCGAGCAAGGCTTCGGCGGCGATTTTTTCCGGGCCTTCCACGGCGATGCTGTCGCGAAAGGTCGGGCCCTTGATCTTGACCTTTTCACCGCTGTAGCGCTTGGTCAGCACCAGGCGGTAATACAGCGTCTGGTTACCCTTGGCGCGGCGCGCCGACCAGGTGACCTTGCGGTTGCCGTCGGCGCGGTTGACGCTCACCCCGTAGTTGTTCGAGATGAAACTCTCATTGAGGCTGACGAAGTCGCGGCTCAACGGCGGCACGAACATCGAAATCTTCACCGGGTCCTTGGGGTTGGCGACGAACTCGACCTTGGCGTCGATGTTCCACAAGTCGTCGGTGGCGTCCTCGGTGACAGGGATGCCCAGCACGAAGATCTGGTAGGCGGTGACCGAAATACCCAGCACCACCAGAATGGTGATCAGGATTTTCAGGTGCAGGGTCAGAGAGCGCATTCGGTTTACTCGGCGGTATGAGCGTCGGCGGCGCAGGCAGGTTTGCCTGCTGCATATTTAAGGCTGGGGTCGATCAGCGCATCAAAGCGCTTGAGCGCTTCGGAGCCGATCAGCAGCGGATATTGGAAGGTGCTGCGGTCGGTCAAGTTCACTTCGATACTGCGTAAAGCGCTGCCCATGCAGATATCCAGGGCAATCACCGGACGAGCGGTGTACTGCTTGTCCTCATCGGGGTCGTAGTCACCGGCGCGGCGCTTGATTTTGCTGACGCGGGCCAGGGGGCGTTCGATGGGGTGGGAGTGGGCGGTATCGATGGCCAGGTAGAAGCGTACCCAGGATTCGCCGTTGCGCTTGAAGCGTTTGATATCGCGCGCACTCAGCGAAGCGGTCTTGGCGCCGGTGTCGAGTTTGGCCGCGACTTCCAGGTCGATGCCCGCCAGCTTGGCGTATTCGTTCAGGCCATACACCGTCTTCTCGGCGGCAACGCCAAGGCTTGGTATGGACAATAGGCATAACAACAATAGGGGGAAGGGCTTGAGTCTCATAATTCCTGAGGCGATGCAGTGCGAAATTCAAGGCGACTGGCATTACTGCGCAAGCTCCCTCGTGCGCCATTTCATCTTGAGATGTCAGGCAAAAGCGGCGGGCATTCTAACATGATGCTTTTTTGGCGCCAGCGCTGGCAGGCGGCCATGCTCATCAACGGCCAATAAGGTTATTAGACGATTGTCGACAATGTTGATTTATTCTTTGACTAAGTAGTGAGCATTAGCTAGTTTTTGCCGCATTGCATTTAAAGGTGTCGACAATATGCTGGGTCAATCGGGATTTCCGTCGGCGCTGTCGGATGAATCCCAAACTATGTCGGAAAACGTCTTCCGGCGCATCCAGGCCGCCATCGTCAAGGGCGAGATCGCCCCCGGCACGAAGATTTCCGAACCGGAGCTGGCGCGTACCTACGGCATCAGCCGTGGCCCGTTGCGCGAGGCGATTCACCGTCTGGAAGGCCAGCGCCTGCTGGTGCGGGTGCCCCATGTCGGCGCGCGGGTGGTGTCATTGAGTCACGCCGAGCTGATCGAGCTGTATGAAATCCGCGAGTCATTGGAAGGCATGGCTTGCCGGCTGGCGGCCGAGCGCATGACCGACGCGGAAATCGAAGAACTGCGCCAGGTATTGCACACCCATGAACGGGATGCCGCGTTCCAGGCCGGTGTCGGCTACTACCAGCAGGAAGGTGACTTCGATTTTCATTACCGGATCATTCAAGGTGCCGGTAACCGCACCCTGACCCAGATGCTCTGCGGTGAGCTGTACCAATTGGTGCGCATGTACCGCATCCAGTTTTCCGCCACCCCCAATCGTCCACGCCAGGCCTTTGCCGAGCATCACCGCATTCTTGACGCGATTGCCGATCGCGACGGTGAACTGGCCGAACTGTTGATGCGCCGGCATATCGGTGCTTCCAAACGCAACATCGCCCGTCACTTTCCGGACGGCGCTCCCCAATAAATAGAGGTGAGTCATGAGTTCCACGAACAAGAGCACCCCAGGCCAGCGTTTCCGAGACGCGGTCGCCAGTGAACAGCCGCTGCAGGTGGTTGGCGCAATCAATGCCAACCACGCCTTGCTGGCCAAGCGCGCCGGCTTCAAGGCGATCTACCTGTCAGGCGGGGGCGTGGCCGCCGGCTCCCTGGGCGTTCCGGACCTGGGCATTACCGGCCTGGATGACGTGCTGACCGATGTACGCCGTATCACCGATGTGTGCGACCTGCCGCTGCTGGTGGACGTGGACACCGGTTTCGGTTCCTCGGCGTTCAACGTGGCGCGCACCGTCAAGTCGATGATCAAGTTCGGCGCCGCCGCCATCCATATCGAAGACCAGGTCGGCGCCAAGCGCTGCGGCCATCGCCCTAACAAGGAAATCGTGTCCCAGCAGGAAATGGTCGACCGCATCAAGGCCGCCGTGGACGCGCGCACCGATGACAGCTTCGTGATCATGGCCCGCACCGACGCCCTGGCCGTGGAAGGTCTGGAGTCCGCCCTGGAGCGCGCCGCCGCCTGCATCGAGGCCGGCGCCGACATGGTGTTCCCGGAAGCCATCACCGAACTTGAGATGTACAAGCTGTTCGCCTCGCGGGTGAAAGCCCCGATCCTGGCCAACATCACCGAATTCGGCGCGACCCCGCTGTTCACCACCGAACAGTTGAAATCTGCCGATGTTTCCATCGTGCTGTACCCGCTCTCGGCCTTCCGCGCCATGAACAAGGCGGCCGAGAATGTGTACACCGCCATCCGCCGCGACGGTACGCAGCAGAATGTGATCGACACCATGCAAACCCGCATGGAGCTCTACGATCGTATCGACTACCACACCTTCGAGCAGAAGCTCGACGCGCTGTTTGCCGCGAAGAAGTAACGGCTCTCTGAACAACTATAAAATGGGAGAAGAACCATGGCTGAAGCAAAAGTATTGAGTGGCGCCGGCCTGCGTGGCCAGGTGGCCGGGCAGACCGCACTGTCGACCGTGGGCCAGGCCGGTGCCGGCTTGACCTATCGCGGCTATGACGTGCGTGAACTGGCCGCCGATGCGCAATTTGAAGAAGTCGCCTATCTGCTGCTGTACGGCGAACTGCCGACCCAGGCCGAACTGGCGGCCTACAGCGCCAGGCTGGGCAAGCTGCGCGACTTGCCGCAAGCGTTGAAGGAAGTGCTCGAGCGCATCCCCGCCGACGCCCACCCGATGGACGTGATGCGCACCGGTTGTTCGTTCCTGGGCAATATCGAGCCGGAAAAAGACTTCAGCGTGCAGCATGACGTCACCAACCGCCTGCTCGCCGCGTTCCCGGCGATCATGTGCTACTGGTACCGCTTCAGCCACGACGGCAAACGCATCGACTGCGTCACCGACGAGCCGAGCATTGGCGGGCACTTCCTGCACCTGCTGCATGGCAAGAAGCCGAGCGAGCTGCATGTCAAAGTGATGAACGTGTCGCTGATCCTCTACGCCGAACACGAATTCAACGCCTCGACCTTCACCGCCCGGGTCTGTGCGTCGACCCTGTCCGACCTGTATTCCTGCGTGACCGCGGCCATCGGTTCCCTGCGCGGCCCGCTGCACGGCGGTGCCAACGAAGCGGCGATGGAGATGATCGAGCGTTTCGGTTCGGCCGAAGAAGCCGTCGAAGGCACCCTCGGCATGCTGGCGCGCAAGGACAAGATCATGGGTTTTGGCCACGCGATCTACAAGGACAGCGACCCGCGTAACGAAGTGATCAAGGGCTGGTCGAAAAAACTCGCTGACGAGGTGGGCGACACGGTGTTGTTCCCGGTGTCCGAAGCCATCGACAAGACCATGTGGGACCAGAAGAAACTGTTCCCCAATGCCGATTTCTACCATGCCTCGGCGTACCACTTCATGGGCATTCCCACCAAGCTGTTCACGCCGATTTTCGTCTGCTCGCGGCTCACCGGCTGGGCGGCGCACGTGTTCGAGCAGCGCGCCAATAACCGCATCATCCGTCCAAGCGCCGAGTACATCGGCGTTGAGCAGCGCAAGTTCGTGCCAATCGAACGTCGCTGAATGAGAGGGCCCGCGGACCCGGGACTGGAATGCGATCAACGTGCGGGAGGGGGCTTGCCCCCGATAGCAGGGTGTCATGCAGCACATGTGTCGACTGATACACCGCCATCGGGGGCAAGCCCCCTCCCACATTTTGGATTGCATTTCAATTTTCCGACCGGCGTAGGTCTTCCTTTTGCAATCACCGTGACCGAGTCCTGACGATGAACACTGAATTTCGCAAACCGCTCCCCGGCAGCCGCCTGGATTTCTTCGATGCCCGTGCGGCTGTCGAGGCAATCAGCCCCGGCGCCTACGCTACCTTGCCGTATACCTCACGCGTACTCGCGGAAAACCTGGTGCGCCGCTGCGACCCGGCCACCCTCAACGCGTCCCTGAGCCAACTGATCGAACGTCGGCGTGATCTCGACTTCCCCTGGTTCCCGGCCCGCGTGGTCTGCCATGACATCCTTGGCCAGACCGCGCTGGTGGACCTGGCCGGCCTGCGCGACGCCATTGCCCTGCAAGGCGGCGATCCGGCGCAGGTCAACCCGGTGGTGCCCACCCAGTTGATCGTCGACCACTCCCTGGCCGTCGAAGCCGGTGGTGCCGACCCCCAGGCGTTCGAAAAAAACCGCGCCATCGAAGACCGCCGCAACGAAGATCGCTTCCACTTTATCGAGTGGACCAAGAAGGCCTTCAAGAACGTCGACGTGATCCCGCCGGGCAACGGCATCATGCACCAGATCAACCTGGAGAAAATGTCCCCGGTGATTCAGGTGCGTGACGGTGTGGCGTTTCCCGACACGTGCGTGGGCACCGACAGCCACACCCCGCATGTGGATGCCCTGGGCGTGATCGCCATCGGTGTCGGCGGCCTTGAGGCCGAAAGCGTGATGCTTGGGCGTGCGTCGTGGATGCGCCTGCCCGAAAGCGTCGGCGTGGAGTTGACCGGCAAGCTGCAGCCGGGTATCACCGCCACCGATATGGTGCTGGCGCTGACCGAGTTCCTGCGCCAACAGAAGGTGGTCGGCGCCTGGCTGGAGTTCTTCGGCGAAGGGGCATCGGCATTGACCCTGGGCGACCGCGCCACCATCTCCAACATGGCCCCCGAATACGGCGCCACTGCGGCCATGTTCTACATCGACCAGCAGACCATCGCCTACCTGAAACTCACTGGCCGGGAAGACGAACAAGTCGCCCTGGTCGAACAATATGCGCGCCACACCGGCCTGTGGGCCGATGATCTCAAGGGCGCGCACTACGAGCGTGGCCTGACATTCGATCTTTCCAGCGTTGTGCGCAACATGGCCGGCCCGAGCAATCCGCACGCCCGTGTCGCCACCCGCGACCTGGCGTCAAAAGGCATCAGCGGGCAGTGGGACGAAGTGCCAGGGCAAATGCCCGACGGCGCCGTGATCATCGCCGCCATCACCAGTTGCACCAACACCAGCAACCCGCGCAACGTGATCGCCGCCGGCCTGCTGGCGCGCAACGCCAACAGGCTCGGGCTGACGCGCAAGCCGTGGGTCAAGTCGTCCCTGGCGCCGGGCTCGAAAACCGTGGCCATGTACCTGGAGGAAGCAGGCCTGGGGCATGAGCTGGAAAAACTCGGGTTTGGCGTGGTGGCCTTTGCCTGCACCACCTGCAACGGCATGTCCGGCGCGCTCGACCCGCTGATCCAGCAGGAAATCATCGACCGCGACCTGTACGCCACTGCCGTGCTGTCGGGCAACCGCAACTTCGACGGGCGCATTCACCCGTATGCCAAGCAGGCGTTCCTGGCCTCGCCGCCGCTGGTCGTGGCCTATGCGATTGCCGGCACCATTCGGTTCGATATCGAGAAAGACGTGCTCGGGCTCGACGCCGGCGGCAAGGAAATCCGCCTGCAGGACATCTGGCCAAGCGACGAAGAGATCGACGCGGTGGTGAAGGCGTCGGTCAAGCCGGAGCAGTTCCGTGCGGTGTACATCCCGATGTTCGCCATTCACGAAGACACCGGCCCCAAAGTCACCCCGCTGTACGACTGGCGCCCGCAAAGCACCTATATTCGCCGCCCGCCGTATTGGGAAGGTGCATTGGCCGGTGCGCGTCCGCTCAAGGGCATGCGCCCGCTGGCGGTGCTGCCGGACAACATCACCACCGATCACCTGTCGCCGTCGAACGCGATCATGCTCGATAGCGCCGCCGGCGAGTACCTGGCGAAAATGGGCCTGCCGGAAGTTGACTTCAACTCCTACGCGACGCACCGGGGCGATCACCTGACTGCGCAACGCGCCACCTTCGCCAACCCGAAACTGTTCAACGAAATGGTGCAGGAAAACGGCAAGGTCAAGCAGGGCTCCCTGGCGCGTATCGAGCCGGAAGGCAAGGTCACGCGGATGTGGGAAGCCATCGAAACCTACATGGAACGCAAGCAGCCGCTGATCATCATCGCCGGTGCCGACTACGGCCAGGGCTCGTCGCGCGACTGGGCGGCCAAGGGCGTACGCCTGGCCGGGGTGGAAGCGATCGCCGCCGAGGGTTTCGAGCGTATCCACCGCACCAACCTGGTGGGCATGGGCGTATTGCCCCTGGAGTTCCTGCCGGGTACCGACCGCCACACACTCAAGATCGACGGCAGCGAAACCTATGACGTGCTCGGCGAACGCACGCCGCGTGCGCAACTGACCCTGGTGATAAACCGCAAAAATGGCGAGCGTGTCGAGGTGCCGGTGACCTGCCGCCTGGACACCGCTGAAGAAGTGTCAATCTACGAGGCGGGCGGCGTGTTGCAACGTTTTGCCCAGGACTTCCTGGAATCGGCGGCCACCGCCTGAAGAGGATAACCATGGCACACGCAGCGCAAATCAAGATCCCCGCCACTTATATGCGTGGCGGCACCAGCAAGGGGGTTTTCTTCAGCCTCGAGGACCTGCCGCCATCGGCCCAGGTGCCGGGTGCGGCCCGTGACGCCTTGCTGTTGCGGGTGATCGGCAGCCCCGACCCCTATGACAAGCAGATCGACGGCATGGGCGGCGCCACGTCCAGCACCAGCAAAAGCGTGATCCTGTCCAGGAGCACCCGTGCCGGGCATGACGTGGACTACCTGTTTGGCCAGGTCTCCATCGACAAGCCGTTTGTCGACTGGAGTGGCAACTGCGGCAACCTGTCGGCGGCGGTCGGTTCGTTCGCCATCAGCGCCGGCCTGGTCGACCCGGCCCGCGTGCCCCACAACGGCGTGGCCGTGGTGCGCATATGGCAGGCCAATATCGGCAAGACCATCATTGCCCACGTGCCCATCACCGACGGTGCGGTGCAGGAAACCGGTGATTTCGAACTCGACGGCGTGACCTTTCCCGCCGCCGAAGTGCAGCTGGAATTCATCGACCCGGCGGCGGAAGAAGAGGGCGGTGGCGGCTCGATGTTCCCCACCGGCAACCTGGTTGACGAACTGGAAGTGCCGGGTGTCGGCACCTTCAAGGCCACCCTGATCAATGCCGGTATCCCGACGATTTTCATCAATGCCCCAGACCTGGGCTACACCGGCACCGAGCTGCAAGGCGCAATCAACGGCGACCCGCAGGCCCTGGCGATGTTCGAGACCGTGCGTGCCTATGGCGCGTTGCGCATGGGCCTGATCAAACACCTGGACGAAGCGGCCCAGCGACAGCACACGCCGAAGGTTGCGTTCGTGGCCAAGCCAGCCGATTACGTGGCCTCCAGCGGCAAGGCGATCAAGGCCGGCGATGTGGACCTGCTGGTGCGGGCCCTATCCATGGGCAAGTTGCACCACGCCATGATGGGCACGGCGGCGGTGGCGATCGGTACGGCGGCGGCGATTTCCGGCACCCTGGTCAACCAGGCGGCAGGTGGCGTGGAGCGCAGCGCCGTGCGCTTCGGCCATCCGTCGGGCACCTTGCGCGTCGGTGCCGAGGCGACGCAAGTCAACGGTGAGTGGGTGGTGAAGAAAGCCATCATGAGCCGCAGTGCGCGGGTGTTGATGGAAGGTTTCGTGCGCGTCCCCGGCGACTCATTCTAAAACCCGGCACCAATCCCAAGGGAGGGGGCTTGCCCTAATTGCTACTGTAGGAGCGAGCTTGCTCGCGAAAAACTTCAACGAATACGCGTGCTTTTTGAATGAACGCGGCGCCTGTAAGTTTTTCGCGAGCAAGCTCGCTCCTACAGATGGGCCCTCTCCACAGTGGGTTTCTATTCCAAGGCAGGCAACCAGACCTGCCCTGATGATCAACCGTGACCCTGAGGAATAAACCACCCTTTTTGGAGAACTGCCATGAGCGCCAACGTCGACCAGAACAACCGCCCCGACTACGACCAGGTCCTGCAGGACATTGCCGACTATGTCCTCACCTACCGAGTCGAGTCCCAAGCCGCCCTGGACACTGCACGCAACTGCCTGATGGACACCCTCGGCTGCGGCCTGCTGGCGTTGCGCTTCCCCGAGTGCACCAAGCACCTGGGGCCGCTCGTCGAAGGCACCGTGGTGCCGTTCGGCGCACGGGTGCCGGGCACTTCGTTGCGACTGGACCCGGTCAAGGCCGCCTGGGACATCGGCTGCATCGTGCGCTGGCTCGATTACAACGACACCTGGCTCGCGGCGGAGTGGGGCCACCCTTCGGACAATCTGGGCGGCATCCTCGCGGTGGCTGATCATCTGTCGCAGCAACGCGTGGCCAACGGCGACGCGCCGCTGAGCGTACGCACGGTGCTGGAAGCGATGATCATGGCCCACGAAATCCAGGGCGTGATTGCCCTGGAAAACGCCTTCAACCGCGTCGGCCTCGACCATGTGCTGCTGGTCAAAGTCGCCTCGACGGCAGTCACCGCCAAGCTGATGGGCGCCAACCGCGAGCAACTGCTCGCCGCCTTGTCCCATGCGTTTGTCGACGGGCAGGCGTTGCGTACGTACCGCCATGCGCCCAATGCCGGGTCGCGCAAGTCCTGGGCGGCGGGCGATGCATCGAGTCGCGGGGTGCGCCTGGCGGATATCGCGATGCGTGGCGAGATGGGCATACCCGGTGTACTGAGCGCGCCGCAGTGGGGCTTCTACGACGTTTTGTTCAGCCACTCCAACAAGGACCTTGCCGTCAAGCCGGAAGAACAGCGCAGGTTCAGCCTGTCCCAGCCCTACGGCACCTACGTGATGGAAAACGTGCTGTTCAAGATCAGCTTTCCCGCTGAATTCCACGCGCAGACTGCCTGCGAAGCGGCGGTCATCCTGCATCCGCAGGTCAAGCAGCGCCTGCATGAAGTCGAACGTATCGTGATCACCACCCACGAGTCGGCCATTCGTATCATTTCCAAGGTTGGCCCATTGGCCAACGCCGCGGACCGTGACCATTGCCTGCAATACATGACCGCCGTGCCCCTGGCCTTCGGTGACCTGGTGGCCGAACAGTATGAAGACTCCTTCCATGCCGCCCATCCGATCATCGATGAGCTGCGCGGGAAAATGGTCATCGTTGAAGACCCGCGTTACAGCCGCGAATATCTGGAGGCCGACAAGCGCTCCATCGCCAACGCGGTGCAGGTGTTCTTCACCGACGGCACCTGCACCGAGCAGGTGGCGGTAGAGTATCCGATTGGCCATCGCCGTCGTCGGCTGGATGGAATTCCTCTGCTGGAAGCCAAGTTCAAAGCCAATCTGGCGACGCGCTTCCCCGCGCAGCGCAGCGCCGAGATTTTTGCCTTGTGCACGGACCAGGCACGGCTTGAGGCTACCCCAGTCAACCGTTTCATGGACCTGTTCATGATCTAGAAAACAACGCGGCCAATGTGGGAGGGGCTTGCCCCGATAGCTGAGTGTCAGTCAGTGCATCAGGTGACTGACCCACCGCTATCGGGGGCAAGCCCCCTCCCACATTTCAGCCTTCAAACCGCAAAATCACCCTGCGGTTGTGCTTGCTCTTCTTCTCGATCTTCTCGCAGAACACCCGGCCGATTTCCTCGGTATTGAGCACGTGGGTGCCGCCGCACGGCTGGATGTCGATACCCGCAATTTCAATCACCCGCACCGAGCCCTGGATGACCGGCGGCGCAACGGCCTGGGTGCGGGTGATCTGCAGCAGGGTGGCGTACTCGGTGGCGGCCATCGACAGGGTTTGCACCGGGTGCGCCTGCTCGATCAGTGCGTTGAGGTCGCGGGTGATGCTGTCTTTGTCCAGGGTCATTTCCGGCAGGTCGAAATCCAGGCGACCCTTGTCCGCGCTGATGCTGCAACCGGTGACGGGCGCGTCGATGATGGAACACAGCAAGTGCAGGCAAGTGTGCATCTTCATGTGCTGGTAGCGGCGCTCCCAATCCAGGCCGGCGTCTACCTGGGCGCCGGCAATCAGTTGCGCCGGGCAATGGTCCACCTGATGCCAGATGATCGAGCGCAGCACCGGATCGCGCACCGTGCCGGTGACCTGCACCCGGGTGCCGTCGGCCAGGGTGAAGTGGCCGGTGTCGCCCGGTTGCCCACCGCCGGTGGGGTAGAACAAGGTGTGCTCCAGCACGACGCCGTGCTCGCTGACGGCAATCACCCGGGCGCTGAAGGCGTTTTGATAGGGCGCGCTGTCGAACAGCGCCAGGGTTTCCATGGTGTGCACGGACATGTTCAACCTCCGACGATCAGTGGGCTGGCTTGCAACAGGTGACGCACCATCGCACTCAAGCCAGGGGGAGAGAGCAGGGTGATTTCGAACGCCGGGCCGCAGACTTTCAGGTTCAGCGGCAGGCGTGGCAGTTGTTCGCCGACGCCCTGGCGGTGCAGGCGAAATTGCAGGTGATGACGCTCCTTCACCGTGGGTTCGAGCATCAGCCCCGGCAGCGGATGAAAGTCGGCGTCCAGCACCGTGACCTTGTGCCCCGCATCGACCTCGCCGACCACGTGCAGGCGCTCATCCAGGGCGAACGCACCGAGGTAGTTGCTGTGCTCCGATTCATCGTTTTTCTGCAACTGGATCTGGTTGACCACCTTGACCTTGGTGCCCGCCGGCACGTCCTGGGTAATGACGCAGGCCGGGCTGATAAACACGTTGTCACCGATCTGCACGTAGCCCAGCACCCGCGCCCCGGCGCCAACTTCCACATGGTTGCCCAGGCGCGGATGGCGCTTGCCGTCCGGGTTGTTGGCAATACCGCGGGCGCCCAGAGTCACGCCGCAGAGGATGTAGCAGTCGTGACCGATCTCGCAGGTTTCACCGATGACCGTGCCGTAACCATGGTCCAGCACAAAGCGCCGGCCGATGCGCGCAGCCGGGTGAATCTCGGCCCCGGACAGGATCTTGCCCTGGTTGCTGAGCTTGAGCGCAATGCGGGTGAATACGCCGTGGGCGGGCTCCGGAAAATGCCACACCAGGTGCGCGAGCCGGTAAAACAACACCGCCTTGAACGAGGCGTAGGATTCCAGGATCAGCTCACCGCGTCCGCGCGAAGCCGGGTCGCGATAGGCGTAGGCGATCAGGTCCTCGGCCACCGCCTGGGCGGCGTTCTGGACCAGCGGCGCCAGGTGCGGTTCCAGCTGCTTCATCTGCCCGGGCGTCAGGGTCTGGATGAGGTGGGTGAGCAACTCATCGTGCAGCTGTTGCATGTCGATAAAGCCTCCCATGGAGGCACCCCCGCATTCTGGTTGGTTGGGTAACCGGCTATTCGAAACTGGGCAGGTAGCTGTCGGCATCGTCGTAGACCATGGTCAGCACCACCGTTTCGGGCGGCAGTTCCGGGGCGAGTTGGGCGATGGCGACCATGTTGGCGGCCGAGGACAGCCCCAGGCTGATGGCGTCGGTGCGCATGATGCGTTTGATCATCTCCAGGCACGCCCCATGCGACACCTTGAGCATGCCGTCCAGTACGTCGAGGTTGAGGATGCTCGGGATCAGGCCAATCGACAGGCCCTGGATGGCGTGCGGGGCGTGCCGGTCCTTGAGCAAGTCGCATTCCTCCGGCTCCACGCCCATGATGCGCAGTGCCGGCCAGGCGGCCTTGAGGGTTTCGCCGATACCGGTGATATGCCCGCCGGTGCCGATGCCGCTGACGAAGTAGTCCACACGCCGTTCGCCAAAGGCGCGGAGGATTTCCGGCGCGGTGGTGTCGCGGTGGGTTTGCGGGTTGGCACCGTTGCGCTGCTGGTTGAGCATCACGTAATTGGGGTTTTCCAACAGCAGTTCCATGCACTTTTCGCCGTGGGAGTTGTTACCCAGGCGGCTGTCCGAGAGCACCACCTTGGCGCCATACAAGCGCAGCAGCTTCTGTTTTTCGGGGCTGTAGTTGTCCGGGATCACCAGCACCACTTTGTAGCCGAGCACATTGCCCGCCATCACCAGGCCGATGCCGGTATTGCCGCCGCTGGGTTCGATGATGGTTTGTCCGCAGTCGCGCATCAGCACGCCCCGGCGCTCGGCGTCGAGGATCATGCCCAGGGCGATGCGCGCCTTGTGGCTGCCGCCCGGGTTGAGGGATTCCAGCTTGGCGTAGACCTCGATGCCGAGGTCTTCGGAAAACTGCGCCAGACGCACGATCGGGGTTTGGCCGATCACGTCGAGAATGGAGTTATGCAGCATCGGTCTGCCCCCGGTCAGTACAACGGCATGTCGGGTTCGACGTCGCGCACCCAATGCTTCATGCCGCCCTGCAGGACTTTGGTGTTGGCGAAGCCCGCCGCCAGCAAGGTACTGGCGGCCTGCTCGGCACGCGTGCCGGCGTAGCAGATCAGGTAATGGGTGTTGTCGCGGCTCAGGCTGCCGAGCTGCTCATCCAGCTCGGCCAGGGGGATGTGCACCACGCCCGGCAGTTTGCACACTTCCAGTTCGCTGGCGTCGCGTACGTCGAGCAACACATCGGCACTGCGGGGGTTGTCGATCACTTGCTTGAGCAGCCGAGGCTCGATGTAGCGTTCTTCGGCCAGGGACGGCTGGCTCGGCACGGCATCCGCGCACACCGCCGGCGTGGCGGTCTCGCTGTGGCGCAGGTCCGAGCAGCACGGGCAGTCGGCACGGCGCTTGAAGCGGATTTCACTGAATTTCATGGCCAGCGCATCGAAGCGCATCAAGCGGCCGGACAACGGTTCGCCAATGCCGATCAGCAATTTGATCGCCTCCGTCGCCTGGATCATGCCCACCACCCCCGGCAACACGCCGATGACCCCGCCGGCGCTGCAATTGGGCGCCAGCTCTGCGGGCGGGGCTTTGGGGAACAGGCAGCGGTAGCACGGCCCGCCTTTATGATTGAACACACTGATTTGCCCGTCGAAGCGGTAGATCGCGCCGTATACCAGCGGCTTGCCCAATTGCACGCAGGCGTCATTGACCAGGTAGCGGGTATCGAAATTGTCCGTGCCGTCGATCACCAGGTCATAGGCGCCCACCAGTTCCAGGGCGTTGTCGGTATTGAGTGAGGTGTTGTGCGCGTTGATCCGGATGTGGGGGTTCAGGTCCTGCAAGCGTTGTTTGGCGGACTCCACCTTGGGCATGCCCAGGGTGCTGTAGCCGTGCACGACCTGGCGTTGCAGGTTGCTGCTTTCCACCACGTCGAAGTCCACCAGGCCCAGGGTGCCGATGCCGGCCGCCGCCAGGTACAGGCTGATGGGTGAGCCCAGGCCGCCGGTGCCGATGATCAGCACCCTGGCTTTTTTCAGGTTCAACTGACCTTCACGGCCGACACCGGGCAGGGTGATATGGCGCACGTAGCGTTGCACTTCTTCGTTGCTCAGGGTGTCGACGTCGATGCCGCCGGAGGTGGCCAGCAGCACTTCGATCCGAGCGTTTTCCGGCAAGCTGTCGTCGGCGTCGATCAACGCGTCCTCGGCGGTAAACAGGAAGTGCTCCTTGAGCTGGTTGTTCTGCTCGTGAAACAGGTGCGGGCGCAACTGTGGGTGACTGTCGCAGAGGTTTTCAATGACTTCGCGCAATGTCGATCCGGCGCCCTCAAGGGTCGATTGCGGCAGCTTGGCCACGCGAACCAGAATGTCGGGGAAAGAGACAGCGTTCATGGACAACTCCGTGTGCAGGTCGTTGAAAGGTTGAAGGGCGAAATGCTTGCCATCCCAGGCAAACAGCTTTGACCCCAGGGCCTGGCCCTGGCGAACATCCACCACCAGGTAGCTGACAGGGTAGATCGGTTCGCCCAGGAACAGCGCCTTGTCCTGGTCCTCATCACTGAAATAGGCGCCGACATCCGGGTGCGAGTGGTAGATCACCACCACCGGGTTGTCGCTGCGAAACGCCTTGTTCAGCAGCAGCGTGTCGGCGACTGAAAAGGTGTAGCCGTTGGCCGCACTGCGCGGGTACATCTGCGGGTTCCTGCGATGCAATTCGTTCTGGATATTGCTGCCCAGGTACACACTGCCGTCGGCGAAGATGAAACCGCAGCACTCCTCGGGGTAGCTGCGGCTTGCGTGGGCGTAGATCTGTTCCAGGGCGTGGGGGCGGAGGACTTCCATGTTTCTCTCGCTTGGGTTGAGGGTCAATTTTTCTTCGCCAGCAGTTTTTCGATGGGCAGCTTGGTGATCGCAAAGCCGGCCAGCAGGATCGCCGAGTACAGCATCAGGTCACGGGAAATTTCCACGCCTTCGTACCAGGCGCCGATGATCACCGCGAACACGGGGAAGATGATGAACACGAAGGACAGGATGATTGGGCTCAGGCGCTTGAGCAGCATGAAATACACAATGAAACCACCCACCGAAGCGACCAGCCCAAGGTAGAACAGCGCGCTCCAGGAGCGCAGGGTGATAGCGTCGAAAGTCGGATTTTCAAACCACAGGCCGGCCACGAACAGCATCAGCCCGGCAATGCCGATGGGCAGGGTGTTGTAGGTGATGACACTGATGGCGCTGCCTTTTTGCTTGGTAATCACGTAGCACAACGCGTGCATGATCGCGGCGGCCAGAATCGCCAGTACGCCGAAGAATTCGGCATGGTCCAGGTGCAGGCCCTGGCTCTTGATGATCATGTAGAGGCTGCCGAAACCGATGCCGATGCCGACCACCTGGGACAGGTAGATGCGCTCACGCAGGAACAGCGCGGAGAAGATCAGGATGAACACCGGCATGCAGCTGAACAGCAGGGCCGTCAGGCCGGACGAGACGTGCATCTCGCCGTAATTGAGCAGGTAATAGGGAATGCTGAAGTAGCACAGGGTCACGAACACGAAGAACCAGCGGCTTTCCCGTGGGAACAGAATCGGCTCGCGGCGCACCATGGCGAAACACAGGAACAAGGGGAAGGCGATCAGGAAGCGCAGGCCTGCTGACGTCAGCGGTGGCACGCTTTCCACCGCAATCTTGATGCCCAGCCAGGTGGTGCCCCAGCTCAGGCACACGATCAGGAACATCACGCTGGTGATCAACCCGGCCAGCCACTGTTTGCGGGTTTTGGTTTTTGCGGTGTTTTCAAGAATGGCGGACATTGGCATCGTTTATTGCTTCCCTGAGCCGGAATTGAACTCTATATTGGACTTGTTATAAGTGATTCAATCCGGTGATTGAACCCGCAAAAGCACACTATTAGGGCGAATGATGACTGTCAAAACAAATATTGACATGGTGTCAATTATGCGTGAGGGGTTGTCCAATGGTCAGGGCGTGAAGTACAAGCGCCTGTCCGATGTCATGGAAAGGGGCATCCTTGAAGGCACGATTGAGCCGGGAAGAAAACTGCCGCCCCATCGGGTCCTTTCCGACAATCTGGGCGTCACTATCGGCACCATCAGCCGGGCCTACGGTGAGCTGGAGCGCTTGGGGTTGGTAGTCGCTCGGGTGGGTGACGGCACATTCGTGCGCAAGCGTGGGATGGAGCGCCAGCGTGATGAAGGCTTTCGCAACGTCAGCGAGGAGCCGCGCCAGTACTTCGACATGAGCCGCAACATGCATATTCCCGGGCAGGAAACGGTATTCCTTGCCCAGAGCTTCCAGACCCTGTCGACCAACGGTAAATTTCTCCAGGACATCAGCGCCTATACCCCGGATGCGGGCCTGCCGCGCTACCGCGAGGCCGGTGCGCAATGGCTGGTGCAGCGCGACTTCCATCCGATTCCCGAGCAGGTCATCTGCGTCAATGGCGGCCAGCACGGCCTGCTCTGCGCAATGATGGCGTTGCTGCGTGCCGGCGACACGGTGGTCACCGAGCAATTGACTTACCCAGGGCTTATCACCGCCGCGCGTATGCTGGGTGTGCGCTTGATCGGGCTGGAGATGGATGACGAAGGCGTGCTGCCGGGCGCGCTGGATGAAGTCTGTCGAAATCACCGGGTTTCGGCATTGTATTGCACGCCAACGATCCAGAATCCTACAACCGCCGTGTTGTCAGTCCCGCGCCGTGAAGCGTTGGCCAAGGTCTGCCGTGAACATAATCTGCTGATTCTTGAGGATGAGGCCCACGGGGTGCTGGTAGAGGATCGTCCTGCGCCCCTCAGTTATTTCGCCCCTGAGCGTACGATCCTGATCAGCAGCCTGAGCAAGGCGGTCTCGGCCGGACTGCGCGTGGGCTATGTGCATGCGCCGCCGGCGCTGGTCAGCCGGATTTCAGCGGCGTTGCGTTCGACCTGCTGGATGGCCACCCCGGTGACCCTGGAACTGGCGACCCAATGGATCGAAAACGGCACGGCGCAATACCTGCTGCGCCAGCAGATCAACGAGATAACCCGGCGCAAGGCATTGGTGGAGGGCTTATTGAGCGGCCTGCAGTATCGCACTCACCTCAACAGCCCGCACTTCTGGATCGAAGTACCGGAACCCTGGCGCGCGTCGGAAATCGAGGCGGAGCTCAAGCAGAACAACTACCTGATCGCGACCGCCGAAGCCTTTGCAGTAGGGCAGACGGCGGTGCCGCAGTTTATCCGGGCAAGTATTTGCAATACCTCGGGGGATGATCAGTTGCTGCGGGCGGGGTTCGATGCGCTGGCGACGGCGCTGGGGCAGGGGGGTGGAAGGTTTCACCTGTAGCCAGACTGACACAATTGGGTCGTGTTAACGCCAGTCAGTTAAGCGAGCGAAATGCTCAGAGCAGCGAAGATCAAATGTGGGAGGGGGCTTGCCCCCGATAGCTGAGTGTCAGTCAGTGCATCAGGTGGCTGATCCACCGCCATCGGGGGCAAGCCCCCTCCCACAGGTTCAGCGGCATAGCAGAAGTTTGGTTCATACCGATAGCGTCAGCTCAGGCAATGCAGGTCACTTGAACCGCCGCTCCACACCCTTCTCCACCAGAATCTTCGCCGATATCTCTTCCACTGAAAAATGCGTGGAATTGATGTGCGCAATATTCTCGCGACGGAACAGATTTTCCACTTCGCGCACTTCGAACTCACACTGGGCGTAACTTGAATAACGGCTGTTGGGCTTGCGTTCATTGCGGATCGCGGTGAGGCGGTCCGGGTCGATGGTCAGGCCGAACAGCTTATGCGAATGCGCGCGCAGGGCGGCGGGCAGCGTCAGGTGTTCCATATCGTCTTCGGTCAGCGGGTAGTTGGCTGCGCGAATACCGAATTGCATGGCCATGTACAGGCAGGTCGGGGTCTTGCCGCAGCGCGATACACCCACCAGGATCAGGTCGGCCTTGTCGTAATAGTGCGTGCGGGCGCCGTCGTCGTTGTCGAGGGCGAAGTTCACCGCTTCGATACGCTCCATATAATTGGAATTATGACCAATGGAATGGGACTTTCCGACGGAGTAAGAGGAATGTTCGCTCAGCTCCTGTTCCAATGGCGCCAGGAACGTGGAGAAGATGTCGATCATGAAACCATTCGAGGTCGCCAGAATCTCACGAATGTCCTGATTGACGATGGTGTCGAAAATGATCGGGCGACAACCGTCTTTTTCAGCCGCCAGATTGATTTGTTGTACCATGGCCCGCGCTTTGTCCACGCTGTCTATATAAGGCCGCGTGAATTTGGCGAAGGTAATGTTTTCGAACTGCGCGAGCAGGCTCTGGCCCAGTGTTTCGGCCGTGATGCCGGTGCCATCGGAAATAAAGAAAGCAGATCGTTTCATTTGAGCCCTGGGCCTTAAGCTGATGGCGAATCTTGGATATGATAGGCGCGATTTTGCCGTCCCGCAGTGGGCCGCATTCTCACTTATTTTCCAGGTCCAGGCCACAAGCGCTGGCGTTCGCTCCTACTGAGCAAGCCGCGTCCTGAGCTTTTCCAACACAGAAAGTGGAGAGATCACCTTGGTAGAGTACGTAGTTTCCCTCGATAAGCTCGGCGTCCATGATGTAGAGCACGTGGGGGGCAAGAACGCATCCCTCGGCGAGATGATCAGTAATCTTGCAGGCGCTGGCGTGTCGGTGCCGGGTGGTTTCGCCACCACGGCCCAGGCTTACCGTGACTTCCTTGAGCTGAGCGGTCTCAACGACCAGATCCACGCTGCCCTGGACGCCCTGGATGTCGATGACGTCAACGCCCTGGCCAGGACCGGCGCCCAGATCCGCCAATGGATCATGGAAGCGGAGTTCCCCGAGAAGCTCAACGAAGAGATCCGCACCGCCTTCGCCACCCTGTCGGCCGGTAACCCGGACATGGCCGTCGCCGTGCGCTCCTCGGCCACCGCCGAAGACCTGCCGGACGCCTCCTTCGCCGGTCAGCAGGAAACGTTCCTGAACATCCGTGGCGTGGAAAACGTGATCCGCGCGGCCAAGGAAGTGTTCGCCTCGCTGTTCAACGACCGCGCCATTTCCTACCGCGTGCACCAGGGTTTCGACCACAAGCTGGTGGCTTTGTCTGCCGGCGTGCAGCGCATGGTGCGTTCGGAAACCGGCACCGCCGGTGTGATGTTCACCCTGGACACCGAATCGGGCTTCCGTGACGTGGTGTTTATCACCGGCGCCTACGGCCTGGGTGAAACCGTCGTACAAGGCGCGGTGAACCCGGACGAATTCTACGTGCACAAGCACACCCTTGAGGCCGGTCGTCCGGCCATTCTGCGCCGTAACCTGGGCAGCAAGGCGATCAAGATGATCTACGGCGACGAGGCCAAGGCCGGTCGTTCGGTCAAGACCGTCGACGTTGACAAGGCCGAGCGTGCGCGTTTCTGCCTGAGCGACGCTGAAGTCAGCGAGCTGGCCAAGCAGGCGATGATCATCGAGAAGCACTACAAGTGCCCGATGGACATCGAGTGGGCCAAGGACGGTGACGACGGCAAGCTGTACATCGTGCAGGCCCGTCCCGAGACCGTTAAGAGCCGTACGTCGGCCAACGTCATGGAACGCTACCTCCTCAAGGAAACCGGCACCGTGCTGGTGGAAGGCCGCGCCATCGGCCAGCGCATCGGCGCCGGCAAGGTACGCATCATCAAGGACGTGTCCGAGATGGACAAAGTCCAGCCGGGTGACGTGCTGGTCTCCGACATGACCGACCCGGATTGGGAGCCGGTGATGAAGCGTGCCAGCGCCATCGTGACCAACCGTGGCGGGCGCACGTGCCACGCGGCGATCATCGCCCGTGAGCTGGGAATTCCTGCGGTGGTCGGTTGCGGCAACGCCACACAGCTGTTGAAAGATGGCCAGGGTGTGACGGTGTCCTGCGCCGAAGGCGATACCGGCTTCATCTTTGAAGGTGAGCTGGGCTTCGACATCAAGCAGAACTCCATCGACGCCATGCCGGACCTGCCGTTCAAGATCATGATGAACGTCGGCAACCCGGACCGCGCCTTCGACTTCGCGCAGTTGCCGAACGCCGGTGTGGGCCTGGCCCGCCTGGAATTCATCATCAACCGCATGATCGGCGTGCACCCCAAGGCCCTGTTGAACTACGACGGCCTGCCGCTGGACATCAAGGAAAGCGTCGACAAGCGCATCGCCGGTTACAACGACCCGGTGGGCTTCTACGTCGAGAAGCTGGTGGAAGGCATCAGCACCCTGGCAGCGGCGTTCTACCCGAAAAAGGTCATCGTGCGACTGTCGGACTTCAAGTCCAACGAATACGCCAACCTGATCGGCGGCAAGCTTTACGAGCCGGAAGAAGAAAACCCCATGCTGGGTTTCCGTGGCGCCTCGCGTTACATCAGCGAAGCCTTCCGTGACTGTTTCGAACTCGAATGCCGCGCCCTCAAGCGTGTGCGCAACGAGATGGGGCTGACCAACGTCGAGATCATGGTGCCGTTCGTGCGCACCCTGGGCGAAGCGAGCCAAGTCGTGGACCTGCTGGCTGAAAACGGCCTGTCCCGTGGCGAAAACGGCCTGCGCGTCATCATGATGTGCGAACTGCCGTCCAACGCCATCCTGGCCGAAGAGTTCCTGGAGTTCTTCGACGGTTTCTCCATCGGCTCCAACGACCTGACCCAGCTGACCCTGGGCCTGGACCGTGACTCCGGGATCATCGCTCACCTGTTCGACGAGCGAAATCCTGCGGTCAAGAAGCTGCTGTCCAACGCCATCCAGGCCTGTAACAAGGCCGGCAAGTACATCGGTATCTGTGGCCAGGGCCCTTCCGATCACCCTGACCTGGCCAGATGGCTGATGGAACAGGGTATCGAAAGTGTCTCGCTGAACCCCGATTCCGTGCTTGAAACCTGGTTCTTCCTCGCCGAAGGCCAAGCGTCCGCTTAAAGCCGCTACGTCAAAAGTGCCGGTCACCTGTCGAGGGTGACCGGCATTCTTATCTGTACAGGGCGGAATTCCTGCCGGACGCCGCCCTTTTTTGTGCAAGAACATTATGCAAAGCAGCAGCAACCTGTTTCCCGTCGCCCTGATCAGCGCTGAACGTCGTGGCGACCTGAGTGAAGATGTGTACCGCCTCAAACCCGGCAACAGCCCCGACGCGACCGTCGAGCTGGCGGTTACCCGGTTGGGTCTGGCCGATGTCCCGGAAAACCGGGGCACGCCGGTTATTTTCCTGCACGGCAGTTTTTCCAATCGGCGCTTCTGGTATTCGCCCAAGGGCATCGGCCTGGGCGCTCACCTGGCGCGCCGGGGTTTTGATGTGTGGATCCCGGAAATGCGCGGCCATGGCCTGTCCAGGCGCAACCGCGACTACGTGCGCAACCGCGTTGCCGACTACGCACGTTACGATTTGCCGGCCATTGGCGCCTTTGTGCACGAGCAAAGCGGGCAGGTGCCGCATTGGATCGGGCATTCCCTCGGCGCCACGACCTTGGCTGCGGCGCTGGGTGGTCAATACTTGAACGCGCAGTCAGTGGCCTCGGTGGCGTTATTTGGCTGCCAGGTCAGCCGCACGCATTGGCCGTTGAAAATTCCACCGGTGGAGTGGGGCGCTCGATTGATCCTGAAGCGTCTGGCCCAGGTGTCCGGCCCACGATTCAAGCGTGGACCGGAGGACGAGCCGGCCGGCGTGATGATCGAAGCGTTGCGCTGGAATGGCCTGTTCGGCCGCTTTGGCGACGCCGAGCGCGATTGGTGGAAAGGCCTGGCCGCGGTCGATGTGCCGTTGTTGGCGGTCAGCGCGGCGGGCGATCGGCAGGACCCGGACTGGGCATGCCGCAAGCTGTTCGAGCAAGTCGGCAGCGAGCATCGCCAGTACCTGTGCCTGGGGCGTCGGCAGGGTTTTACCGAAGATTTCGGGCATGTACAAATGCTCCTCAGCAAAGCCGCGCAGGCCCAGGTGTGGCCCTTGGTGGAGCGCTGGTTGAAAGACCCGCTGACACCCGTGCTCGGCACCCGTCCCGAGGTGGCTGTGGCAGTGTGACGAAGCGCGCTATCGAGGCCGTTTCACTCTTGAGTGGTTGCGGCTAAGATATGACGCCTCAGGCGCTTCTGGTCATATTCAGTCGCGTAACGGCTGTTGCGTTGCGTTGATTGCAGTTTGATCATGGCCGGCGCCAGTGGCCAGGCATGTAAAGAATGCCTTCTGCAGCACGTTTTCCTGATGTATGCCGTGAGCTGTTCGACCCCTTCTTTGATGACAGGAGTTTCGCGATGGACCATTACGTGACCCCCGACCTGTGCGACGCCTACCCGGAGCTGGTGCAGGTGCTCGAGCCGATGTTCAGCAATTTCGGTGGCCGAGACTCCTTCGGCGGCGAGATTGTCACCCTCAAATGCTTCGAGGATAACTCCCTGGTCAAGGCTCAGGCCGAGCAGCCGGGCGCCGGCAAGGTGTTGGTGGTCGATGGCGGTGGTTCGCTCAGGCGTGCGTTGCTCGGTGACCTGATCGCCGAAAAGGCCGCGAAAAACGGCTGGGAAGGCATGGTGATCTACGGTTGCATCCGCGATGTCGACGTCCTTGCCCAGACTGACCTGGGTGTGCAGGCCCTGGCCGCCCATCCGATGAAAACCGACAAGCGCGGCCTGGGTGACCTGAACGTGGTGGTGAACTTTGCAGGCGTGACGTTCCGCCCGGGTGAATACGTGTACGCCGATAACAACGGGGTGATCGTCTCGCCCACCCCACTGAAAATGCCGGAATAAACCGCAGTAGTCGAAAGGGATGAGGATGTTCGAGGAAGACAACGCGCAGTGGGGGCTGGTGCATGCCCTGGTGCTGGACGGTAAAGGCGGTGCGCGTTCGATTGCCCGGACCGAGCTTGACGAGTTGCAACTGCAGCCCCAGGAAAGCCTGTGGCTGCATTGGGACCGCAGCCATCCGCAAACCCAGACCTGGCTGCGCCAATCCAGCGGTTTGAGTGAATTTGCCTGTGACCTGCTGCTGGAAGAAAACACCCGTCCGCGGCTGCTGCCGTTGCCGGATGCCGAACTGCTGCTCTTTCTGCGCGGGATCAATCTCAACCCCGGCGCGGAACCGGAGGACATGGTTTCGGTACGTATATTCGCAGCGGCCAATCGTGTGATTTCCCTGCGGTTGCGCCCGTTACGCGCCACCGATGAGCTGCTGGTGCAGTTGGCCGAGGGCAAGGGGCCCAGGACCGCGTCGGAACTGATCCTTTATATGGCGCAATACCTGACCAACAAAGTGCAGGATCTGGTCACTGGGCTGTCCGAAATTGTCGATGCCGAGGAAGAAAACCTCGATGCCGACGAACGGTATACCCCCGAGCACGGCAGCGTCCTGCAGATCCGTCGGCGAGCGGCCGGGCTGAAGCGTTTCCTCGCGCCGCAACGGGATATTTTTGCGCAGCTGACGCGAATCAAACTGGCGTGGTTCTGTGATGACGACGCTGACTATTGGAACGAATTACACAACAGCCTGACCCGCTACCTGGAAGAACTCGAATTGGCCCGAGAGCGCGTGGGGCTTGTACTTGAGGCCGAAGACCGGCGTTTGAGCCTGCGTATGAACCGCACGATGTACCGCTTCGGCATCATCACCGGCATCTTCTTGCCGATGAGTTTCCTGACCGGCTTGCTCGGCATCAATGTGGGGGGCATCCCGTTTTCCGGCAGCCCATACGGATTCATGATTGCGTGCCTGCTGATGGTCTCGGTGGCGCTGGGTCAATGGTGGCTTTTTCGACGGTTACGCTGGGTTTGAGCTGAATATGAGCTGAACGTAGGAAAGGGTCGATGTGACCCGATGAATTTTACCCTCGTCTTTTAAATCACTTGCGAGAGGTCTCTATGCACGATCCGTTCGAACAGTCTTTGCGTGACATGCTCAATGCTTCGCCATCCAACCGGGATGACGATGCCTGCCTGGGCCGCGTACTGAAAACCGCCAACCGTCAGGTTGGGGCGGGTTCCCTGTTCGGTCTGCTCGGGCGTTGGGTGCCGGCGTTGATGATGGCCCTGAACAACGGTTCGGCCCATGTATCGCCTGTTTCCCGGCATAAACCTCTTGCTCGCACTGCTGATAAGGCTGATTGAATATGGAACTTGATCTCTGGACCCAGAGCCTGGTCACTGCAATGACCGCATTGTGGACCAAGGTGGCGAATTTCATTCCCAACCTGTTTGGTGCCCTGGTCCTGGTGCTGCTGGGCTTTGTCGTGGCCAAGCTGCTCGACACCCTGTTGTCCAAATTGCTCGCCAAGCTCGGGCTGGACCGCTTGATGGCCGGTACCGGGCTGACCAAGCTGCTGGGCCGTGCCGGGTTGCAGGTTCCGATTTCGACGCTGGTCGGCAAGATCGTTTATTGGTTCGTCCTGCTTATTTTTCTGGTTTCTGCGGCTCAGTCCCTTGGACTTGAACGAGTTTCAGCTACGCTCGACATGCTGGCACTGTATTTGCCGAAAGTTTTCGGCGGCGCGCTGGTGCTGCTGGTAGGCGTTTTACTCGCGCAACTGGCCAATGGCCTGGTACGCGGAGCCGCCGAAGGGGTCGGCCTGGACTATGCGGCGGGCCTGGGGCGAATTGCCCAGGGACTGGTGATCATCATCAGTATTTCGGTCGCGATCAGCCAGTTGGAGGTCAAGACCGACCTGCTGAACCACGTTATCGTGATTGTTTTGATTACCGTTGGTCTGGCCGTTGCACTGGCCATGGGCTTGGGAAGCCGGGAAATTGCCGGTCAGATTCTTGCGGGAATCTATGTGCGTGAGCTGTATCAGGTGGGGCAACAGGTGCGTGTGGGCGAGGTCGAAGGGCAAATCGAGGAGATCGGTACAGTCAAGACGACCGTGCTGACCGATGACGGAGAACTGGTTTCGCTGTCCAACCGGATTCTCCTGGAGCAGCAGGTCAGTAGCCGCTAAACCGGCAAACCCTGCTAATGTACGCCGCCGCGAACCCGGCTGACCGGGTTGCAGCGGACATTGACCTGACTGCCGGCACGACTTGTTTTGAATAAAGCCCAAACGCTGTCCACGCGCTATGACCCCCGTGAGCTCTCTGATGAGGAGTTGGTCGCGCGTTCGCACACGGAGCTGTTTCACGTAACACGCGCGTACGAAGAATTGATGCGCAGGTATCAACGCACTCTGTTCAACGTTTGTTCAAGGTATTTGGGGAACGATAGAGATGCGGACGATGTCTGTCAGGAAGTGATGCTCAAGGTGCTGTACGGCCTGAAGAACTTCGAGGGCAAATCGAAGTTCAAGACCTGGCTCTACAGCATCACGTACAACGAGTGCATCACGCAGTATCGTAAGGAACGGCGAAAGCGTCGCTTGATGGACGCGTTGAGTCTGGACCCCCTTGAGGAAGCGTCTGAAGAAAAGGCGCCGACACCCGAGGAAAAGGGCGGACTCGATCGCTGGTTGGTGCATGTGAATCCGATCGATCGTGAAATTCTGGTGCTACGTTTCGTCGCAGAATTGGAATTTCAAGAAATCGCTGACATCATGCACATGGGTTTGAGTGCTACAAAGATGCGTTACAAACGTGCTCTTGATAAATTACGTGAGAAATTTGCGGGCGAGACTGAAACTTAGTGCGTAGCAAATATCTCTTACGTGTAGGCAAGTTCTGTTAGACTTGTCGCCGAGTTGTCCCCCGGTTTGTGGGACTGCTTTACAATCACCAGATGGGGATTTAACGGATGAAACTGAAAAACACCTTGGGCTTGGCCATTGGTTCTCTTATTGCCGCTACTTCTTTCGGCGTTCTGGCACAAGGCCAAGGCGCAGTTGAAGGCGAGCTGTTCTACAAGAAGCAGTACAACGATAGCGTCAAGCACATCGAAGACGGCTTCAATCCTGGCGCTCGCATCGGTTACTTCTTGACCGACGACCTGTCCTTGAACCTGTCCTACGACAAGACTAACCACACCCGTTCGAACGACGGTACTGGTAGCCAGAAGATCAAAGGTGATACCGGCAGCCTGGTTGCCCAATACCACTTCGGTCAAGCTGGCGTTGACAGCCTGCGTCCATACGTTGAAGGCGGTTTCGGCCACCAGAGCCGTACCAACGTTCAGGCTGACGGCCACAGCGGTCGCGACCAGACCACTTTCGCTACCATCGGTACCGGCGTGAAGTACTACTTCACCAACAACCTGTACGCTCGTGCTGGTGTTGAAGCTGACTACGGTCTGGACAACGGCAAGTGGGACTACTCCGCGCTGGTTGGCCTGGGTGTGAACTTCGGCGGTAACGCTGGCGCAGCTGCTCCAGCTCCTACCCCAGCACCAGCTCCAGAGCCAGTTCCAGAGCCAGAAGCTCCGGTTGCTCAGGTTGTTCGTGTTGAGCTGGACGTTAAGTTCGACTTCGACAAGTCTGTTGTTAAGCCTAACAGCTACGGCGACGTCAAAAACCTGGCCGACTTCATGGCTCAGTACCCAGACACCAACGTAGAAGTTGCTGGTCACACTGACTCCGTAGGTCCAGACGCTTACAACCAGAAGCTGTCCCAGCGTCGTGCTGACGCTGTTAAGCAAGTCCTGGTTAAAGATGGCGTAGCTCCTAGCCGCATCACCTCCGTAGGTTACGGCGAATCCCGCCCAGTTGCTGACAACGCAACTGAAGCTGGTCGCGCTGTTAACCGTCGCGTAGAAGCACAGGTTGAAGCTCAAGCTAAGTAATTAGCCGAGTTTCACAAAAAGCCCGGCTTAGGCCGGGCTTTTTTTCGCCTGCGATTTACCTCAAGCGCTGGCCGCTGCCGCATCGCACGCCATCTGCGCTGCGCCGGCAACACGGCCAATCACAAGGATTGCCGGGCTCTTGAGCGCAAAAGCTTGCGCGTCTTCATGCATGGCAACGAGGTGGCTACGGCATTCGCGCTGTTCGGGCAACGATGCATTTTCGATCATCGCCACCGGCATATCCGCAGCCATGCCGCCTTCCAGCAACTGTTGCCGGATTTGCTCGAGCTTGGCCACGCCCATGTACACCACCAGCGTCGTTCCGCCTTCGGCCAGTGCGCGCCAGTTCAGGCTGCTGTCATCCTGGGTATGCGCAGTGACCAGGGTCACGCCACGGCTCACGCCGCGCAGGGTCAACGGGATATCGCAATTCGTCGCTCCAGCCAGCCCCGAGGTAATGCCGTTGACCAGCTCCACCTCGATCCCACGCTCGCGCAGCCACGTCGCCTCTTCGCCACCGCGACCGAAAATGCATGGATCGCCGCCTTTAAGCCGTACCACGCACTTGCCCTGGCGCGCATAGCGCAGCATCAGGCGGTGAATAAACGCCTGCGGCGTGGAGCGACAGCCGCCGCGCTTGCCGACGGTTATCACGCGCGCGTCGGTGCAGTGCTGCAGGACGGCCGGGTTGACCAGATCGTCGATCAATACCACGTTTGCTTCATGCAGGGCCCTTACCGCCTTGAGGGTGAGCAATTCCGGATCACCGGGCCCAGCGCCTACGAGCCACACTTTTGCGCTCATGTTGTTCCCCTCACACACTGATTGCGATTGGCTGCGGGCCGACGGCCAGCAGACGTTTGATTTCCGGCACGCAGGAGCCGCATTGCGTGCCGCATCCCAGTTGCTGTTTGAGCCCGGTCAGGTCCAGGCCGCGGGCAATCCCGGCGCACACCGCGTTTTCGCTGACATTCTTGCAATTGCACAGGACCTTGCTGCTGGCCGCCGCTCCCCCCGGTGGGGCGCTCAGTGGCGCCAACAGCCAGCGACGCAGTTGATCGTCGGTGCGGCCCTCCAGCCACAGGCTTTGCAGCCAATGCCGGGCCAGGGTTTCACCGGCCAGGCGAACCGCCGTGATGCGGCCCTGTTCGATTTTCACCCGCTTGCCGATAGAGCGGCGCGGGTCGTCGTAGGCCATCACCGGACCGTCATGCAGGCCCAGCAACTGGTCGATGCGGGTCAGTATCTGCAGGTCGGGCGCCTCGGTATGGGCTGCACGCACCAGCAGCGCCGGCCGTTCACGTCCTGTCAGGCTTAGACTGACGTAGGCAAATGCTTCGCACAGCGGGCGCAGGGCGTCGAAGTGTCGTTGCACGTCACCCTCGATCAGCGCAAACAGCTGCCACGGCAGTTGCACCGCTTCCAGGCGCACACCGCTGTGTTTGAGTTCCGGCTGTTTCGACAACGGATCGAACGCCGGCTGGGTGAGCACATTCACGCCGCCTTTGAGAAAACGGTCGCCCCAATGCATCGGCAGGAACGCTTGACCGGGGCGCACGCTGTCATCGCCGGTGACCGCGACCACCAGATTGCCTCGGCGACTTTTCAGGTTGACCAGGTCGCCTTCCTTGAAGCGGTGACGGCGCAGCTCGTCCGGGTGCAGGCTCAGCAGCGCTTCGCTGACATGCCCGAACAGCTGTGCCGCCGTGCCGGTGCGACTCATGCCGTGCCACTGGTCGCGCAGACGACCGGTGATCAGGGTCAGGGGAAAGCGTGCGTCACGCTGCTCCCTGGCGGCGCGATACGGGTCGGCGACAAACTGCGCACGGCCGTTATCGGTGGGGAAAATCCCGTCGACGTAGAGGCGTGGCGTCCCGGCCTGTGCGCCCATGGGAAACGGCCACTGTTGCGGGCCGAGCCGGTCAAGCAGGGCATGGCTGAGGCCTGACAAATCCAGGTCGCGCGCTTGAGTCAACAGCTTGAACTCGTCAAAGATCTGCGCCGGTTGCTCAAAGGCAAACAGGCTGTCCAGCCCCGGCCGCAGATGGCGCTCCAGGCGCTGCGCGAAATCCACGGTAATCGCCCAGTCCGGTCGCGCTTCGCCCGGTGGGGTGATGGCGCGACGCACGTGGGAAATACGCCGTTCGGAGTTGGTCACCGTGCCTTCTTTTTCACCCCAACTGGCGGCGGGCAGCAGCAGGTCGGCGTAGGCGGCGGTTTCGGTGGTTCGAAAGGCCTCCTGCAACACCACGAACGGACACGCCGCCAGGGCTGCACGCACTGCATTCTGGTCCGGCAATGACTGGGCGGGGTTGGTGCAGGCGATCCACAGCGCCTTGATCTTGCCCGTCTGCACCTGTTCAAACAGTTCGATCGCCGTGAGGCCGATGGTTGCGGGCAGTTGATCGACACCCCAGTACGCGGCTACTGCTGCGCGGTGCTCGGGGTTGGCGGCGTCGCGGTGCCCAGGCAGCAGGTTCGACAAGCTGCCGGTCTCGCGCCCGCCCATGGCATTGGGTTGACCGGTCAGGGAAAACGGCCCGCAGCCTGGGCGGCCAATCGTACCGGTGGCCAGGTGCAGGTTGATCAGCGCGCTGTTTTTCGCACTGCCCGCGGTGGATTGGTTGAGGCCCATGCACCACAGCGACAAGAAGCTGCTGGAGGTACCCACCCACTGTGCGCACAGGCGCAACTGCTCGACGCTGATGCCGCACAGTTGCGTGACCATTTGCGGCGTGTAGTCATGCACCAGGCGTTTGAGCGCTGCCAGGCCGTCGGTATGGGCGTGAATGAACTCGCGGTCGATCCAGTCTTCCCACAACAACAGATGCAAAATTCCATGGAACAGCGCCACATCCGTGCCCGGCAGGATCGCCAGGTGCAGGTCGGCCAGGTCGCAGGTGTCGGTACGCCGTGGGTCGATCACCACCACTTTCATCTGCGGCCGTCGCGCCTTGGCCTCCTCCAGGCGTCGGAACAGTACCGGGTGCGCGTAGGCCATGTTGCTGCCGACGATCATCACACAGTCGCTGGTCTCCAGGTCTTCATAGCTGCACGGTGGCGCATCGGCGCCAAGGCTACGTTTGTAGCCCACCACTGCCGAGGACATGCACAGCCGTGAGTTGCTGTCGATATTGTTGGTGCCGACCAGCGCCCGCGCCAGTTTGTTGAAACTGTAGTAGTCCTCGGTCAGCAGTTGCCCGGAGATGTAGAACGCCACGCTGTCGGGGCCGTGTTCGGCAATGGTGCGGGCGAATACGTTGGCCGCATGTTCCAGGGCGGTGTCCCAGTCGGTGCGGGCGCGGGCCAGGTCTTTGCCCAGACGCAGTTCCGGGTATAAGGCACGGGCGTCGAGGTCGCCGGTCAGGTGCAGGCTGGCGCCCTTGCTGCACAGTTTGCCGAAGTTGGCCGGGTGGTGCGGGTCGCCTTGCACGCCGAGGATGCGGGTGCCGTCATGCTCGATCAGCACGCCGCAGCCCACCCCGCAATAACAGCAGGTGGACGCCGTGACCTGGCGGTTCATCACCCTGCATCCCGCAGTGCCAGCATCACTCGGCCGTTTTCCACGCGGGCGAGGTGATGATGGGCGCAACCGATATCCGGCGCCTGGGCTTCACCGGACGCCAGGTCGATCTGCCAGTTGTGCAGCGGGCAGGCCACGCGTTTGCCATAGATCAAGCCCTGGGACAGCGGCCCGCCTTTGTGCGGGCAACGGTCATCGAGTGCGAAGACTTCATCGTCGCTGGTGCGAAAAATCGCAATGTCGCCCTTGGGCCCGTTGATGATGCGCGAGCCCAGGGTGTTGATTTCTTCCAGGGCGCAGATATCCAGCCAGTTCATGCCGGCACCTCCAATTGCTTGACCGGGATCACATCGAATTCTTTTTTCAGCAGCGGCTGTTCCAGACGTTCTTTCCAGGGGTCCTGCTCGAACGACAGGGAAAACTGCAGGCGCTCGTTGAGGGCCTGGCGCCGGGCCGGATCTTCCAGCACGGCTTTCTTGATATGGTCCATGCCGACCCGCTGCAGGTAGTGCACGGTGCGCTCCAGGTAGAAGGCTTCTTCGCGGTACAGTTGCAGGAATGCGCCGTTGTATTCGCGCACCTCTTCGGCGGTCTTGAGCTTGACGAAGAACTCCGCGACTTCGGTCTTGATCCCGCCGTTGCCGCCGATATACATCTCCCAGCCTGAGTCCACACCGATAATGCCGACGTCCTTGATGCCTGCTTCCGAGCAGTTGCGCGGGCAGCCGGACACCGCCAGCTTGACCTTGTGCGGTGACCACATGTTGAACAGGTCATGCTCCAGCTCGATGCCCAGTTGCGTGGAGTTTTGCGTACCGAAGCGGCAGAACTCGCTGCCCACGCAGGTCTTCACGGTCCGGATGGATTTGCCGTAGGCGTGCCCGGACGGCATGTCGAGGTCCTTCCACACGCCGGGCAGGTCCTGCTTCTTGATGCCCAGCAAGTCGATGCGCTGGCCGCCGGTCACCTTGACCATCGGCACGTTGTACTTGTCGGCCACGTCGGCGATGCGGCGCAGTTCCGACGGATTGGTCACGCCGCCCCACATGCGCGGGACCACCGAATAGGTGCCGTCTTTCTGAATGTTGGCGTGGGCGCGCTCGTTGATCAGGCGCGATTGCGGGTCGTCCCTGGCCTCGCCCGGCCAGGTCGAGATCAGGTAGTAATTGAGCGCCGGACGGCAGGTGGCACAACCGTTGGGCGTGCGCCAGTTCAGGTAGCTCATGGTGCCGGCGATGGTCAGCAGGTGCTGCTCGCGGATGGCCTGGCGGATCTGCCCGTGGTTGAGGTCGCTGCAACCGCAGATGGCTTTTTCGCTCTTGGGCTTGACGTCGGCGGCCCCGCCCACGGTGTTGATCAGAATCTGTTCCACCAGCCCCACGCAGGATCCACAGGAACTGGCCGCCTTGGTGTGCTTCTTCACGTCATCGACGCTGAACAGCCCCTGTTCCTGGATCGCTTTCACGATTGTGCCCTTGCACACGCCGTTGCAGCCGCAGACTTCGGCGCTGTCGGCCATGCTCATGGCCTTGTCCTGCCCTTGGTGGCCGACGTCGCCCAGCGCATTTTCGCCAAACATCAAGTGATCGCGAATCTCGCCAATCGCGTGGTTCTCACGGATCTGGCGGAAATACCAACCGCCGTCTGCGGTATCGCCATACAGGCAGGCGCCGACCAGGATGTCGTCCTTGATCACCAGTTTCTTGTACACCCCGCCGATGGGGTCGGAGAGGGTGATGGTCTCAGTGCCTTCGCCGCCCATGAAGTCGCCTGCGGAGAACAGGTCAATGCCGGTAACTTTGAGCTTGGTGGAGGTCACAGAACCTTTATAGGTGGCGAAGCCCAACTGGGCGAGATGGTTGGCGCATACCTTGGCCTGTTCGAACAGCGGCGCGACCAGGCCGTAGGCGATCCCACGGTGGCTGGCGCATTCACCGATGGCATAGATGCGCGGGTCGTAGGTTTGCATCGTGTCGTTGACCAGAATCCCGCGATTGCAGGGGATGCCGGACTTTTCCGCCAGTTCGGTGTTGGGGCGGATACCGGCGGCCATGACCACCAGGTCGGCAGGGATGATGTCACCGTTCTTGAACTGCACCGAGCCGACGCGGCCATTGCCGGCGTCGTGCAGGGCCTGGGTCTGTTCGCACAGGCGAAACACCAGGCCACGGCTTTCCAGCTCGGTTTGCAGCAGTTGGCCACTGGTCTTGTCCAGTTGCCGTTCCAGCAGCCATTCACCGATGTGCACCACGGTCACGTGCATGCCGCGCAGCATCAGGCCGTTGGCCGCTTCCAGGCCGAGCAGCCCGCCGCCGATGACCACCGCGTGCTTGTGGGTTTTGGCGGTGTCGATCATGGCCTGGGTGTCGGCAATGTCGCGGTAGCCGATCACGCCCTGCAAGGTGTTGCCGGGAATCGGCAGGATAAACGGCGTGGAGCCGGTGGCGATCAGCAGGCGATCGTATTCGGCTGCGGTGCCATCCTCGGCGATGACCCGGCGCTTGACCCGATCGATCTGCACCACCTTGCGGTTGAGCAGCAGCTTGACGTGGTTATCGAGGTACCAGTCCAGGTCGTTGAGTACGATCTCTTCGAAGGTCTGCTCGCCGGCCAGTACCGGCGACAACAGTATGCGGTTGTAGTTGGTGTGGGGCTCGGCGCCGAACACCGTGATGTCGTACAGGTCGCTGCTGAGCTTGAGCAATTCTTCCAGGGTGCGAACCCCGGCCATGCCGTTGCCGATCATCACCAGTTTGAGTTTTTTCATGTCGCTCTCCGACCAATCACGCGCAAACAAAAAAAGGCGTCCCCGCTAGTTACCTAGCGAGGACGCCTTTGTCCTGGTCCCGTTCTCTCGGGAAGCTCGGTCCTTCGACGTTGAAGGCGCGGCTATATGTGGGTTGTTGAGGAAGCTAATGCAGCCGCTGTGCCAAGTGTCGATATCCCGGTTTTATTGAGCGTTAAACCCCAGGAAACGGAGGATTTTGCCCGTTAGTGGTGCAATAGCCAGAACAGCAGCACCACATTGATCAGCAGCGAAACCGTCGCCAGGGTCTGCCAGACCTTGAGCGGCTCACGCTCCAGCAAAGGGCGCGGGCGCACGCTCAACTCGCGCCGGTCGGCCTGTTCCAGTACCAGCAGCCATTCTTCGGCGGTCTCATAGCGCTGCTGCGGTTGTGCGGCCACGGCGCGTTCCAGGCTTGCGGGCAACCAGTCCGGCACATCGGGACGGTAGCGGCTGGCGCTGACCGCCTGGGTGAAGCGCGGGCGTTGGAAGGCTTCGATCTCGCCGTAGGGATAGTGGCCGGTCAGCAGGTAATAGAGGGTGACGCCGACGCTGTACAAATCCTGCTGTGGGGTAGGACGTTCACCGTTGAATGACTCCGGGGCGATAAAACTCGGCGTGCCGGGCAGTGCGCCGGCAGGGTCTTGCGACAGCCCTGGGCAGTAGGCCAGGCCGAAATCCAGCACGCGCAGTTCGCCGTCGTCCCCCAGCAACAGGTTTTCCGGCTTGATATCGCGGTGCAGGATCTGCCGCCGGTGCAGCAGACCGACCGCGCGCAGCAAGCGCTCGGCGATGGACTGCCATTGCGCCAGGGGCAACGGGCCCTGGCGCTTGAACAGTTCGGCGAGGGTTTGCCCCGGGTATTCGCGCATCACGTAGTACAAATGCTGGCGCTCACCGGCGGCATGCACTTCAGGGAACGCGCGGCCGGCGACCCGGCGCAGAAACCATTCTTCCGAGAGCAGGGCCTGGGCGGCGTCAGTGTCGTTGTCGCGGCTTGATGGCAGGGTTTTCAGCAGCCAGGGCTGCTGCTGATCATCCCTTACCCGATACAGCAACGACTGTCGGCTCTGCGCCAGCAGGCTGTGCACCTGCCAACCCTCAAAATGTTGCCCGGCCTTGAGCGGTGGCGGCAGCGGCCACTGCTGCAACTGCACCAGTGCGTCGCCCAGCGTGGCGCCGCCGAGGGCGTCGATGCGCACCAGCAAGGCGCTGGCATTGTCCTGGCTTCCGGCCAAATGCGCGGCATTGACCAGGGTGTTGACCGCCAGGTCCAGGTCGGTCTGCTCGCGCAGAATCGCGCGGATGCTGTTGTCGCCCAAGGTGGCCCAGACACCATCACTGAGCAGCAGGAAGCACTCACCTGCGCGCAGTTCGCCATCGAGAAAGTCCAGTACCAGGTGCTGGTCCAGGCCCAGGGCGCGCTTGAGCACATGCTGCATGCCCGGTTGGTCCCACACATGGTCCTCGCTGATGCGCTGCAGCTCGCCGTCCAGCCAGCGATAGGCGCGGCAATCGCCGACGTGGGCGAGGGTGAAACGCCGGCCGCGAAAGACCAGCGCGCTGAGGGTGGTCAGCAGCGGCTGACCGCCGCCATTGGCTTGCAGCCAGCGGTTCTGCGCGACCAATAAGCGCTCCAGCGCCTGGGCCACGCCCCAGGTCTGCGGCGTGGCGTAGTAGTCCAGGGCCAGTGCCTGCAAGGTTGAGCGCGCGGCCAGGCCACCATCGGCGCATTGGCTGACGCCGTCGGCCAATGCGCACAGGTAGCCTTTGCTCGCGGCCAGTTCCGCCACGGGCGTGACCACCCGCAACGCGTCCTGGTTTTCTGCCCTGGGGCCAATCGCGCTGGCCTGGGCGATGCTCAGTTGCAGGCTCATCAGACGCGGGCGGCGGTCACGGCAGCCGAACCCCAGGTGGTTCTCCAGCGGCGTTTGACGCCGTGCAGGCCAAACCAGGCCAGTACGCCGAGGCTGGCGAACAACCACAGGGCCAGCTGGTAACTGCCGGTGCTCTGTTTGATCGCGCCCATGCCGGCGGCCAGCGCAAAGCCGCCGATGCCGCCGGCCATGCCGATCAATCCGGTCATCACGCCGATCTCACTGCGAAAACGCTGGGGCACCAGTTGGAATACCGCGCCATTGCCGGCGCCGAGGCCGAGCATGGTGCAGACGAAAAGCGCCAGCGCAGCGTAGGAACTGGGCAGGTTGAAACCCACCGCCGCAATGCAGATCACGGCCACGCTGTACATGCCGAGCAGGGTCTTGATCCCGCCGAAACGGTCCGCCAGGGCGCCGCCCAGCGGGCGCATCAGGCTGCCGCCGAAGACACAGGCCGCGGTGTAGTAGCCGGCGGTCACCGGGCTCAGGCCGTACTGGTCGTTGAAGTAGCCGGGCAGGGCGCTGGCCAGGCCGATAAAGCCGCCGAAGGTCACGCTGTAGAAGAACATGAACCACCAACTGTCGCGATCACCCAGGGCCTTGAAATAGTCGGCCATCGCCTTGGCTTTCGGACGTTGCGGGGCATTGCGCGCGAGCCAGGCGAACACGATCAGGGTGAGAATCAGCGGAATCAACGCGAAGCCGAATACATTGCTCCAGCCAAAGGCCGCCGCCAGTACCGGTGCCAGCAAGGCGGCAAACACGGTGCCGGAATTGCCGGCGCCGGCGATGCCCATGGCTTTGCCCTGGTGCTCGGCCGGATACCATTGCGAGGCCAGCGGCAGGGCGACGGCAAAAGAGGCACCGGCCATGCCCAGGAACATGCCCAGCAACAGGGCTTGCTCGTAGCTGTGAATGCCCAGTTTCCAGGCGCAGAACAACGCCACGATGACAATCACCTGGCCAATCAGCCCGGCGGTCTTGGGCGACAGCTTGTCGGCCAGCATGCCCATGAGAAAGCGCAGCACCGCGCCCG
This sequence comes from Pseudomonas sp. 31 R 17, assembly GCF_900004915.1. Taxonomy (NCBI): domain Bacteria; kingdom Pseudomonadati; phylum Pseudomonadota; class Gammaproteobacteria; order Pseudomonadales; family Pseudomonadaceae; genus Pseudomonas; species Pseudomonas sp. 31 R 17. The sequence continues at coordinate 88,115 of NZ_CVTN01000081.1, forward strand.
CCAGGATCGGCGTGGCGACGACCAGGCCGCGCTGTTGAGTGCTCAGGTGCAAGTCGGCGGCAATCTGTACCGCCAGGGGGCCCAGCAGGTACCAGACCATGAAACTCAGGTCGAAATACAGGAACGCGGCAAACAGGGTCGGGGTGTGCCCGGATTTCCAGAAGCTTGATTTCATCACGCACCTCAACGGTTGGGGGGGGCTTGTCGGAAGACCTGGTGGCTCCAAGCGCTGGGGCCGAAACGAAAAAACGCCGCCACCGGGTTCGCGAGGGCAAACCGGGTGTGCGACGTCTTTGTCGTTGATGGGGCAACCGCCGTTGGCTACCCATAACGGTTCTTTAGCAAGAGCCGCGCCAGATCAGCCGAGCAATTCACTCATGGCAATAATCTGTTCGGCCACCTGGATCAGTTTCTGCTGGCGGCTCATGGCCTGGCGGCGCATGAGGGTGTAGGCCTCTTCCTCATTGCAGTCCTTCATTTTCATCAGCAGACCCTTGGCCAACTCGATGCGCTTGCGTTCCGCCAACTGTTGATCGCGGGCGTGCAGCTGGGCACGCAGGGCCTGATCGCTTTCAAAGCGTGCCATGGCCACCTCGAGGATCGGTTGCAGGCGCTGGGCCTGGATGCCTTCGACAATATAGGCACTGACCCCGGACTTGATCGCCTGGCGCATGACAGTCGGGTCATGTTCATCGGTGAACATCACGATAGGGCGGGGCTGGTCCCGGCTGACCAGCACCACCTGTTCCATCACATCGCGGCCGGGTGACTCGGTATCGATCAGGATCACGTCGGGGCGCACTGTTTCGACGCGTGCGGGCAAGTCGATGGTCAGGCCGGATTCATCGATCACCTCAAAGCCGGCCTCGGTCAGCGCGGCCTTGAGCCGGCCGACCTTGCGCGGGGTGTCGTTGATCAACAGGATTCGCAGCATGCTCGTGCTCCTAGCGCAGCGCTTGGCGGCTGATGTCACCCGCCATGGCGTGCAGGCGGAAGCTGCGGGCATAGCCGGCGGGGTCGGAGCCGTCCCAGATCCTGCCGTCGATCAACTGGCTGCTGCGCATGTCCTGGGCATGGGGCGGCACGCCCACGGCGCTGGCGGCTTGACGATACACATCCAATTGTTGCACCTGGCGGGCGACGGCCAGGTAATCGGGGTCTTCGCGCAGCAGGCCCCAACGGCGAAACTGGGTCATGAACCACATACCGTCGCACAGGTAAGGCAGGTTGACCGCGCCATCGGCGAAGAACCGCAGCGCATGCGGGTCCTGCCACTGGTTGCCCAGGCCATCTTCGTAGTGCCCCAGCAGTCGTGGCTCGATGCAGTCCAGCGGTGCGTCGAGGTACTCGCGGGCGCTGAGCAATTGGGCGGTGGAACGACGGTTTTGCGTGCTCGCTTCGATAAAGCGACCGGCCTCGAGAATCGCCATCACCAATACGCGCGCCGTATTGGGGTACTGGTCGACGAAGGCTTGGGTACAACCCAGGACTTTTTCCGGATGATTGGGCCAGATCGACTGGCTGGTCGCCAGGGTGAAGCCCTGGTTCTGCTGGACGGCGCTGGCGCACCAGGGTTCGCCGACACACAGGCCGTCGATGCGTCCCGCCTGCAGGTGCGCGACCATCTGCGGCGGGGGCACCACCACACTGTCCACGTCCCGCAGCGGGTGGATGCCCTGGCTCGCCAGCCAGTAATACAGCCACATGGCGTGGGTGCCTGTCGGAAAGGTCTGGGCGAAGGTGAGTTTTGTGCGGCTTTGGTGCACGTGGCGATCCAGCGCCTCAGGAGTGACCACGCCCTGCTGTTGCAGCCCACGGGACAGGTTGATGCTCTGTCCGTTTTGATTGAGCCCCATCAGCACCGCCATCGGGCTCGGCGCAACGCCGCCGATGCCCAGGTGCACGGCATAGATCAGGCCGTAGAGGCTATGGGCGGCGTCCAGCTCACCGCTGACCAGTTTGTCGCGCAAGTTGGCCCAGGACGATTGGCGCTTGAGGTTCAGTGTGAGGCCGTAGGGTTGCGCAAACCCCTGGGTGGCGGCGACCACCAGCGAGGCGCAATCAGTCAGGGCCATGAACCCCAGGTCCAGGCTGCTTTTTTCCGGGGCGTCACTGCCGTTTACCCAGGCCAGCGCGGGGTTCACCGGGCTGCCGTCGACCGAATCGTTCATCAACACCTACCTTTTCTCGCAAAAAAAAGCGTCGCTCCCTCGGATGGCGATAGCAGCCATTGCAGGGAAACGACGCCTTTGTCCGTAGGCCCGCACCGTCGATGGCGCGCGCCCTGATAGAGAGTGCGTAGCAAGGCACATGCCACGGGGCAGCCGTCAGCTTTCCATCATGATTGAACCTCGCCTGCCTCTCAGTATGGCCGCTCTTTTGCGTCCTCCTCCCCAGGAAAAACCCACGGTGCATGCTGATTCCGCCATTACGAACCGCCACCGCCTCGGCAGCATGCTGCTGTGGGTTGCGCTGTTGCTGGTCAGCCATGTGGCCCGGGGCGATCCGTATCAGGCCAGGGATGAGCGCCTGGACAGTTTTTTCACGGCGCTGTCGGTGCCGTTGGGGATGCCTGTGGTGGTCAGTCGGGAAGCGGCGCCCAAGCGTGTCAGCGGGACATTCGATTTTGACGCGCCGCAACAGGTCCTCGAAACGCTGGCCGGGCAGGAAGGCCTGATCTGGCACAGCGACGGGCAGGCCGTGTACCTCTACAACGCGAGCGAAGCCAGGACCACTGCGGTGGCGCTGCGCTACATCTCGGTCAACCGGCTGCGCGGCATCATGCGCCGAACAGGCATGGATGAATCGCGCTATCCCTTGCGCGACAGCGGGGTGCGTACGTTCTACGTGTCCGGGCCGCCAAGCTACGTCAGCCAGGTGCTGCGGCTGGCGCAATTGACGGACCGGCAACGCAGTGAACTGCGTGTGGGGGCGCAGGCCTTCGGTGTGGTGCAGGTGTTCAATACCCACGTCGAGGATCGGCAGCATGGGACCGGCGCAAACAAGGTCACGGTGCCGGGCATGGCCTCCGTCATCCAAGGCCTGCTGGCCAGCGAGCAGAAGGGCCTGCTGGCGGACAAGAACCTGACGCTGATCGCTTATCCGGACACCAACAGCCTCCTGATCAAGGGCAAGCCTGCTCAGGTCAGCCTGATCGAAAAACTGGTGGATGAATTGGATGTGCCCAAGCAAGTCAATGAAATCTCGTCATGGCGTGTGGAAGCGGGTCGTGACGAATCGAAGCCCCCGGCCGGGCCGCCGCCGTTGACGGCCGCGCAGTATGAACGTGTGCAACGTGCGTTTGTCAGGTCGGGCGGCGAGCGTTCTCCCTGAATAAAGGCGTTAGTCCATGTACCTGGAAATACTGCTGCAGGAGCAACTGATCAGCCGCAAGCGACTGGCTGCGTTTGCGCCGGGCAAAGTCTTGCCTTTGGCACCCGAAGTCATCCATTGCGTGGAGGTACGGGTCAATGGGCAACTGATGGCGGTGGGTGAGTTGGTGCAGTTGGAGGATCGATTAGGGGTGGAGCTGCATGAGGTGTATCAGGAGTGGCTGCCGTATTCCGGTTGAGGCGAATTGTCTTACAGCAAACCGCTGAAAGACGTCGATTGAATCGGGTTTTTCCTAACGTGATACGCGAGGGAGGTTTTTATAGTCATGGCATCGGGCAAGTGGGCCGTCACAGGAAGAATGGATTGAATGTCAGCAGTCGAACGTGCAGGTGCCTTATGGCGGTGGTGATTGAAGAGTCGACAAAGTCCCTGGTTTTCGCTGATTGGACCTTGCATGACGATGGTCGGCTGACAGGCAGGGACACCGATATCCAACTGCCGCCCAAAGAGGGCAGCGTGCTTCGATTGTTGCTGGTTTCCGGCGGTACGTTGATGACCAAGGACCGCCTGTTGGCGCTTGCCTGGCCCAGGGGCGAGGTGGCTGATGAGTCATTGACCCGTTGCATTTATGCCTTGCGCAAACACTTGAGCGCCGACAAGGGGTTTATCAAGACCGTGTATGGCAAGGGGTATCGTTTTACCTGCCCCGTGCTGGCTAAAGACGCTGAGCCGATGCGGGTGCTGCACAAGTGCGCGGCATGCGGACAGATCAGCCATGTCTAAGCGGTGGGGCAGGGGCCTGATCCTCGGCCTGCTGCTGGGCAGCAACCAGGCCCTGGCCTACTGCTGGGATGAGGTGGCGCGTCGCTACGACTTCGAGCCGGAGTTGCTGCAGGCGATCGCGGCGGTGGAGTCGGGGTACCGGGCGCAAGCGATCAACGCGGTCAACGCCAATGGCACCCACGATATCGGCTTGATGCAAATCAACAGCAGTCACTTGCCTCGCTTGCTCGAGCTGGGCATCACCGAGGAACGGCTGGTGAACGAGCCATGTCTGTCGGTGGAGGTGGGTGCCTCGATTCTTGCCGGTTTCGTCCAGCGTTTCGGCTACAACTGGACGGCGGTGGGTTCCTACAATGTGGGGCCGGGCGCCGGGGCGCAGCGCGACGCGTTGCGCCTGCGATACGCCGAAAAAGTCTGGGCGCGTTATGAGGCCTTGATGGCCCACCGTAATTGACGAGTCGGCGGCACGCCTCGCATGCGGCCCGTCTCCCCGGCTATAATCGCGCCACCTTTCGCCGCCATCCGAGTCTAGCCCGCCCATGTATACCCTGGCCCGCCAGCTGTTGTTCAAACTCTCCCCGGAAACCTCCCACGATCTGTCCCTGGACCTGATCGGCGCCGGTGGCCGCCTGGGGCTCAATGGCCTGGTATGCAAGGCTGCGGCGAAAGTGCCGGTGTCGGTGATGGGACTCGACTTTCCCAATCCGGTCGGGCTGGCTGCCGGTCTGGACAAGAACGGTGCGGCCATCGACGGGTTTGCGCAGTTGGGTTTCGGTTTTGTCGAGATCGGCACCGTGACGCCTCGTGCGCAACCGGGCAACCCCAAGCCGCGGATCTTCCGCCTGCAGGACGCCGAGGCGATCATCAACCGCATGGGTTTCAACAATCTGGGCGTGGACCATTTGTTGTCGCGGGTTCAGGCGGCGAAGTACAAGGGCATCCTCGGCATCAATATCGGCAAGAATGTCGATACGCCGGTGGAGCGCGCGGTGGACGATTACCTGATCTGCCTGGACAAAGTCTACGCCCACGCCAGCTACGTCACCGTCAACGTCAGTTCGCCCAATACCCCGGGCTTGCGCAGCCTGCAGTTCGGCGACTCGCTCAAGCAACTGCTCGAAGCGTTGCGCCAGCGCCAGGAAGACCTGGCGGTGCGTCACGGCAAGCGTGTGCCGTTGGCGATCAAGATCGCGCCCGATATGAGCGACGAAGAAACCGTGCTGGTGGCCCAGGCCCTGGTTGACGCGGGCATGGATGCGGTGATCGCGACCAACACCACCCTCAGTCGTGCGGGCGTCGAAGGCCTGGCCCATGGCGACGAGGCGGGCGGTTTGTCCGGCGCACCGGTGCGGGACAAAAGCACCCATATCGTCAAGGTGCTGGCCGCCGAACTGGCGGGGCGCTTGCCGATCATCGCGGTGGGCGGAATCACCGAAGGCAGGCACGCGGCTGAAAAGATCGCGGCGGGCGCAAGCCTGGTGCAACTGTACTCGGGCTTTATCTACAAGGGCCCCGCGCTGATTCGCGAATCGGTGGATGCGATCGCCGCCTTGCGCTGAGCAATCGTCAGGCAATAAAAAGGGCTCCCTGAAGGAGCCCCTGGGCCGAAGCCCGCCGCCCGGATAGGACGTGCGTGGTTAAGTCGTTATCTATTCAAGTTGATGTGTCGGATTGTGAATGCCCTGATTAGCCGACGGCGTGAAGTTCGTTGAGTCTGTGGATGCCCGCAGTGCCAGTCATACCGTCCCAGTTGTCGCCACGTCCTTCTCGCCAGCCATTGATCCAGGCTTGGCGTACCGACGGTAGAGTAAATGGGCAAAGCTCACGGGATTTTCCATGAACGCCATATTGATATCCGCGTAAAAATGCTCTTTCCAACGGATCACGCTTAAGTCTTCTCATAGGGTGTTTCCCTCACTTGTTGACTGTCTAGATATCCTTCGGCCTCGTCTGAGGCCGGGCAGAGTTTTTCTGCCGTTGGTGGGCTCGCTGCCGGCGTGGCGAGCCGATGTGTCGGCGTCGTTACGGCGCCAACCTGTGTTGAGTTCTAACCAATAGGTCACATGGATTCAATGATCGTTTTGTCATAAGCACGTAACGATAACGATGCTATAGCCATAAGCTGGGATGGCTTTTCGCCCCTTTTTTCAAGCAAAGCCAGCTATGATGTGCCCTGCGAAGGAAATGTGATTAATCCTTTGGTGAGAATGCCCCCCTGTTGCAGTCGGTTATTATTCGACGAAGGGTCGGAATATTTCTTTTTGTTGCTTCAAATTCTTTTTCTGCACCGTCGATAAAGGCCCGAGGGCCCGGCAGACGGGGTGGAACGGCACATTCGTGCCACGCGAGCGCTCTTCAAGAAAAGTGCTTGATTGAAAACCGAGCCGGCGATGCGTCGCCCGTTCATTTATTGCTGAAAAGCCTGGAATGCCCCATGTCGGACCGTTTTGAACTCTTCCTCACCTGCCCCAAGGGCCTCGAAGGCCTGCTGATCGAGGAAGCCGTCGGGCTTGGCCTTGAGGAAGCCCGCGAGCACACCTCGGCCGTGCGCGGCATGGCCGACATGGAAACCGCCTACCGCCTGTGCCTCTGGTCGCGCCTGGCCAACCGGGTGCTGCTGGTCCTCAAGCGCTTCCCGATGAAGGACGCCGAGGACCTCTACCACGGCGTGCTGGATATCGAGTGGGCCGACCACATGGTCAGCGACGGCAGCCTGGCGGTGGAATTCAGCGGTCACGGCTCGGGCATCGACAACACCCACTTCGGCGCGCTCAAGGTCAAGGATGCGATTGTCGACAAGCTGCGCACCCCGACCGGCGAACGTCCGTCCATCGACAAGATCAATCCGGACCTGCGCATCCACCTGCGCCTGGACCGTGGCGAAGCCATCCTGTCCCTCGACCTGTCCGGCCACAGCCTGCACCAGCGCGGCTACCGCTTGCAGCAGGGCGCCGCGCCGCTGAAGGAAAACCTCGCGGCGGCGATCCTGATTCGCGCCGGCTGGCCGCGCATTGCTGCCGAAGGCGGCGCATTGACCGACCCGATGTGCGGCGTCGGCACCTTCCTGGTTGAAGGCGCCATGATCGCCGCCGACATGGCCCCCAACCTCAATCGCGAACTGTGGGGCTTTACCACCTGGCTCGGGCACGTCCCGGCGCTGTGGAAGAAACTGCACGCCGAGGCCACTGAACGTGCCGCTGTCGGCATGAACAAAACCCCGCTGTGGGTGCGTGGCTACGAAGCCGATCCGCGCCTGATCCAGCCGGCCCGCAACAACATCGAGCGCGCAGGCCTGAGCCACTGGATCAAGGTGTACCAGGGCGAAGTCGGCACGTTCGAGCCGCGCCCGGACCAGAACCAGAAAGGCCTGGTGATCTGCAACCCGCCGTACGGCGAGCGTTTGGGTGACGAGGCCAGCCTGTTGTATCTCTACCAGAACCTCGGCGAGCGTCTGCGCCAGGCCTGCATGGGTTGGGAAGCCGCCGTGTTCACCGGCGCGCCGAACCTGGGCAAGCGCATGGGCATTCGCAGCCACAAACAGTATTCGTTCTGGAACGGCGCCTTGCCGTGCAAATTGTTGCTGATCAAGGTCAACCCCGATCAGTTCGTCACCGGCGAGCGTCGCACCCCGGAGCAGCGCCAGGCCGAGCGTGAGCAAGCGGCCTACGACCAGGCTCCGACCGAACCGGCAGAGCGTCAGTACAACAAGAACGGCAACCCGATCAAGCCGGCCCCGGCACCGGTGGTCGAACAGGCGCGCCTGAGCGAAGGCGGGCAGATGTTCGCCAACCGCCTGCAGAAAAACCTCAAGCAGCTGGGCAAGTGGGCCAAGCGCGAAGGCGTGGATTGCTACCGTGTGTACGACGCCGACATGCCGGAATATTCCATGGCCATCGACCTGTATCACGATTGGGTGCATGTGCAGGAATATGCCGCGCCCAAGTCCATCGACCCGGAGAAGGCCTCGGCGCGCATGTTTGACGCGCTCGCGGCTATTCCCCAGGCGCTCAACGTCGACAAGAGCCGCGTGGTGGTCAAGCGTCGCGAGCGCCAGAGCGGCACCAAGCAATACGAGCGCCAAAGCGCCCAGGGCAAGTTCACCGAGGTCAGCGAAGGTGGCGTGAAGCTGTTGGTCAACCTCACCGATTACCTGGACACCGGCCTGTTCCTTGATCACCGGCCGATGCGCATGCGCATTCAGAAGGAAGCGGCGGGCAAGCGTTTCCTCAACCTGTATTGCTACACCGCTACCGCCAGTGTGCACGCGGCCAAGGGTGGCGCGCGCAGCACCACCAGTGTCGATTTGTCCAAGACCTACCTGGACTGGGCGCGGCGCAATTTTTCCCTCAACGGGTTTTCCGACAAGAACCGCCTGGAACAGGGTGACGTGATGGCGTGGCTGGAAGCCAGTCGTGACGAGTTCGATATGATTTTCATCGACCCGCCAACCTTTTCCAACTCCAAGCGCATGGAAGGCATCTTCGACGTCCAGCGTGACCACGTGCAGTTGCTCGACCTGGCCATGGCGCGCCTGGCGCCGGGGGGCGTGTTGTACTTCTCGAACAACTTCCGCAAGTTCCAGCTGGAAGACAACCTCAGCGAACGCTATGCGGTCGAGGAAATCAGCGACAAGACCATCGACCCGGATTTCGCGCGTAACGCGAAGATCCATCGGGCGTGGAAAATCAGCGCACGCTGAGTAGCTGATGTGGGAGGTAGGAGCGAGGGCATACCCCCTCCCACATTAAGCGTGCGCATTTTTTACACTGGTCAAACCCCCGACGGATGGCTATAACTTAACGTCCAGCCAAAGTGACACCCCGCACGCTGGCGCTGTGAGTGTTGCCTATGCCGATGCAAGCCGTACGCCCGAAAATCCTTGGTTTTATCAGTGAACAGGCATCGGCTTGGCTGGTGGCATTGGTGGTCGTGGCAACGGGTAGCGCGCTGACCCTGGTCATCGCGTGGGCCGCTGCCGACCTGTATCAGCAACAGGTGCGCCAGCGCTTCCAGTTGCTGGTCAGCGAGCGCTATAGCCGGATTCAGGAACGCTTCGAAGACCAGGAGCTGCGCCTGGATAGCCTGCGCCGTTTTTTCGTCAATTCCGACGAAGTGTCCCGCGCCGAATTTGACGGCTTCGCCCAGTCCCTGTTGTTGCACGCGCGTGCCTATGCCTGGGCGCCGCGAGTGTCCGGGGATCAGCGCAGCCAGTTCGAACAGACCATCTCGCGCCAGCGTGGCGCACCTTTCACCATCCGCGAATTGAATTCGGCAGGCGAGCTGGCGCCGGCGTCCGAGCGCGATGAATACGTGCCGGTCTTATATAGCCAGACCCAGAGTCTGTTGGGTTCGCCAATGGGTTTTGACCTGCTGGCCCAACCCCTGCGGCGCGCGGTTGTCGAGCGCGCGCAAGCCAGCGGCCAGGCGGCGGTGTCCCAGCCCATGCAACTGGTGGGCCTGGAGCCGGCGTATGCCGCCGGGGTGCTGCTGGTGGCGCCGGTGCGCAAAACGGTCGATCCCCAGCCGTACGGCTATGTGATGGCGGTGATCAGCATGCGCCAGCTGGTGGCCGAGGGTTTGCCCAAGTCCAGCCGGGATAACCTGGTGATGCAGATCGTCGATACCTCCGACACTGAGCAGCGTGTGCTGTATGCGTCGAGCAATGTGCCGGGCGACAGCGACCTTGTCGCTGCCCGACGACTTACCCTCGGTGACCACGTCTACGCGCTGAGCCTGCGCGCCAGCGAGGTATTCGACAAGGCCAACCATTCTTCGACCCACACCATATTGGTCATGGGCGTGCTGCTGAGTGCGCTGCTCGCGGCCCTGCTCTATGTGCTGGTCAGCCAACGCCAGCGGGCGCTGGCATTGGTGGAGCAGCGTACCGCGCAGTTGCGCCTGCGTGAACAGGAACTGCGCGGCGCACACGGCCAATTGCGCAGTGTGCTGGACGCGGCAACGCACGTCGCAATCATTGCCACTGACTTGCGCGGTGTCATCAACATGTTCAATGCCGGCGCCGAACGGATGCTGGGATTCAAGAGCGAACACGTGGTGGGCCACCTGACGCTGGAAAGCCTGCACCTGGCCTCGGAGCTTGAGGCTCGCGCCACGCGTTTGAGCGCGGCGCTGGGCAAGCGTATTACGCCGAGCCAGGCGATGCTGGTGGAAAGCCCGGACAGACAGCACGACGCCCGCGAGTGGACGCTGGTGCGTGAGGACGGCAGCCCTTTGACCGTGAACATGCTGGCCACTGTGTTGCTGGATGACCATGGCCTGTGGGTCGGGCACCTGGCCATTTACCTGGATGTCACTGAGCAGAAGCGCGCCTACGAGGCCTTGGCGGCGCGGGATCGCTTGCTGAAAAAACTCAGTGTCCATGTACCTGGCGGTATCTTCCAGTTCACGCTGGAGCCCCACGATCGCTGGCGCTTCATTTACACCAGCGAAGGCATGCGCGATATCTATGAAATCGAGCTTGGCGTGTTGCAGCAGGATGCGGGCAAAATCCTGGAGCGCATTCACCCCCAGGATCTTGAGCGGGTACGCGCGTCAATACGTTTGTCGGCGCTGCAATTGAGCCACTGGCGCGAAGAATATCGCGTGCAGTTGCCCCAGCGGGGCCTGCGCTGGATTCGTGGCGAAGCTACCCCGGAAGAATTACCCGGCGGCGGTACGTTGTGGCACGGCTATGTGTCGGATATTTCCGATCTAAAGCGCGTGGAAGACGAATTGCGCACGCTGTCCATCACCGACTCCCTGACCGGCATCCACAATCGCCGCTATTTCCAGGACCGCATGAAAGTCGAACTGCTGCGCCTCAACCGCACATCGGGAGCGCTGTCGGTGATCATGCTGGACATCGACCACTTCAAACGGATCAATGACCAGCACGGGCATGGTATCGGCGACGACGTATTGCGCGAGCTGTGCAAGCGAATCAGCCAGCGCCTGCGCCGCACCGACGTGTTCTGCCGGCTGGGTGGAGAAGAGTTCGTGGTGCTCTGCCCGCATACCGATAGCGCCCAGGCCTATTGCCTGGCGATGGAGTTGTGGCAGTCGTTGCGCAGTGTGCCGATGGCGCCGGTGGGCGTCGTCACCGCCAGCTTTGGGGTCGCCAGCTGGCGGATCGATGAAGGTATCGACGGGTTGCTGCTGCGCGCGGATTCGGCTGTCTATGTCGCCAAGCAGGCGGGCAGGGACCGGGTGGAACCCGCTCCCACAGACTGAACCGGTGCTCTAGAGCACCGGCGCGGCTGCCACTGCTTTCGGCTGGCGATACAGGTCAAGCAGCACCTGGTCCAGCACCGACGACGCGCCCCACGGCTTGGAATCGTTGAGAATCGCCACCACCGCCCAGGTGTTGCCATTGTTGTCGCGGCTGAACCCGGCGATGGCGCGCACGGTGTTCAAGGTGCCGGTCTTCACATGGGCTTCGCCGCGCATGGCGGTGGTCTTCAGGCGTTTACGCATGGTGCCGTCGGTGCCGGCGATCGGCAGCGAGCTGATGTATTCGGCGGCGTAGGGGCTTTTCCAGGCTGCTTGCAGCATGGCCGCCATCTCACGGGCGCTGACCCGTTCGGCGCGGGACAGGCCGGAACCATTCTCCATCACCAGGTGTGGCGCGGTAATGCCTTTCTTCGCCAGCCACTGACGCACCACGCGTTGCGCGGCCTTGGCATCGTCGCCATCGGCATCGTTGCGAAACTGCGCACCCAGGCTCAGGAACAGCTGTTGGGCCATGGTGTTGTTACTGTATTTGTTGATGTCGCGGATGATTTCCGCCAGGTCCGGCGAGAACGCACGGGCCAACACTTTGGCATCCTTGGGCACCGGCGCCTGGATATCGCGGCCCTGGATGGTGCCGCCCAACTCCTTCCAGATCGCACGCACTGCGCCGGCGGTGTAGGTGGCATGGTCGAGCAGCGACAGGTAGGTCTGCGAACTGCAACCGTCCGCCAACTGGCCACTGACGGTCACGGTCACACTGCCATCGGCGGCGGTCACCGGGCTGTAGCGTACGTCGCCGGTGCATTGTTTGGCGTTGGAGACTTTCACCTGGTTGTCGATGCGAATGCTCGCAATCGGCGGCTCGACCGACACGATCACCCGCCCGGCATCATTGCGCGTCACGAAGCGCAGCGCCTTGAGGTTGACCAGCAGGGCATCGGGCTTGACCAGGAACGGCTTGTTCTCGTCGTTGCCGTCGTCATTGAACTCCGGCAATTGTGGCTGCTGGAAGAAGTTGCGATCCAGGACCAGGTCGCCGGTGACCTGTTGTACGCCGTTGGCGCGCAGGTCGCGCATCAACAGCCAGAGTTTCTCCATGTTCAGCTTGGGATCGCCGCCGCCCTTGAGATACAGGTTGCCGCGCAACACGCCGCCACTGAGTACGCCGTCGGTGTAGAACTCGGTTTTCCACTGATGGTTGGGGCCGAGCATTTCCAGGGCCGCGTAGGTCGTCACCAGTTTCATGGTGGAGGCCGGGTTCACCGAAACGTCGGCATTGAACACGGTCGGCGTACCGGGGCCGTTCAAGGGCAACATCACCAGGGACAGGGCGGTATTTTGCAGTTTGGCCTTCTGAAGGGCCTGGGCAACGCTGGGGGGCAGGGTGTTATTGACGGGGGCGGCGGTGGCATGCAGGGCCAATGGCAGAAGAACACCGGCGAGGAAAACAGAACGCAACGATTTGATCATAAAAAATAAGACCCTACTGCTGAGGAGGGTGAAAAAGGCGAGGGGTATACAAGAAAAATCCCTCATTGGTCATGAAAGTGTCGGCATTATGCCCCAAGCCGAGCTTACTTGTAGCTGAACGATAGCGGGTAATCCGGGTTTTTTTATCGGCCAAACGCCGCCCGTCCCAGAGAGTCGGGCAATTGCCGCCTTAAACTGCTAAAGTGCCGGCCGTTATTACTTAAGAGGATTGTTCCAATGGCGACTAACCGTTCCCAGCGTCTGCGCAAAAAACTGTGCGTTGATGAATTTCAAGAGCTGGGTTTCGAACTGAACCTGGACTTCAAAGAAGGCCTGAGTGAAGAAGCTATCGACGCTTTCCTCGAAGCATTCATCAAAGAAGCCATGGAAGCCAACGGTCTGGGTTATGTCGGCGGCGATGACTACGGTCTGGTTTGCCTGCAGAAGCGTGGCTCGGTCAACGAAGAGCAGCGTGCTGCCGTTGAAGCCTGGCTGAAAACCCGTTCCGAGCTGACCAAGGCTGAAGTCAGCCCGTTGCTGGACGTGTGGTATCCGGAAAAGCCGATCAACGCGGCCAAGTGATACTCAAAAAAACGGCGACCTGAAGGTCGCCGTTTTTTTATGCCCTGCGCCCGTTCAGAATCAGCAGCGTCAACACTCCCGCCACAATCCCCCAGAACGCCGAACCAATGGAAAACAGCGTCAGGCCTGACGCGGTGACCATGAAGGTGATCAACGCCGCTTCCCGTTCCTTCGGCTCACTCATGGCGATGCTCAGGCCATTGATGATCGAGCCGAACAACGCCAGCGCCGCAATCGACAGCACCAGTTCCTTGGGCAACGCGGCGAAGAGCGCCGCCAATGTGGCGCCGAACACCCCGGCAATCCCGTAGAACACCCCGCACCAGACGGCAGCTGTATAGCGCTTGTTGCGGTCTTCGTGAGCGTGCGGCCCGGTGCAGATCGCCGCGCTGATGGCCGCCAGGTTGATGCCGTGGGAGCCAAAGGGCGCCAGCACCAGCGAGGCGAGGCCGGTGCTGGTGATCAATGGCGAGGCCGGCACGGTGTAGCCGTCGGCGCGCAGCACGGCGACCCCCGGCATGTTCTGCGAGGTCATCGCCACCACGAACAGCGGGATACCGATGCTGATGGTCGCCGCCAGCGAAAAGTGCGGCGTGGTCCATACCGGTGTCGCGACTTCCAGATGAAAGCCGCTGAAATCCAGCAACCCCATCAAGCCCGACAGCAGGGTGCCGCTCACCAGTGCGGCCAGCACCGCATAACGCGGCGACAGGCGCTTGATGATCAGGTAAGTGAAAAACATCCCCAGCACCAGGCCGGTGCGATGCTGCGCGGCGACGAAGATTTCACTGCCGATCTTGAACAGAATCCCCGCCAGCAACGCCGCCGCCAGCGACGCGGGGATACGCTTGACAAGTTTTTCAAAGCTGCCGGTCATCCCGCAGATCGTCACCAGCACTGCGCAGGTGATGTAGGCACCGATGGCCTCGCCGTAACTGACGCCGCCCAGGCTTGTGATCAACAGCGCCGCGCCGGGTGTCGACCAGGCGATGGTGATCGGCGTGCGATAACGCAGGGACAGGCCGATGCTGCACACCGCCATGCCGATGGAAATCGCCCAGATCCACGAGGAAATCTGCGCCGTGGTCAAACCGGCGGCCTGGCCGGCCTGGAACATCAGCACCAGCGAGCTGGTGTAGCCGGTCATCATCGCGATGAAACCGGCGACGATGGCCGAAGGTGAAGTGTCGGCCAGCGGGCGCAGCGGCGCTTGGGTGGCGTCGGTCATGAAAGGGTGTTCCTTTTACCTGACTCCGCACGCGGTAGGAGCGAGCTTGCTCGCGAAAATCGCCAACGATAACGCGCGCAATCAGATTAAACGCGGCGCCCTTGGGTTCTTCGCGAGCAAGCTCGCTCCTACAGCGGGATGTCGTTCATGGGAAATCGTGGAATCAAGCCTAAACTCAAACGCAGCGACCCATTGCAATACAGCCGGCGCCGCAAACAGCCGTACAGTGTGTTGGCGCATTGGGTTGTGTACAATGTGCCGTGTTTTCAGGCGATACTTGCCAGCGACTCCCTGTTGCCGTATTACCTTAAAGTTGTCGTATTACCGTTAATTCGCCGCCGTTCTCCCTACCCGAGTGCCCATGAACGAACAGTTGCAACCTCTCAAGAAACAACCGCGCGCCGGCAAGACCGGTCGCAGCGGAACCCAGGACGATATCGTCTACGCGCATATCTTCGAGGCGATCCTCGAACAACGCCTGGCACCTGGCACCAAATTGAGTGAAGAGGCACTGGGCGAAATCTTCGGCGTGAGCCGTACCATCATTCGCCGCGCGTTGTCGCGCCTGGCCCATGAGGGTGTGGTGTTGCTGCGGCCCAATCGTGGCGCGGTCGTCGCCAGCCCGAGCGTCGATGAAGCCCGCCAGGTGTTCATGGCGCGGCGTCTGGTGGAGCGGGCGATCACCGAGTTGGCGGTGCAGCACGCTACCGCCGAGCAACTGGCCGAGTTGCGCCAGATGGTCAACGACGAACGCGACAGTTTCTCCCGTGGTGACCGTGGCGCCGGTATTCGCCTCTCCGGCGAATTTCACCTGAAGCTGGCCGAAGCGGCGAAGAATGCGCCGCTGATCAGCTTCCAGCGCAGCCTGGTGTCCCAGACCTCATTGATCATCGCCCAATACGAAAGCGGCAACCGCTCGCACTGTTCCTACGATGAGCACACCCAGTTGATCGACGCGATCGAAGCCCGGGATGCGGTACTGGCGGTGGATTTGATGATGCATCACATGGATCACATCGACAGCAAGCTCAACCTCGATGAGGAAAGTGCATCGGATGATTTGCATGCGGTGTTCTCGCATCTGTTGCAGACCAAGAAGGCGGGGCGCTCTTCGGTAAAACTGTAATTTCCCTGATTCACCGGGGATAAAAATGTGGGAGGGGGCTTGCCCCCGATAGCAGTGTGTCAGTCAATGCATAGGTTGGCTGATCCACCGCAATCGGGGGCAAGCCCCCTCCCACATTGGTTTTTTGGTGCCTCTGAAATTAGCGTTGGTGCACCAGATTGCCGGCCGCGTAGGTCTGCAATACCGCCCGATCATCCCCCAGTGTCATCAGCACAAACAACGTCTCGGCAATGTTATTGGCCTGCTTCAAGCGATAGCTGAGCAGCGGCGTGGCGTTGTAGTCCAGCACCAGGAAGTCCGCGTCCGTGCCCGGCTGCAAGGTGCCGATCCGGTCTTCCAGACGCAACGCCCGCGCACCGCCCAGGGTCGCCAGGTACAGCGACTTGAACGGGCTCAACCGCGCGCCCTGCAATTGCATGACCTTGTAGGCTTCATTCAGCGTTTGCAGCAGCGAGAAGCTGGTGCCGCCGCCCACGTCGGTGCCCAGGCCGACATTCAGTGTGTGCTTCTCGGCCATCGGCAGGTTGAACAGGCCGCTGCCGAGGAACAGGTTCGACGTTGGGCAGAACGCCACGGCCGAGCCGGTCTGCGCCAACCGTGCACACTCGTCGTCACACAGATGCACGCCGTGGGCAAACACCGAGCGTTCGCCCAGCAATTTGTAGTGGTCGTACACATCCAGATAGCCTTTGCGCTCCGGGAACAACTCCTTCACCCATTCGACTTCCTGCTTGTTCTCACTGATGTGGGTCTGCATGTACAGGTCCGGGTACTCGCCCAGCAGTTGCCCGGCCAGCGCCAGTTGCTCCGGCGTGCTGGTCGGCGCAAAGCGCGGCGTGACGGCATAGTGCAGGCGGCCCTTGCCGTGCCAGCGCTCGATCAGCGCCTTGCTTTCCTGGTAGCCCGATTGCGGCGTGTCGGTCAGGTAGTCCGGCGCATTGCGATCCATCATCACCTTGCCGGCGATCATGCGCAGGTCGAGTTTTTCGGCCGCTTCAAAGAACGCGTTCACCGACTGCGGATGCACACTGCCGAACACCAGCGCGGTGGTGGTGCCGTTGCGCAGCAGTTCCTTGATGAAAATGTCCGCGACTTCCTCGGCGTGGGCCTTGTCGGCGAACTGGCTTTCACAGGGGAAGGTGTAGGTGTTGAGCCAGTCCAGCAACTGCTCGCCATAGGCGCCGACCATGCCGGTCTGCGGCAGGTGGATGTGGGTGTCGATCAGGCCGGGGGTGATCAATGCATCCTGGTAGTGAGTGATATCGATGTCAGCGGGCAACGTCGGCAGCAGGTCGCTGGCGTGGCCGAGCGCACTGATCTGGCCGTTATCGATCACCAGCAGGCCGTCTTCGAAATACTCGTAGGACGCTTCAATGCCCACGATGGCAGGGTCGTCGATGCTGTGCAGGATGGCGGCGCGGTAGGCTTTGCGGGTCAAAGGCATGGTGATCTCAATTGATAGCTTGGCTGCGGCGTGACACCGGCAGCAATTTGGCAATGGGTTCGGCGCCGGCGGTGTGCTGGCCGAAATTGGCGTTATAGGTGGCGATGATTTCGCCGGCGATGGAGATGGCAATCTCCACCGGCAATTTGCCCTTCACCTCGGTGAGGCCCATGGGGCAGCGCATGCGTTGCAGTTGCGCGGCATCGAAGCCGCGATCGCGCAGGCGGTGTTCGAATTTGACGCGTTTGGTTTTCGAGCCGATCAGGCCGAAGTAGGCAAAATCATTGCGCTTGAGCAGGGCGGCGGTGAGTTCCAGGTCCAGCGCGTGGTTGTGGGTCATGACGATGCAGTAACTGCCCGCCGGCAAGTCGGCGATTTCGTCGACCGGCTCTTCGCTGACGATTTTACGCACGCCTTGCGGGATGTTCTCCGGGAATTCCTGCTCACGGGAATCGATCCAGCGCACTCGGCACGGCAGGCTCGCCAGCAACGGCACCAGCGCACGCCCCACGTGGCCGGCACCGAACACCGCGATCTGCGCCTGCACCTGGCCCATCGGTTCGAACAGCAGCACGGTGACGCCACCGCAGCACTGGCCCAGGCTCGCGCCGAGGCTGAAGCGCTCCAGGTGGGTGTTCTGCTGGCCACGGGCGAGCATCTCGCGGGCGAGCTGCATCGCCTTGTATTCCAGGTGCCCGCCGCCGATGGTGTCGAAGGTCTGCGCGGCACTGATCACCATCTTCGAACCGGCGTTGCGCGGCGTGGAGCCGAGCTCTTCGATGATGGTCACCAGTACGCAGGGCTCGCCCCGATTCTGCAGGTCGGCGAGGGCGCTGATCCAGTTGTTCATAGTCACCTCTTGTGGTGTCTGTCAGGCCGTCATCGGGGGCAAGCCCCTTCCCACACTTGAAGGTATTCACAGTTCAAAATGTGGGAGGGGGCTTGCCCCCGATGGCAGCGCCTCGGTCTAGAGCGAAGCCAACTCGGTTTCGGTATCCACCGCCACAGCGGCGCTTAATGTGCGCATCTGCTCACACCCCCACAACACCCGCTCGGGCGTGGCCGGCGCGTCGATTTTTGGCTGCTGGCGATAGTCACCCAGGCTCGCCACCGCATCCTTGATCGCGCACCACGAAGCAATCCCGAGCATGAACGGCGGCTCGCCCACGGCCTTGGAGTGGAACACCGTGTCCTCGGGGTTCTTGCGGTTCTCCACCAGCTTCACCCGCAGGTCCAGCGGCATGTCGGCCACCGCCGGGATCTTGTAGCTGGCCGGGCCATTGGTCATCAGCTTGCCCTTGTTGTTCCACACCAGCTCTTCCATGGTCAGCCAGCCCATGCCCTGGATGAACCCGCCTTCCACCTGGCCGATGTCGATGGCCGGGTTCAGCGAGGCGCCCACGTCGTGGAGGATGTCGGTGCGCAACATCTTGTATTCGCCGGTCAGGGTGTCGACGATCACCTCGCAGCAGGCCGCGCCGAATGCAAAGTAGTAGAACGGCCGTCCGCGCGACTGGCTGCGGTCATAGAAAATCTTCGGGGTCTTGTAGAAGCCGGTGCTCGACAGCGAGACCTGGGCGAAATACGCCTGCTGGATCAGCGCCTCGAAGCTCAGGATCTGCTCACGCACGCGCACATGGCCGTTGCGAAATTCCACATCCGCTTCGCTGACGTCGTACTTGCGTGCGGCAAACTCCACCAGGCGCTGCTTGATGGTTTCGGCGGCGTTCTGGGCGGCCTTGCCGTTCAGGTCGGCACCGCTGGACGCCGCGGTTGGCGAGGTGTTCGGCACTTTGTCGGTGTTGGTCGCGGTGATCTGCACGCGGTCGATGTCGACCTGGAACACTTCGGCCACCACCTGGGCGACCTTGGTGTTCAGGCCCTGGCCCATTTCGGTTCCGCCATGGTTCAGGTGAATGCTGCCGTCGGTGTAGATATGAATGAGCGCGCCGGCCTGGTTGAGAAAGCTCGCGGTAAACGAGATGCCGAATTTGACCGGGGTCAGCGCCAGGCCCTTTTTCAGGATCGGGCTGTGGGCGTTGTACAGGCGAATCGCTTCGCGGCGCTCGGCGTATTGGCTGCTCGCCTCCAGCTCGGCGGTCATTTCTTCGAGCATGTTGTGCTCGACGGTCTGGTAGTAATGAGTGACGTTGCGCTCGGTCTTGCCGTAGTAGTTGGCCTTGCGCACGGCCAGTGGGTCCAGCGCCAGATGGCGGGCGATGGCGTCCATCACTTCCTCGATGGCGACCATGCCCTGGGGGCCACCGAAGCCACGATAAGCCGTGTTCGAAGCCGTATTGGTCTTGCAGCGATGGCCGTTGACCGTGGCATCGCCCAGGTAATACGCGTTATCGGCGTGGAACATCGCGCGGTCGACAATCGAGTTGGACAGGTCCGGCGAACAGCCGCAGTTGCCGGCCAGCTCCAGGTTGATGCCGTGCAAACGGCCGTTGTCGTCAAAGCCCACGTCATATTCGATGTAGAAAGGGTGGCGCTTGCCGGTCATCAGCATGTCTTCGACCCGCGGCAGGCGCATCTTGGTCGGTTGCCCGGTGAGGCGTGCCACCACCGCGCACAGGCAGGCGGGGCTGGCGGCCTGGGTTTCCTTGCCGCCAAACCCGCCGCCCATGCGGCGCATGTCGACGACGATCTTGTTCATCGACACATCGAGCACTTCGGCCACCAGTTTCTGCACTTCGGTGGGGTTTTGCGTGGAGCAGTAGACGATCATGCCGCCGTCTTCGGTGGGCATTACCGAGGAAATCTGCGTCTCCAGGTAGAAATGCTCCTGGCCGCCGATATGCAGCGTGCCCTGGATACGGTGCTTGGCACTCGCCAGCGCAGACGCCGAATCGCCGCGTTGGTGCGTGTGGCTGTCGAGCACAAAGTGTTTGTTGCGAAACGCCTCGACCACATCCAGCACCGGCTCCAAGTCTTCGTATTCGATCACCGCCGCCATCGCGGCTTTACGCGCGGTCTCAAGATCGCGGGCGGCCACGGCCAGCACCACCTGGCCGACGAACTGCACGGTGTCGATGGCCAGCAACGGATCGCCGGGCAGCAACGGGCCGATGTCCTTGAGGCCCGGTACGTCTTGGTGGGTAATCACGATGCGCACGCCGTCGAAGGCATAGCAGGGCGCGGTGTCGATGCTGAGGATTCTCGCGTGGGCGCGGTCGGACATGCGCGCATACAGGTGCAACTGGTTGGGAAATTCGAGGCGGTCGTCGATGTACTGCGCCTCGCCGCTGACATGCTTGGCGGCGCTGTCATGCCTGACGCTGCGGCCGACCCCGGAGGTCAGGTCCTGGGCAAACAGCTCGGCCAGTTCGGCCTGGGTTTTTACCACGGCGTGATGGTTAGACATAAGCGGTCACCCGAGTCTCGATGTGCGGCGTTTGCAGTTCGATGAAATATTTGCGCAGCAGGTTCTGTGCGCTGAGCAGGCGGTATTCCTTGCTGGCGCGGAAGTCCGACAGCGGGGTGAAGTCCTCGGCTAGCGCAGCGCAGGCTCTCTCTACGGTGTCGGCATTCCAGGTGGCGCCGATCAATGCCGTTTCGCAGTGTTTGGCACGTTTTGGCGTGGCGGCCATGCCGCCGAAGGCGACGCGCGCATCACGGATCACACCGTTGTCGAGCTTCAGGTTGAAGGCGGCGCAGACGGCGGAAATATCGTCGTCCAGGCGCTTGGACACCTTGTAGGCGCGAAACAGTGAATGGCCCTTGGGCACGATGATCTTCTCGATGAATTCGCTGTCCTGACGGGCGGTGACGCGGTAGTCGATAAAGTAGTCTTCCAGCGCCAGGGTGCGGCGGGTCTGGCCCTTGCACAGCACAATCTGCGCACCGAGGGCGATCAGCAGCGGCGGTGAATCGCCGATGGGCGAGGCGTTGCCGATATTGCCGCCCAGGGTGCCCTGGTTGCGGATCTGCAGGGAGGCGAAGCGGTGCAGCAAGTCGCCAAAATCGGGGTATTCGTGGTGCAGCGCGGTGTAGCAGTCGGAGAGGGCGGTGGCGGCGCCGATTTCCAGGCGATCATCGAAGGATTCGATGCGCTTCATTTCTTCGATATTGCCCACGTAAATCATCACCGGCAGGGTGCGATGGAACTGCGTGACTTCCAGCGCCAGGTCGGTGCCGCCGGCCAGCAGGCGGGCTTGCGGGTAGGCGTCATAGAGATCGGCCAGGTCGGCGACCGTCAACGGCACCAGGCAGCGTTTGTCGCCGCTGTTGAGTTCGCCGGTTTGCGTCGGCGCAATCGCCTTGAGCTGCGCGATGGTCTGGACTTCACGGCTGTCGAACTGGTCCTGGGGCTTGTTGCAACAGGCCTGTTCGGCCGCCGCCAGAATCGGGCGGTAACCGGTGCAGCGGCACAGGTTGCCGGCCAGGGCTTCGTGGGCTTTCTGGCTGTCGGGCGCGTCGCTGTTCTTTTGCAGGGCAAACAACGACATCACGAAGCCCGGGGTGCAAAAGCCGCACTGCGAGCCGTGGCACTCGACCATCGCCTGCTGCACGCTGTGCAGTCGGCCCTGGTGCTTGAGGTCTTCGACACTGATCAGTTGCTTGCCGTGCAACGACGAGACAAAGGTCAGGCACGAATTGAGGCTGCGATAACGGATCTGCTCGACGCCTTGATCGTTGCGGTGCAACTCGCCGACCACCACGGTGCACGCACCGCAGTCGCCGCTGGCGCAGCCTTCCTTGGTTCCGGATTTGCCCACATGCTCACGCAAATAGTTGAGCACGGTCAGGTTGGGGTCCAGGGCGTGCTCGCTACGGAGTTCCTGGTTAAGTAAAAACTGGATCACGGAAGGCCTCGCAGACTCATTATTGTTGTTAACCGCTTTGCGCCGAATCTAGTCATGTCTGACTTTTCGGTCAATGGTTTTCTGACCTAAGGGTCAAGAAAATCCGATCACAACACATTCAATTATGGTCCAGTCTTCTGGAACCGGTGTTTTCAGGGGCTTATGGCGGTTCAGGCTTGCGTGTTTCATGCCAAATTCGCCACCGTGGGCGTAGCGCCATCAGCGGGCCAATGCGCTACACTGCCGCGCTTGTACCGATAGAAGATTTTGAAGGGAAAACATGACGTTCAAGGCGCCGGACAGTCTCGCCGAGCAAATCGCTCACCACCTCGCCGAACGTATCATTCGCGGCGATCTCAAGCCTGGGGAGCGGATCCAGGAACAGAAGGTCACGCTGGCGCTGAATGTCAGCCGTGGTTCCGTGCGCGAAGCCTTGCTGATCCTCGAACGCCGGCACCTGATCGCGATCCTGCCGCGCCGTGGCGCTCACGTCACCGAACTCAGCGCACACAAGGTGCAGAGCCTGTGCACGTTGATGGGCGAGATGTACATCCTGCTTGGCAATGCAGTCGCCGAAGGCTGGCAGACCCAGGCCGACATGGCGCCATTCCTGCAAATCCAGCAGCGCCTGATGGGCAGCTACGAGCGCCAGGACATCCGCGCCTTTGTCGAAGAAAGCTTCAATGTGATGCGCGCCGCGTATCCCTTCGCCAACAATCCGTACCTGCAGGAAACCGTCGAGAACCTGCAGCCGGCGATGAACCGCGCTTATTACCTGGCCCTTGACCAGCGCAAGGCGGAAATGAGCGAGTACCTCGCGCTGTTCGAACAACTGCTCGCTGCCGTGCTGGCCCGCGACCTGGCGCAGATCCGCCTGGTGCTGTCGGCCTACTGCCAGCGCAGCAGCTCGCTGGTCATCGCAGCGTTGGCGGACGCCTAAACGTGCGGCTCAAGTGCATCAAACTGGCGGGGTTCAAATCCTTCGTCGACCCGACCACGGTGAACTTCCCCAGTAACATGGCGGCGGTGGTCGGGCCCAATGGCTGCGGCAAGTCGAATATCATCGACGCCGTGCGCTGGGTGATGGGCGAGAGTTCGGCGAAAAACCTGCGCGGCGAGTCGATGACCGACGTCATCTTCAACGGTTCCACCAGCCGCAAACCGGTGAGCCAGGCCAGCATCGAGTTGGTGTTCGACAACTCCGACGGCACCCTGGTCGGCGAGTACGCGGCCTACGCGGAAATCTCCATTCGCCGTAAAGTCACGCGCGACAGCCAGAACAGTTATTTCCTCAACGGCACCAAATGCCGTCGACGCGACATCACCGATATCTTCCTCGGCACAGGCCTGGGCCCGCGCAGTTACTCGATCATCGAGCAGGGCATGATCTCCAAGCTGATCGAAGCCAAGCCCGAAGACTTGCGCAACTTTATCGAGGAAGCGGCCGGCATCTCCAAATACAAGGAGCGCCGCCGCGAGACCGAAAACCGCATCCGCCGCACCCATGAAAACCTTGCCCGCCTGACCGACCTGCGCGAAGAGCTGGAGCGCCAGTTGGAGCGCCTGCACCGCCAGGCCCAGGCGGCCGAGAAGTATCAGGAATACAAGGCCGAAGAGCGCCAGCTCAAGGCACAACTGTCGGCCCTGCGCTGGCAGGCGCTGAACGACCAGGTCGGCCAGCGCGAAGCGATCATCGGCACCCAGGAAGTCAGCTTTGAAGCGCTGGTGGCCGAGCAGCGCAACGCCGACGCCAGCATCGAACGCCTGCGGGACGGGCACCATGAACTGTCCGAGCGCTTCAATCTGGTGCAGGGCCGCTTCTATTCGGTGGGCGGTGATATTGCCCGGGTCGAACAGAGCATCCAGCACGGCCAGCAACGCCTGCGTCAGTTGCAGGACGATCTGAAGGAAGCCGAACGCGCACGCCTGGAGACCGAATCGCACCTGGGCCACGACCGTACCTTGCTGCTGACCCTGGGTGAAGAGCTGGACATGCTCACCCCCGAGCAGGAAATCACCAGCGCCGCCGCCGAAGAAGCCGCCGCCGCCCTGGAAGAAGCGGAAACCGGCATGCACGGCTGGCAGGAACAGTGGGACACGTTCAACCTCAAATCCGCCGAACCGCGCCGCCAGGCCGAGGTGCAGCAGTCGCGTATCCAGCAACTGGAAACCAGCATGGAGCGCTTGGCTGAACGCCAGCGCCGCCTGCAGGAAGAGCGCGTGTTGCTCGCCGCCGACCCGGAAGACGCGGCGATCATGCAGTTGAGCGAGCAACTGGCCGAAAGCGAAATGACCCTCGAAGAGCTCGAGGCCAGCGAAACGCAGCAAGTGGAGCGCCTCGAGCAACTGCGTCAGCAATTGCACACCGCGACCCAGGCGCAGCAACAGGCCCAGGGCGATCTGCAGCGCCTCAACGGGCGGCTGGCTTCATTGGAAGCCTTGCAGCAAGCCGCGCTGGACCCTGGCACCGGCACCGCCGAATGGCTGCGCGACCAGCACCTGGCCGAGCGCCCGCGCCTGGCCGAAGGCTTGAAGGTCGAGGCCGGTTGGGAGCTGGCGGTGGAAACCGTGCTGGGCGCCGATCTGCAAGCGGTGCTGGTGGATGATTTCGGCGGCTTCGACCTGGCCGGTTTCACCCAGGGCGACCTGCGCCTGCTCAGTCCCGCAGCCGATGGCACGCGCGTGCCGGGCAGCCTGCTGGACAAGGTCGAGGCGGCGATTGACCTGTCGCCGTGGCTGGGCCAGGTCAAACCGGTCGAATCACTGGAGCAGGCCCTGGCCCAACGCGGCCAGTTAGCGGCCGGCGAAAGCTTGATCAGTCGCGACGGCTATTGGGTCGGCCGCCACTTCCTGCGCGTGCGCCGTGCCAGTGAGGCCGAAAGCGGCGTATTGGCCCGTGGCCAGGAAATCGTCAACCTGAGCGCCGAGCGTGAAGAGCGCGAGGCCACCCTGGAAAGCCTGGAAACCGAACTGCAAACCCTGCGCGCCACCCAGCGCCAGCAAGAGACCGGTCGCGAGCATCTGCGCCGCCTGTTGCAGGACGAGGCGCGCCAGCAGGGCGAACTCAAGGCCCAGCTCTCCGCGAGCAAGGCCAAGGTCGAGCAACTGACCCTGCGCCGCACCCGCCTCGACGAAGAAGTCGCCGAAATGGGCGAGCAGCGTGCCCTGGAGCACGAACAGATCGGCGAAGCGCGCCTGCTGTTGCAGGAAGCCCTCGACAGCATGGCCCTGGACACCGAGCAGCGCGAACTGCTGCTGGCCCAGCGCGACAGCCTGCGCGAACGCCTCGACCGCGTGCGCCAGGAAGCCCGCCAGCACAAGGACCACGCGCACCAACTGGCGGTGCGCCTCGGCTCGCTGCGCGCCCAGCACACGTCCACGGCCCAGGCCCTTGAACGCCTGGAGATGCAATCGGAACGCCTCACCGAAAAGCGCGAGCAACTGAGCCTCAACCTGGAGGAGGGCGAAGCGCCGCTGGAAGAGCTGCGCCTCAAGCTTGAAGAGTTGCTCGACAAGCGCATGAGCGTCGACGAAGAACTCAAGACCGCGCAGATCGCCCTGGAGGACGCCGACCGCGAACTGCGCGAGGCTGAAAAGCGCCGGACCACGGCCGAACAGCAATCCCAGCTGATTCGCGGTCAGCTCGAACATCAGCGCATGGAGTGGCAAGCCCTGACCGTGCGCCGCAAGACCCTGCAGGACCAATTGCTCGAAGACGGCTACGACCTGCACGGCGTACTCAATACGCTGACCGCCCAGGCCAACGAAAAAGACGCCGAAGAAGAACTTGAGCGCATTGCCGCGCGTATCCAGCGCCTGGGCGCGATCAACCTCGCGGCCATCGATGAGTACCAGCAGCAGTCCGAGCGCAAACGTTATCTGGATGCCCAGAACGCCGACCTGGTCGAAGCGCTGGACACCCTGGAAAACGTGATCCGCAAGATCGACAAGGAAACCCGCAACCGCTTCAAGGATACCTTTGATCAGATTAATGGCGGTTTACAGGCGTTATTCCCAAAAGTTTTCGGTGGTGGCAGTGCCTACTTGGAACTGACGGGCGAAGATCTACTCGATACAGGGGTAACGATCATGGCGCGGCCACCGGGCAAGAAGAACAGCACCATCCATTTGTTGTCCGGCGGCGAAAAGGCCCTGACGGCCCTGGCCCTGGTATTTGCCATCTTCAAGCTGAACCCGGCGCCGTTCTGCATGCTCGACGAGGTCGATGCACCGCTGGATGACGCTAACGTTGGACGCTACGCTCGGCTGGTCAAGGAGATGTCCCAGACGGTGCAGTTCATCTATATCACCCACAACAAGATCGCCATGGAAATGGCCGATCAATTGATGGGCGTGACGATGCATGAGCCGGGCTGTTCGCGTTTGGTCGCCGTCGACGTGGAAGAAGCGATGGCGATGGTGGAATCCTGAGGTCTGTCAGGAAGGAATTTTACAGCACGCTGTAGGATGGTTTACCGGTCTGGGAAAAGTGGCAAATGGACATATTTGCTCAAGGCATTTTGACAGACGGTGTAAAGTTATCTTTGGTCGTGCTAGTTTAATGTCAATTTTTCGTATGCGTGGGCAAAACGTCAGTCAGAACATAGAGTTGGCGCCACGTTTTAAAGCGGTTTGCACGGTGCTAAACCCCTTATTTTTCAGCATTTTTTATTAGAGGCACGGGATTACATGGAAATCGGTCTGCGCGAGTGGCTGATCGTCATCGGCATCATTGTCATTGCCGGTATTCTTTTTGATGGCTGGCGCCGCATGCGCGGTGGCAAGGGCAGGCTTAAATTTCGCCTGGACCGAAACCTGTCCAACTTACCTGACGACGACGGCAGCGCCGAGCTGCTGGGGCCGCCCCGTGTGCTGGATACCCATAAGGAACCGCAGCTGGACGAGCACGACTTGCCGTCGATGAGCGCGCCGGTGCGTGAAGCCCGCGAGCCGTCGTCCAAGCGTGGCAAGCGCGGCAGTGCCGGCGTGGCCGAGCCGCATCAGGGCGACCTGAACCTGGACGTCGACGAAGGCCCGAGCTTCAGCAGCCGCGACGATGATTTCCCGGATGAAAACGGCGGCAAGGCCCCATCGCGCCAATCGGTCAACGATCAGCCGGCCGCTGAAGAAGTGCTGGTAATCAGTGTGATCTGCCGTGATGCCGGTGGCTTCAAAGGCCCGGCCCTGTTGCAGAACATCCTTGAGAGCGGCCTGCGCTTTGGCGAGATGGATATTTTCCATCGTCACGAAAGCATGGCCGGCAACGGCGAAGTGCTGTTTTCCATGGCCAACGCGGTCAAGCCCGGCACCTTCGATCTGGACGACATCGACCTGTTCAGCACCCCGGCGGTCAGTTTCTTCCTCGGCCTGCCCGGCCCGCGTCACCCCAAGCAAGCGTTCGACGTGATGGTGGCCGCGGCCCGCAAGCTGTCCCAGGAACTCAACGGCGAGCTCAAGGACGACCAACGCAGCGTCCTTACCGCCCAGACCATCGAGCATTACCGTCAGCGCATCGTCGAGTTCGAGCGTCGCGCCCTGACACAAAAACGCTGAGGATTACGCCTCGGCGTTGTCGGATAGAATAAGCGCACTACCATTTGAGCAGCTTCGGCTGCTCTTTTGCTTTTTGAGAGAACACCATGACCGCCGCCCATACCCGCATCCTCGAACTGCGCGCTGAACTGGATCAGCACAATTACCGTTACCACGTCCTCGACGAGCCGAGCATTCCGGACGTCGAGTACGACCGCTTGTTCCATGAGCTCAAGGCCCTGGAAGCCGAACATCCGGAGTTGGTGACGCGTGATTCGCCGACACAGCGGGTCGGCAGCGCGGCGTTGTCGGCGTTTACTCAAGTCAGGCATGAAATCCCGATGCTCAGCCTCGGTAACGCCTTCGATGAAGCGACCATGCTGGAATTCGATCGCCGGGTGACCGAGGGCCTGGATCTGCCGGCCGGGGACTTGTTCGCCAGTGTCGAATACAGTTGCGAGCCGAAGCTGGATGGCCTGGCGGTCAGCTTGTTGTACCAGGACGGTGAACTGGTGCGCGGCGCCACTCGTGGCGACGGGACCACCGGCGAAGACATCAGCGTCAATGTGCGCACCGTGCGCAACATCCCGTTGAAGCTGCACGGCCGCGGCTGGCCGGCCACCCTGGAAGTGCGCGGTGAAGTGTTCATGTCCAAGGCCGGTTTCGAGCGCCTGAACGCCTCGCAACTGGAAGTCGGCGGCAAGACCTTCGCCAACCCGCGCAATGCAGCGGCCGGCAGCCTGCGCCAGCTGGATTCGAAGATCACCGCCAGCCGCCCGCTGGAATTCTGCTGCTATGGCATCGGCCAGGTGACGGCGGACATCAGTGACACCCATATCGGCAACCTCAAGCAATTGCAGAAGTGGGGCATGCCGATCAGTCATGAACTGAAACTGGCCAAAGGCATTCAGGAATGCCTGGACTACTACCGCGACATCGGCGAGCGGCGCAACAGCCTGTCGTACGAGATCGACGGTGTCGTATTCAAGGTCAACAGTATTGCCGCCCAGCGGGAACTGGGCTTCCGCGCCCGCGAGCCGCGCTGGGCCATTGCGCATAAATTCCCGGCCATGGAAGAACTGACCGAGTTGCTCGACGTGGAATTCCAGGTCGGCCGTACCGGCGCCGTCACGCCCGTGGCGCGGTTGAAACCGGTCAAGGTCGCCGGCGTGACCGTGTCCAACGCCACCCTGCACAACATGGACGAAGTGGCGCGCCTGGGCCTGATGATCGGCGACACGGTGATCATCCGCCGCGCCGGGGATGTGATCCCGCAGGTGGTCTCGGTGGTTACCGAGCGTCGCCCGGAGCACGCCCGCGCCGTGCAGATCCCCGAGCACTGCCCGGTATGCGGCTCCCATGTGGAGCGCACGCAACTGGTCAAGCGCAGCAAGGGCAAGGAAACCGTCAGCGAGGGCGCGGTGTACCGCTGCGTCGGGCGGCTGGCCTGCGGCGCGCAGCTTAAGCAGGCGATCATTCATTTCGTCTCGCGCCGCGCCATGGACATCGACGGCCTGGGCGACAAGACCATCGAGCAGTTGGTGGATGAAAAACTCATCGGCTCGCCGGCCGACCTCTACAAACTCAAGTATGAGCAAATCATCGACCTGGAAGGCTTCGCCGATATTTCCAGCAAAAAGCTGATCGCCGCCATCGAAAACAGCAAGACGCCGACCCTGGCACGGTTTATCTACGCCCTGGGCATTCCCGATGTGGGCGAGGAGACCGCCAAGGTGCTGGCGCGCTCCCTGGCGTCCCTGGAGCGTGTGCAGAAGGCCTTGCCGGAAGTGCTGACGTACTTGCCGGACGTGGGGCTGGAAGTGGCGCACGAAATCCACAGCTTCTTTGAAGACAGCCATAACCAGGAAGTGATTGGCGCGCTGCTGTCGCCCGACGAATGCGCCCTGCAATTGCAGGAGCAGGGCGACCTGAGCGCCGAGTTCGCCGCCAGCACCACCCTGGGCGGCCTGCTCGACAAGCTGCACGTGCCCTCCGTGGGGCCGGGCGCGGCGCAGAAACTGGCGGACAAGTTCGGCAGCCTCGAAGGCGTGATCAAGGCCGACTGGCTGGACATGCGCCAGGCCCTGCCCGAGAAGCAGGCCAAGGCCGTGCGCGACTTTTTTGACAGCGAAGACAACGCCAACCGCGCCCTGGCCATCGAGCAGCAGCTCAAGGACTTCGGCATGCACTGGCAGAGCGAGAAAAAGGTCGTCGAAGGCCTGCCGGAAGCCGGGCACACCTGGGTGCTCACCGGCTCCCTGGAGTTGATGAGCCGCGATGTGGCCAAGGACAAACTCGAAAGCCTGGGCGCCAAGGTGGCCGGTTCCGTTTCGGCCAAGACCCACTGCGTGGTGGCCGGGCCGGGCGCCGGTTCCAAATTGGCCAAGGCCAGCGAACTGGGGCTCAAAGTGCTCGACGAAGAGGCGTTCGTCGCCTTCCTCGCCAGGCACAACATCCCCGTCTGACGATCGTTCCCACGCGTGGGAACGATCCTGCGAGGGAAATGATCTAGTCTCAGTCACCCCTGGGAGAGATCGCCATGTTTCGCTACTTCGAGCAACTCAGCACGCGCATCGCCGCACCGTTCATGGCCGGATCCTCGCGTAACAGCAAGGTATGGCAATGCCGCTGCGGCCAGTCCTTGTTCTTTCGCAACAGCCAGTGCCTGGCTTGCTCGGCGCTGCTGGGCTACCACCCGCAGCAAAGCCGCTTGTCTTCACTGCAACCAGGTCCGGTGGCTGACACCTGGCTGCTGGACGCCAATCTCGACGCCGGCGCCTTTCGCCGCTGCGCCAACCTCCAGACCCCGGCGGCCTGCAACTGGCTGATTCCGGCGCACAGCACCTCGGCCCTGTGCGTAGCGTGCAGCCTGAACCGCACCATCCCGGATTTGTCCATCGCGGAAAATCCCGAGCGCTGGCGCAAGGTGGAAACCGCCAAGCGCCGACTGGTGGCCCAACTGATCAGCCTGGGCCTGCAGGTGGTGCCCAAAAGCGTCGACGAAGACACCGGCCTGGCGTTCGACTTCGTCGGCATCGACCTGCAAGGCAATGTGCCCACGACCGGTCACGCCAACGGCCTGATCACCCTCGATATCAAGGAAGCCGACGACGCCCACCGTGAAAAGGTTCGCGTACAGATGCACGAGCCCTATCGCACCTTGCTCGGTCACTTCCGCCATGAGGTCGGCCACTATTACTGGGACCGCCTGATCGCCAACAGCCACTGGCTCGAGCCGTTTCGCAACCTGTTCGGCGACGAACGCGCCAGTTATGCCGATGCGCTCGATCAGCACTACCAGAACGGCCCACGCCCGGACTGGCAGCAAACCTGCGTCAGCGCCTACGCCACCATGCACCCCTGGGAAGATTGGGCCGAGACCTGGGCGCACTACCTGCACATGATGGACGCGGTGGACACCGCCCTGGGGTTTGGCATGAGCGCTCGGGAGATGGACCTTGATTACCAGCCGTTTCCCCTGACCACCCTGTACGACCCCGAACACCCTGGTGGAGCGGCATTCCTCTCCTTCGTCAACGCCTGGATCGAACTGGCCGGCATGCTCAACGAACTGTCCCGCGCCATGGGCCAGCCGGATTTCTACCCCTTCGTGCTGCCGCCGGCGGTGATAGCCAAGTTGCACTTTATCCACCTGGTCATCCAGGAAGAGGGCGGCAGGGCTGATCAGGTCCTGCAGGCACAATGATAAAGAAATGCGGGAGGGGACAAGCCCCCATGCCAGTCTGTAGGAGCGAGCTTGCTCGCGAAAAATTCACAGGCACCGCGTTCATTCAGAAAGCCCGCGTTATCGTTGACGTTTTTCGCGAGCAAGCTCGCTCCTACAGAGTGATTGGGAGAGCGTCATCGTTGAAGGCCATGGCAAGTACTTGAAGCTTCTCATTTTTTACGGTTGTAACTTCCGATCAGATCGGTACAATGGCCCCGCTTGCCGAGAGGCCAGCGTCGTTATGGTGACCCCATCGGTCCCCCCGCAACGATTACCCGTGAACCTGGTCAGAGCCGGAAGGCAGCAGCCACAGCGGGAACATTGTGTGCCGGGGTGTGGCTGGTGGGGTTGCCTCCATAACGCTCCCTCCTGCAATACCCTCCCAAAAAAATCTCAGTTATTCAGCCAGTCATCTGTGACGCTTATTGCGCAGTGCATGACGACCCTTCCACGACTGGTGGCATACTCCCAAGCGTCTCTCTCCTGGCCATGAGGCTGTATGCACTCGGAACATTTTGATTTATCCAGCCCCGTGTTCTTGCCGATCACCGATGAAACCTGTGCGGGTTTGTTGGGTTCTGACGGTGCGGGTGCGCTGCTGGCCCTGAGTGAGCCGGAGTTGGCCGCTGTGTTGGTTATCCAGAATCTGGCGCAAATGCCGGAACACGAGTTGAGTGCAGTGGGCGCTGAAAGGGTGCTGGCCAAACTGATTGGCTGGGCGGCGCAGGGCAGGCATTCGGCCGCTGTGAGCTTGCTGTCGGAGGCACAACGGTTGTTTGACCCGCGCAAGCTGTACTTCGGTCTCAATGTGGTCAAGAGCCTGAAGTTGCGTTTTCTGTTAGCGGATGAAGTCCAGGCGCGAGAGTATTTATTGCCCGACGGCCAATGGGACGTCGAGTACAAAGTCCGTCACCTCAAGGCCAACAATCCCTTCCGCCAGCAGATGGTCACGCCCAGGCACCGCGAGCGCTGGTTGAGCGCCGAGCAGGACAAGCTGGTCAGGACCTTTCGCGCCAACCTGAACGAAGACCTGCACGTGCAAGGGTACGCCGGCATTGGCAAGAGTCACCTGCTGGTGGCGCTGATGGAGCATCTGCGCCCCGAAAAGACCTTGTTGCTGGCACGTACACCGGCAAAGCTGGAAACCCTGCGCGCGCGCATGGTGGGCGTGCGGGAGAGAAAGGCCGGGCAAACCTTCCACGGGTTTGCCCACGTCTTGTTGCATGGCCCAAGGCCACAGCCGCTGAATACCCAAGTGCGCGTTTCGAGCAAGCACTCGCTGGCGCAGGAACTGAACATCTTCGGTTTTCGCCATCTGGAAGGGCAGGCGCTGCTGGATATCTGCCTCAAGGTGCTTGAAAACTACTGCGGCTCCTGGGATTACAGCCTGTCGGCCAAGCATCTGCCGCACTTCAAGCAAGCGCTGTCCAGCGTCGATGCCAAGGTGCTTGTCGAATATTCCAGCCGGTTATGGACCTACCTTGAGGCAAATCCGGCCTGGAGCAGTCACACCGGGTTTGAAGCATTGTTGTTGATCAAGCGCGCCAGCCTCGCGGGCAGTGTGGTGCCTGAGCGCTATACCCATGTGCTGATCGACGAGAGCCAGGACATTCCGGCGCCCCTGCTGCAAATCATCGAGCGCGGGCGCCAGGTGCTGATCACCCTGGGCGACGAGTATCAGCAGGCCAGCGGGTTGCCGGTCAAGCGCGCCCGTGAGGTTCGCCACACCGATGTGAGCTATTCGGTGCGCTCCGGGCGCAATGTCGAGCGCCTGGTCAATCCGCTGATCAGCCGGCACTCGCAGAAAAGTAAGGTACTCTTCGAGGGGGCGCGGGATGCGGACGTCGGTATCGAACTGTATCCCCAGGGCTTTGTGCCGCCGCCAGGGTGCGTGGTGCTGACCGCCTCCCACTGGGACACCATGAAGTGGCTCATTCAACTGAGCGAAGAGCGTTGCGCCTGCACATTTGCCGGCAATGAGGCGCAGCAGGATCTCAAGTACTTCATGGAAACCGTCATCGCGTTGTTCAAGCCCGAATTCTATGGCAGCGAGTACAGCGACCGTGGACCTCATCCGTTTTTCAGCGACATGGCCGACTGGCAGCAGGTGCGCGACGCGTGCCGGTTCGATGAAGCATTTCTGTGGGTCGAGGCCAAGCTGGAAAAAGGCTTCAACGTGGCCGACGTGACACGCTTGAACCGGCTCAGCGGCCACCCGGGTGAGCGCTGTTTATTGATGCTGGCGCAAGACGCCGGCGGCATGGAGTTCGAAAGGGTGCTGCTCACGCCCGAACTGCTCACCAATGTGAAATTCCAGGATGCCTATGCGTTCGATCAGCGTCTGTGCGCGGTGTACATCGCGATCTCCCGCGCCACGGTGCAGCTTTATCTGCCTTATGACGTGGTCGAATGGATCGACTACCACCAGTATCAGAAGACCCGCGATATGCATGGCTACTGAGTGATTTACTCTGGCTGATTCACAACTTTCGAAAGCCTCTCTAGACAACCTCAAGGCACCTTGTTAGCTTCCGCCGGCCACTTGTTTCAGAGTATGACAAGGGCGTGGACTTGATATCGAAGCGCAATCGCTTCTTTACCTTACAAGGATGTCTGTCATGAAAAGCCTGCAAGGGTTACCTCGTCTTATCAGTGCCTCGGTCGGCACGCCTGGTAAAGCCCGCAACTTGCCCGCCGATGTTCAGTGCATCCAGTATCTGTTCAACCTGATCATTCCCAAGCTGGGTTTCGCCCTGCCCGAAAACGGCAAATGCGACGGCCAATTGGTGCAGTGCATCAGCCAATACCAGTTCCGTCATCTCAAGTACGCCCATCCCGATGGCGTGATCGACCCTACCGGTCGGACCTTCAACAGCTTGATCGAAGAGGCGTTGAAGGTGCCGGTGACGGCCTTCCCGACGATGCGCATTCCGAGTTTTCTCAATGCCTTCGGCAATAACAACGCCGATGCGGTGCAGGCCACCGTCAATGTCTACCTGAACCAGGTGCGTGCGGTGATCGAGGCCGAACGGCGTAACCGACAGTTGATGATGCAGTCCACTTGCGATGGCGGTATGACGCTCAGCGACACTGACTTTCAGAACGCCGCCAAGCAGCTGGGTAACGGCATCTCGGTGAATGTCATCAAGGCGTTCGCCACGATCGAGTCGGGCGGAAAGGTGGGCTTCGGGCCGGCGAAGTTGCCGATCATCGCCTTCGAGGGCCATCACTTTCGCAAGTACACCAAGCACATTTACGACCAGTCGCACCCGCTGTTGTCGTACGTCTACAAGAAAAAAGCCGGCCCGCAATGGCAGGCCAACAACAAGGACCAGGTCAAGGCCTGGGAAACCATGGCCACCGCGTTTGCCCTGGATCAGGAAGCGGCGTTGCTGTCGGCCTCGTGGGGCATGTTCCAGATCATGGGGTTCAATTTCGCGTCTTGCGGATTCAAGACCGTGTTCGAGTTCGTGGCGGCCTTGAAGATCAATGCCGGCAATCAGCTCAAGGCCTATCTGAGCCTGTGCGGCAAAAATACCGCGTTGATGACGGCCATGAAAAACAAGGACTTTACGGCCATGGCGCGCAACTATAACGGTGAAGACTACGGCAACTACGACGTGCTGATGAAGCAGGCCTACGACGTACTGGAAGGGAAGAAATAGGATGATGCGTTTTCTGGCGATGGGTGTGTTGTCGTTATGCGTCGTGGTGCCTGCGTTTGCAGGGCCCGCCGCGTTGCAGTCGGGCAAGTACGAAGGGCTGATGCTGGCGGTGACACCGCAGCAGCAGGTCGAGGGATTCTACTCGGAGGCGATGGGCGAGGGCGTGACGCGCGGGTGCAGCTTCTTTCTGCAAGGTAAGCCCGAAGCGCTGACCACCTGGCGCGAGGCGGCTTATCCCGGCAGCGTAGCGGTAGCGGCCGACGGCGTGACCCTGACCGTGGAGCAAGGTCGCCAGCATCCAGGTTGTATCAATGTGTTGATGCCGGACATCGCTACGGGTCTGGAGTTGAGCCGGACCGCCCGGAAAAAATGGATCGGCCTGGTGACGGTATCGGCCGAAAAGGCCTACCTGTTGAAAACGCCGGGCGCCAAAGCGACAAAGCGTCCCTACATCGTCAAAAATAATGTGGTGGGCGTACTGGCGTTCAAGGACGGCTGGGCGCAGGTGGAATTTATCAATGCTGACGAGCGTTCGTTCACGGGCTGGATCAGCCAGGACCAGTACACACGGTTGACTGCACCGCAGCTCTAAAAAATGTGGGAGAGGGCAAGCCCTAATGCCAGTCTGTAGGAGCGAGGGGGGCGCCTAGCTCTTGCTCGCGAAAAACGTCAACGATAACGCGTGCTTCCTGAATGAACGCGGTGCCTGTGAGTTTTTCGCGAGCAAGCTCGCTCCTACAGGGAGCGGTGTACGCTTAACTAACTGCAAGCCCCCTCCCACATTTTGGACTGTGTCAGCCGAAGGTTTCGCGCAGCAGCCCGGCGAACGCGTCCCGTGCCAGGTGCCGTTGGGTGCTTGTGTGCCAGAACAGCAGGTTGTCTACGGGGGCCAGCGCTTCAAAGCGATACGATGTCAGCTGATTGGTCTGCTCATAGCGCGCCAGAATGCCCTCGGGGGCCAAAGCGACGCCAATTCCGGCGCTGACGCAACCGATGATCGTGCCCCAGCTGGCATAGCTGGCAATCGCCGGCTTGACGTCATGGGGCTTGAGCCAGTTTTCCAGGGCGGCGCGGTAGGGGCAGCCGGGCGGCCACACCAATAATGTGCGGCCGGCCAGGTCTGCGGCGCCGGTGATGGGCGCGCTCGACGCGCTGGCGATCAATACCAGGCGTTCGCTGTAAACCACGCTGTGTTCCAGCTTCGGGTGTTTTCCACTGGCGGCTACCAGCGCCACATCGAGGCGATGGTGCTGCAGGTCGTCCAGCAACTGCGCCCAGGCGCCGGTGACCAGTTCCAGGCTGACCTCAGGGTAGCGCCGGTGGTACTCGGCCAGCAGCGGCGGCAGGCGCCCGCTGGCGCTGGACTCCACCGCGCCGATGCGCAGCGTGCCGCGAGGCGTCGCCGTGGCATCCAGCGCGCGTTTGGACTCCTCCACCAGCGCCAGGATGCGCTCGCAATAATCCAGGAAAATCTCCCCGGCGGCGCTGATCGCCAGCCCGCGTCCGGCACGGATGAACAAGGGCGTGCCCAACTCGCTTTCCAGCTGCTTGATGCGCGTGGTGATGTTGGAGGGCACGCAGTGCAATTGCAGAGCAGCCTGCGCCACGCTGCCGGTTTGCGCCACGGCTCGCACCATTTTCAGTTGGGCCAGTTCCATTGCTCAGTTCCAGTGATCTCAGAAGTCAGAAACGCTTAATTGTGCTGCGCCTGGCGCGGGCCAAAACTGACGGCATTCCTTCCCTGTGCCCCGGATGCCGTCGATGAATGCCCCATCTGCTGTGAAGCTTACGCTAGTCGTTGCCGTCGTGATTCTCTGTTGGGCGTATTCGCCGATTGGCGTGCACATCGGCTTGCACAGCTACAGCCCTGGGCAACTGGCGTTGCTGCGCTTCCTGATCGCCTCGGTGTTCATGGGCGCGGTGGCGCTGGTGGCGGGCATTGGCCGGCCGCGCCTGCGGGATTTGCCGTGGCTGCTGGTGCTGGGTTTTTTCGGGGTGTTCCTGCACCACACCTGCCTCAATAGCGGCCAGCAATGGGTGACCGCGTCGGCGTCCAGCGTGCTGGCGCAGTCGGCACCGCTGTTCAGCGTGTTGATTGCGTTTTTCTGCCTGAAAGAGCGGGTCAGTGCCTGGCGCTGGGGGTGTGTGCTGTTGGGCTTGTGGGGTGTGCTGGTGGTGATCCGGGGTGATCATGGCATGGCCGAGATGGACCCACGCGGTTTGCTGATCCTGCTGGCGGCCCTGTCCTGGAGCGTGTATTTCGCTGTCCTGCGACATTACGCTTACCGCTACAGCCCGCTGACGCTGGCCTGCTATATGGTCTGGTCCGGCACCTTGATGCTGTGCGTGAACCTGCCAGGTCTGCCCGCTGCAGTGGCACGGGCACCGCTGCCGGACAACATGGCGGTGCTGGTGCTCGGTATTTTTCCCAGTGCCCTGGCCTATCTGGCTTGGGGCTACGTGCTCAAGCACGTTGAAGTCAGCCGCGCCTCGGTGGCGATGTACCTGATCCCGCCCGTAGCGATGATCATGGCGGCGATGCTGCTGGGCGAGCGCATGACCCTGCAGGTGTTGCTGGGCGGGCTGATGGTGCTGGCCAGTGTCGCTGCTATCGGCCTGGAGGCGCGCTGGGCGCGTTGTTTGCGGCGTACAGCCGGTGCAGGATCAGGCCTCTGAGGAGCGCTTAGTCAGATAAGACGAGCGTGCCGGATGCAATTTCCCCCTTGCTCCGCTAGCATTACCGCCTCCCGCTTCCCAGTTGCGACGGTTTTCGATGAGTTATCAGGTTCTTGCACGTAAATGGCGTCCGCGCTCGTTCCGCGAAATGGTCGGCCAGACCCATGTGCTCAAGGCTCTGATCAATGCCTTGGACAGCCAGCGGCTGCACCACGCCTACCTGTTCACCGGTACCCGCGGCGTGGGCAAGACCACCATTGCGCGCATCATCGCCAAATGCCTGAATTGTGAAACCGGTATCACTTCGACACCGTGCGGCACCTGTTCGGTGTGCCGCGAGATCGACGAAGGGCGTTTCGTCGACCTGATCGAGATCGACGCCGCGAGCCGCACCAAGGTCGAAGACACCCGCGAACTGCTCGACAACGTGCAGTACGCACCGAGCCGTGGCCGCTTCAAGGTCTACCTGATCGACGAAGTGCACATGCTGTCCAGCCACTCCTTCAACGCGCTGTTGAAGACCCTGGAAGAGCCGCCGCCCTACGTCAAATTCATCCTGGCCACCACCGACCCGCAGAAACTTCCTGCGACGATTTTGTCGCGGTGCCTGCAATTCTCCCTGAAGAACATGACCCCCGAGCGGGTGGTCGAGCATTTGACCCACGTGCTGGGCGTCGAGAACGTACCGTTCGAAGACGACGCACTGTGGTTGCTGGGCCGCGCTGCCGATGGCTCGATGCGTGATGCCATGAGCCTCACCGACCAGGCCATCGCCTTTGGTGAAGGCAAGGTCCTGGCCGCCGATGTGCGCGCCATGCTCGGCACGCTGGACCACGGCCAGGTGTTCGACGTGCTGCATGCGCTGATCGAGGGCGATGCCAAGGCCTTGCTCGAAGCCGTGCGCCACTTGTCGGAGCAGGGGCCGGACTGGAATGGCGTGCTCTCGGAAATCCTCAACGTGCTGCACCGCGTCGCCATTGCCCAGGCATTGCCTGAGGCGGTCGACAACGGCCATGGCGACCGCGACCGCGTGTTGGCGCTGGCCCAGGCGCTGCCGGCCGAAGACGTGCAGTTCTATTACCAGATGGGCCTGATCGGCCGTCGCGACCTGCCCCTGGCGCCGGACCCGCGCGGGGGGTTCGAGATGGTCCTGCTGCGCATGCTCGCCTTCCGGCCCGCCGACTCGGCGGATGCGCCGAGACAGCCGCTAAAGCCAGTGGGGATCAGCCAGGCCACAGCTGATTCCGCCAAACCAGTGGCTGGTGCGGCGGTCGTCGCGCCAGTGGCGGTTGCACCCCCAGCGGTTGCCGAGCCGGTGGTTGCCGCCCCGGTGGCCGAGCCTGAAGCGCTGATCGAGGCTGAGCCTGAGCCTGAGCCGCAAATCGCCCCGGTGGTGGATCTGCCCTGGAACGACCCGGTTGAAGCGCCCGTCGAGCCCGAGCAACAGCCCGCCGTGGAGCCGGTACTGGACACCACCGGCGAGCAGCCCGAACTGACGCCAATGCCCGCGCCGACCCCGGACAGCGTAGTGCTGGATGCGCCGGAGTGGGTATCGGCGCCGGTGCCGGAGCCGACCGTGGCCCAGGTCGAGGCGGCCACGCCCGGCATCGACCTCGACGATGAACCGCCGCTGGACGAAGACTACATCGAGCCGGACATGGATTCGGCCTACAGCTACCTGGACGAACTCGCCAGCGAACACACCGCCGAGCCGGCCCCCGAGCCGGAAGTGGAGCCCGCTGCGGCCCCGGCCACCGGCCTGGCCCTGCAATGGCTGGAATTGTTTCCAAAGTTGCCGATCTCGGGCATGACCGGCAGTATCGCCGCCAACTGCACGTTGATTGCCATCGACGGCGACCACTGGCTCCTGCACCTGGACCCGGCCCACAGCGCCTTGTTCAATGCCACCCAGCAGCGCCGTCTGAACGACGCGCTCAACCAGTACCATGGGCGCACGCTGACCATCGCCATCGAGCTGATCAAGCCCGAGCAGGAAACCCCGGCCCAGGCTGCGACGCGCCGACGCCTGAACCGCCAGCGCGACGCCGAGGCGTCGATCCAGGCTGATCCGCTTATCCAACAAATGATGCAACAGTTCGGTGCGGTCGTCCGTCACGATACTATTGAACCTGTCGAAGCCCCGGCGCCCCAGGCGTCATGAACCGGGCGATTCTTTTGATCCACGTACTTTTGAGGTGATTCCCATGATGAAAGGTGGCATGGCCGGCCTGATGAAGCAGGCGCAGCAGATGCAGGAAAAGATGGCCAAGATGCAGGAAGAACTGGCCAACGCCGAAGTCACCGGTAAAGCCGGTGGCGATATGGTCAGCGTGGTGATGACCGGTCGTCACGACATCAAGCGCGTCAGCATCGACCCAAGCCTGCTCGAAGGCGTCAGCGATGACGACCGTGAAGTGCTGGAAGACCTGTTCGCCGCTGCCGTCAACGACGCGGTGCGCAAGATCGAAGCCAGCAGCCAGGAAAAAATGGGCGGCATGACCGCCGGCATGCAACTGCCACCGGGCATGAAGCTGCCGTTCTGATCGGCAGGCTTTAGCTGCACTCCAATGCCAGGCCTCGTGCCTGGCATTTTTGTTTGTGCCTACAAGATCTGAACCCTGGCACAGCAAGCAGGGTCTGCACCCTATACCGATGCATTCGCTAAAGGAGCCCCTTCATGCCTCAAGAATCCACACTGAACCAACGCATTGTGCTGGTCTCACGCCCTCAAGGCGCGCCGACCCCGGAAAACTTCCGCCTCGAACGCGTAAACCTGCCAGAGCTGGCCGACGGCCAGGTGCTGCTCAAGACACTCTACCTGTCGCTGGACCCTTACATGCGCGGACGCATGAGCGACGCGCCGTCGTACGCAGCGCCCGTGGAAATCGACGACGTGATGACCGGTGGCGCAGTCAGCCGTGTCGAGCAATCACGCAACCCGAAATTCGAGGTGGGCGACCTGGTGGTTGGTTCCACCGGCTGGCAAAGCCACAGTATCTCCGATGGCCGCAACCTGATGCCGGTGCCCAACGGCCTGGCCAGCCCGTCGATGGCCCTGGGGGTGCTGGGCATGCCCGGTATGACCGCTTACATGGGCCTGATGGACATCGGCCAGCCCAAGGCCGGTGAAACCCTGGTCGTGGCCGCGGCCTCCGGCGCAGTGGGCTCGGTGGTGGGCCAGGTGGCCAAGCTCAAGGGCTTGCGCGTAGTGGGCGTTGCCGGCGGTGCGGAAAAGTGCCGCTATGTGGTCGATGAGCTGGGTTTCGATGCCTGCATCGACCACAAGAGCGAACACTTTGCCGACGAGCTGGCCCAGGCCTGCTTCAATGGCGTCGACATCTATTTCGAGAACGTCGGCGGCAAGGTGTTCGATGCCGTAATGCCGTTGTTCAACCCCAAGGCGCGGGTGCCCCTGTGCGGGCTGATCGCCGGGTATAACGCCCACGAGGCGCCAAGCGGCCCGGATCGTCTGCCGGCGCTGCAGCGCACCTTGCTGACCAAGCGTGTGCGCATCCAGGGCTTTATCGTGTTTGACGACTACGGTGATCGCCAGCCGGAGTTCCTCAGCGCCATGGCGCCCTGGGTTCGCGAGGGCAAGATCAAGTTCCGCGAAGACGTGGTCGAGGGCCTGGAGCAAGCGCCCGAAGCGTTTATCGGTTTGCTCGAGGGGCGCAACTTCGGCAAGTTGGTCGTACGCGTCGCGCAGGATTGAGCATTTGACGCTAATCCGAGGCGCGGGTATAAACCGCGTCTCGTTGTTTTGTCGGACCCTTCGCCCATGAGCTTCAGCCCCCTGATTCGCCAACTGATCGACGCCCTGCGTACCTTGCCGGGCGTGGGCCAGAAAACTGCCCAGCGTATGGCGCTGCAACTGCTGGAGCGTGATCGCAGCGGCGGTACCCGCCTGGCCCAGGCCCTGAGCCAGGCCATGGAAGGCGTGGGCCACTGTCGCCAATGCCGCACCCTGACCGAAGAAGAACTCTGCCCGCAATGTGCCGACCCACGTCGCGACGACACGCTGCTGTGTGTGGTGGAGGGGCCAATGGATGTGTATGCGGTGGAGCAGACCGGCTACCGCGGGCGTTACTTCGTGCTCAAGGGCCATCTGTCGCCGCTCGATGGCCTGGGGCCGGAAGCCATCGGCATTCCGCAACTGGTGGCGCGGATCGAAGAACAGGGGACCTTCACCGAGGTGATTCTGGCGACCAATCCTACCGTTGAAGGCGAAGCGACGGCGCACTACATCGCCCAGTTGCTGACCAACAAGGGGCTGATCACCTCACGTATTGCCCATGGCGTGCCACTGGGTGGCGAGCTTGAACTGGTCGACGGCGGCACCCTGGCGCACTCGTTCGCCGGCCGCAAGCCAATCGCTCTCTAAAGATCACCGCAGGATCAAAGATGGGAGGGGGCACAGGTATCTACACAACTCTGTAGCGCCCAACCGTAACCACGATGCGAAGCGAGTCGCTCTTGATCTGGCTTTTGATCTTGATCTCAGGCGCCCCGTTAAACCACGCTGGCCGAAC